>CAZAUP010000039.1:0-13559 GCA_964488415.1 uncultured Lachnospiraceae bacterium
TAAAAGGAAAAAAACGGATATTTGTGTGGGATAAAAATTCATGCGTATGTCGTGCTGCCGGGATAGAACTTCTTGACATTGGGACCCGGATACAGTATCATGAAGGAAGAATGGATGATCGGAAAAAGTCCGGTTTAAGGAAAGGAGAACGAATGGGAATCACAGTAAAGAGTTTCGGCAGGACTGCAAAGGGTGAGGAGGCAAAGCTTTACATATTGGAGAACAAAAATGGTATGAAGGCTGTTTTCTCTGATTTTGGTGCGGTGCTGGTACAGCTTTGGGTGCCGGACAAGAACGGCAGATTAGAAGATGTTGTGCTGGGGTTTGATACGTTAAAGGAGTATGAGGAGAATCCGACCTTTTTCGGCTCCTTCATCGGCAGATGCGGCAATCGTATCGGTGGCGCAAGGTTTACGATTAACGGAACGGAGTACAGGGTAGAGGATAATGATAACGGTAACTGTCTGCATGGCGGTTCTGTCAGCTACGATAAATATATGTATGAGGCTGAGACGTTTGAAGAAGAGGGCGGTGTCAGCATTGAGTTTTCCCGTCTCAGTCCGGATATGGAGCAGGGCTTTCCGGGAAATCTTGATATTACGGTGACTTATACTCTGACGGATGAAAACGAGCTTGCCATCGAGTATTTATCCGTATCCGATAAGGATACAATTGTGAATTTTACCAATCACTCCTACTTTAACCTTGCGGGACATAATTCCGGTCTGGTCATTGGCCAGGAGGTTATGGTGGATGCGGATGCGTTTACGGCAACAGATGAGAAGCTGATTCCGACCGGAAAGCTTGCGGATGTTACCGGTACCCCGATGGATTTCAGAGTGCGTAAGCCTCTTGCCGATGGGATAGATGCGGATTTTGAGGCAATTCGTCTTGGCGGCGGCTATGACCACAATTATGTATTAAACAATACCGGTGAGGATGCCGAGTTTGTAGCGGAGCTCTATGACAGGAGGAGTGGACGTGTCATGGAGGTATATACTGACCTTCCGGGGATGCAGCTTTACTCCGGCAATTTCATCCGTGACGGGTTAAAGGGAAAAGGAGGCTGTACCTATGGTAAGCGGCACGGTGTCTGCTTTGAAACACAGTATTTTCCGAATGCCGTGAATATTCCGAGCTTTCCGTCTCCGGTAGTAAAGGCATATAAGGAGGCTGAGTCCATTACCGTATATAAGTTTACGATTGAAAAGTAACGCAATAGAAAAAAACAAGGATGCCTTTTTCAGTGACAAAAGAGGCATCCTTGCTGTTTTTAGGAAAAGCGTTTTTGATTTATTTTGTACCGTAGATGCGGTCGCCGGCATCACCGAGACCAGGTAAAATGTAGCCGTTTTCATTTAAACGCTCATCTTTTGCACCAACGAAGATATTAACATCCGGGTGGGCAGCCTGTAGCTTTTCCAGACCCTCCGGAGCGGCAATCAGGCACAGAAAACGAATTTTTTTGATGCCGCGCTTCTTCAGCAGATCGATGGCAGCAATGGCGGAACCGCCGGTCGCAAGCATCGGGTCAACCACGAAAATTTCACGGTCTGCCGCATCAGACGGGAGCTTACAGAAGTATTCCACAGGCTCCAGGGTTTCCTCGTTACGGTAAAGACCGATATGACCGACCTTTGCGTTAGGAGTCAGATTTAAAATACCGTCTGCCATATGCATGCCGGCACGAAGAATTGGAACAACGCAAAGCTTTTTTCCTGCAATTTCCTTTACAACGGTTTTTACAAGCGGAGTCTCTACTTCTTTGTCGGCAAGGGGAAGATTGCGGCTTGCCTCATAGTAAATCAGCATGGCAATTTCGGATACCAAGGCACGGAACTCCTTTGTAGAGGTGTTCTTATCACGCATAATACCGATTTTATGCTGGATTAACGGATGGTTCATAACAGTAATAGTTGACATATCGAATCTCCTTTCTTTTATCCCTAGTATAGCAAATTTTATCTGTAATGAAAAGACATAAAACGATATTTTTTTTAGAGACACTTTTTATGGGTACTGCTGCATGGTATTTCCAATAAAATTCGGGAAAAGTAAAAAAATATACCTCCGTGGTTAGCGGAGGTATCCAGAGGAGAAGCCCAGTATAAATGGGGAGGGTTACTGCCGGGCCCAATCTTATGAAAAAGTAGTAAACTGACTATCATAAAAGTGAAAGCAACTTGCGTTACCCTTTGTTCTTATGATGTCAGTATAATTGTCATATATGTTTTTGATGTGGATATTTCATGAACAATTTGTGAATAAAGTCCTAGGGTTATAGAAAAATAATCGGATTAATAAAATGATAGCTTGTAATTATAGTAAAAAAGATTTAAAATGGATGCTGTGGAAGTTATTGTTTGTGGAGGATAAAACCGAACTGCATATACTTTGATAGCAGAAGCGAAAGTAAACGGAGAGAAAGTGGGGAAACCATGAATATATTTAAAAAACTTCTTAGAAGTGAGTTCGGAGCAAAGCGGTATGACGGATACGCAGATTTTGTACATCGGAATTGCGGTCCGGAGGTGAGAGAATGTAAGGAACTGTACGAAGAGATGTATGAATTTTGCAGCCGGCTGGATTCGGAGCGAATCCTCGGAATGCAGATGCGGTTAAACGAAGTAATGTTTCAGGCGTTTCATGTAGGGAGAACCTATTCACTGACCTTTTTTGTGTATCTGGCAGCGTGGTTTTTCCTGCTGGCAGCGGGGCTGCAGACACAGGTGCTTCTTGGGGCGGTTTTGGCAATTACGGTTTGCTTTGGGATTAAAACCTATCAGTTTATTACGAATCGTTGTGCTTATGTGGATGCCCGGATTATTGAAATATACCGCACGGTATTAGAGCGGATTTTAATTTTACGTGCAAGAAGTCAGTAGATAAAATAGAGAAGACAGAGGTGTATTATGAGCAGGGTTTATGTTTTTTTTGCGGAGGGCTTTGAAGAAATCGAGGCACTAACGGTGGTGGATATGCTTCGTCGTGCACAGGTAGAAACGGTGATGGTTTCCGTGAACGGGAAAAAAAGCGTAACGGGTGCACATGGCATTGTGGTAGAAGCGGACGGTCTGTTTTCAGAGTATTCCTACGAGGACGGTGTGATGGCGGTGCTTCCGGGCGGGATGCCGGGAACGAGCCATTTGATGGCACACGAAGGCTTAAAAAAGGTATTACTTGCCTATGGCAGGACAAAAAAGTATCTTGCGGCAATTTGCGCGGCACCGATTATTTTAGGAAGAAACGGTCTGCTGCAGGGCAGACATGCGACCTGCTTTCCGGGCTTTGAGGAGGAGCTTCTCGGAGCCGTGCCAATGCCGGATGCGGTAGTAATGGACGGAACTATTATTACCAGCAAAGGTATGGGAACCGCAATTTCGTTTTCCGCAGCACTGATTTCGGTGCTTAAAGGGGAAGAAAAGGCGGAGGAGCTATTGAAAGCAATTCAATATTGTGCAGACAAATAGAAGGCTTTCGGTTACACTGTACTAGGCAGAGGGCGCCTTAACTGTTTTCCGCAGTAGAAATAAGGCAAATACATTGGGAAGAACCATACAGGCATTGATAAAATCGGTAAGCTCCCATATAAGAGGCAGTGACAGAACAGAACCAAGAAAAATCATACCGAGATAACAGTAACGGTAGATTGTGTGTGCCTCAATGCCGAAAAGGTAGGTGACGGCCTGTGTACCGAAATAGGACCATCCGATTAGGGTGGCGTAGGCGAAGGCAATCAGAGAAATACCGAGCAGAAGCTCTCCGCAGGGAAGCAAAGAGAAGGCGGCGCTTGCCAGCGTGGTGGGGGTGTAGTCGTCGGCTAATGACGGAACCCGGAGCAGGGAGCTGACAATAACAATACCGGTCAGGGCGCAAAGAATCACGGTGTCCCAAAAGACCGCTGACATGGAAAGAAGTGCAGCCTTTTCAGGGCTGTTTTCTTTTGCTTCCGTAAATGCCAACGGCGCGGTTCCGATGCCGGCCTCATTGGTGAACAGGCCTCTGGCAATGCCGTAGCGGGCGGAGAGGAGAAAAGAGCCGCCTGCGATGCCTCCGATGGCAGCTGTCGGGGAAAAGGCGGAGGTGAGAATCAGCCGGAGGGAGGGAACCACAAAAGGAGCGTTGAACAGTAGCAGCAGGATGCAGGCAAAAAAGTATAAGAGAGCCATAAATGGGACAAGAATACTGCAAAATTTTGTGATTGCGGCAGAACCGTGCAGAATGACGTAGCCTACGGCAATGACCAGAACGATACCGGTGGCGGCAGGAGCGATGCCTGTAAGGGCGGAAACGGTTTCGGTAACGGTGCCTGCCTGCGTGGAACAACCAATACCGAAGGATGCAATTAGCAAAAGGTACGCAAAAAGACGACCGGCACGTTTCCTGTTAAGTGCGTGTTCCAACACATACATGATGCCGCCCCGAAGGGTTCCGTCTGCATTTTTTTGCCGATGCAGCATACAGAGATAACACTCTGCATATGCGGTGGACATTCCTAAAAGACCGGTTATCCAGCACCAGAAAACGGCACCCGGACCACCCAAAGCAATGGCGGAGGAAACGCCTACGATGTTTCCGGTGCCGAGTGTGGCGGCCAGTGCTGTTGTCAGGGAGCGGAAGGCATGCCTTTTTTTGCCATCCATGGAAAGACGTATGGCGGAGGGAAGCCGGCGCTGGATAAATTTCAGCCGGAGCGTAAATAAGCAATGAACTCCAAGAAGCAGAAAAAGAAGGGGACCGTTCCATAAAAAGCGGTTACAGGTAGATAGAACTTCATATAAAAAAGACATGGCAGCAGCCTTTTTTTCTTACTCTATGAGAAAAAGTAGAGAAAAAGAACGGAAAAAATGTAAAAAAATGCAAAATAGTAGTTGCATATCGAAAAAAGAAAGTGATATAATCAAGATATAGTGTTACTTTTTTGCGGGACTCTACAAAATGTTGCTACCTATAGCGCCGCATGGAGGGAATGGTATGGGGGATATTTTTCTTAAAACTGTTGCGGGCTGTCAGAAGAATACACCGGAGAGAAGGAATGTATGGCGTATCTTTTGCAGTACTGTAATTATGACACTTGCATCGATTGCGGTGTTGGCTGTTTTGTTGCAGACAAAGACGGCAGAAGGCTACGGCAGACTTTCAGTGATAGTTGCGGTATATGCCATGGTTTCCGCGGCCTTTGGCTTTTTTTCCTTCTATTTGCTGCGGGCAAAACGGCGGAAAAGTGAATTGTGGCTTTTTAAAATGGTTTACATGCTGGTCCATGTAGGCCTTTTGTTGTATCTGTCGTTTTCGGCCTGGTCATTTTCCGGTTCCCTGATACCGTATTATTTTACAGTGGTACTGAACGCCTGCATCCTGCTGTACGGAAAAGGAGAGTATGCTTTGTTTGCGGGGATTGAGTTTTTGGTGCCTTTTGTATTGCTTTTGAAAAAGAATCTGACTCCGGAGCAGGTTCTTGGAGTGGTTGGTGTCCAGCTGCTGGCGGCTTTCATTGCACATGAGCTGTATCAGGAAAGCAGAAAGGCTGAGGGGTATCGCCGGAAGTATACGCTTGAGGTGAGGCAGGCGGAGACGGACCCGTTAACAGGTCTTCAGAACAGAAGAGGAATGATGCGGCAGGTAGAGGCGGTATGGCCCTTGTGCGAGCGCCTGAAGCAACCGGTAGCGGTTATGGTGATTGATGTGGATCATTTCAAAAAATATAATGACAGATTCGGACATCCCCAGGGAGATGTCTGTTTACAAAGAGTGGCAGAGGTGATCCGGTCTACGGTACGAAGGAAATCGGACCTGACGGCGCGTATCGGAGGTGAAGAGTTCCTTGTATTCTTATACGGAATGGAGGAGGAACAGGTTTATTTTCTGGCAGAGAAAATCCGGCAGGGGGTCGGGAATCTCCGGATGCCGCATTCCGAGGAGGCAAAATACAAGTATGTTACGGTCAGTATCGGTGTAACTGCGGAACGCTGCAGGGAGGATATCAGCTTCGGGGGATTGTACCGCAGGGCGGACAAAGAGTTGTATCATGCAAAAAATACAGGGCGCAATCAGGTTTCGTTCCGAAAAGAAGAAAAATCGACAGTAGGGGACAAAAAAATCGGTATCAGATAGCCGATTTCTTATAAAAAGGTGATTTTGTTGCTTGCATTTCATTTTCATGTGTGTTAGAGTATACCATATGTAAACAATTGGAATACAATGGAGGCAATATGGGCAAGTATTTTGGTACAGACGGCTTTCGCGGTGAGGCAAATGTGAATTTGACCGTAGAACACGCATATCGCGTGGGGCGCTTTTTGGGTTACTATTACGGCAAAGAGCATAAAGCGAAGGTGGTAATCGGAAAAGATACAAGACGTTCCGGCTATATGTTGGAATATGCACTGGTATCCGGACTGACTGCCAGCGGTGCAGACGTATATCTGCTTCATGTAACAACGACACCGAGTGTTTCATATATAGTGAGACAGGAAGGCTTCGACTGTGGTATTATGATTACCGCTAGCCATAATCCGTTTTATGATAACGGTATCAAGGTAATCAATAAGGATGGTGCGAAGCTGGAAGCGGAAGTAGAGCAGCAGATCGAAGAATATATTGACGGTAAACTCGAAGAAGTACCGTATGCGAGAAGGGAAGGCATCGGCAGGACGATAGATTATGCTGCCGGCAGAGAGCGTTATATTGAGTATTTGATTTCCTTGGCCGGACATTCTTATAAGGGAATGAGAGTGGGACTTGATTTGGCAAACGGTTCTGCAACTGCAGTGGCAAAGCAGGTGTTTGATGCACTTGGTGCGGAGACCTGCGTGATTAATTCAGAGCCGGACGGTCTGAACATTAATACGGCCTGTGGTTCTACACATATAGAAGGCTTGGCAGAGCTGGTAAAGCAAAGGAAGCTGGATGTGGGGTTTGCTTATGACGGAGATGCAGACCGGTGTTTGGCGGTGGCACACAACGGAGACCTTGTAGAGGGCGACCATATTATGTTTTTGTGCAGCAGGTATATGAAGGAGCACGGAGAATTGGCAAACAATACGGTTGTTACCACTGTAATGTCGAACCTCGGATTGTACCGTGCGTTGGATGCACTTGGCATCTGCTATGAAAAGACAGCGGTGGGTGATAAATACGTACATGAAAATATGATGGCAAACGGTCATGTTATCGGAGGAGAAAATTCCGGCCACATTATTTTTTCACGCCACGCAAATACCGGAGATGGAATCTTAACCTCATTAAAGGTGATGGAGGTAATGCTTTCCACCGGGAAGACGTTAGCGGAGCTTGCCTCCGGCATGATGGTGTACCCGCAGCGTCTGGTGAATGTCCGGGTAACGGATAAGACGGAGGCACAGAACGATGCGGCAGTGCAGGCAAAGGTGGCAGAGGTTGCAGATGAGCTGGGAGATAGGGGACGTATTTTGGTGAGGGAGAGCGGAACCGAGCCATTACTTCGTGTCATGGTAGAGGCGGAAACAGATGAGTTATGCATCCGATACACGGACGCGGTAGTTGAGACTTTACAGCAACGCGGTTTTGTGTTATAATAAAACGATACGATTTTAAGGAGGAAATTTTGAAATGAGTTTCAAGGTTGAAGAATTAGGTAAGAGTATGGTAAAGCTTACTATCGAGGTTCCGGCAGATGAGTTTGAGAAAGCAATGGAGACGGCATATCAGAAAAATAAAAATAAATTGTCCGTACAGGGTTTTCGTAAGGGTAAGGCACCGAGAAACATTATTGAGAAAATGTATGGTCCGGGTGTATTTTACGAGGATGCAGCAAATGAGGTGATTCCGGCTGCATACGAAAAGGCAGCGCAGGAAAGTGACCTTGATATTGTTTCCAGACCGGAGATTGATATTGTGCAGGTAGAAAAGGGTAAGGAGTTCATTTTTACTGCAGAAGTAGCAGTAAAACCAGAAGTGGTTTTAGGCACATACAAGGGCGTAGAGGTAGAAAAGACAGAGATTGCGGTTTCGCAGGAAGAGGTAGATGCTGAATTAGAACGTGTAAGAGAGCAGAATGCAAGACTTCTTACTGTTGACGACAGACCAGTTGCCGATGGAGATGAAACGGTGATTGATTTTGAAGGCTTTGTGAACGGAAAGCCGTTTGCAGGAGGTAAGGGCGAGGACTATAAGCTGGTGATTGGTTCTCACTCCTTCATTGATACTTTTGAAGAACAGTTAATCGGCAAGAGCATTGGAGAAGAAGCAGAGGTCAATGTTACCTTCCCGGCAGAGTATCACGCAGAGGAGCTTGCAGGAAAGCCGGCATTATTTAAAGTAAAGATTAAGGCAATTACTGCAAAGGAGCTTCCGGAGTTGGATGATGAGTTTGCAGTAGATGTCTCTGAGTTTGATACCTTGGCAGAGTACAGGGAGGATATTAAGAAGAATTTGTTAGAAAAGAAAGAAAAGGAAGCAAAGTTTGCAAAGGAGGACGCTATTGTCGATAAGATTATTGAGACGACGACAATGGAGATTCCAGATGCAATGGTAGATACCCAGACCCGTCAGATGGCAGAAGAGTATGCACAGAGATTGCAGATGCAGGGGCTTGAGTTAGAGCAGTATTTCAAGTTCACCGGCATGAATGCAAACAGCTTTATGGAAAACTTAAAGCCGCAGGCATTAAAGAGAATCCAGTGCAGACTTGTTCTTGAGGCAGTGGCAAAGGCTGAAAATATTGAGGTTTCCGACGAAGAGTTCGAGAAGGAGCTTGAGACGATGGCACAGAGCTACCGTATGGAAAAGGAAAAGCTTGCCGAGCTTGTAAGCGACAAGGAAAAAGAGCAGATTAAGATGGATATCGCAGTACAGAAGGCAGTTGATGTTGTACGCGATGCAGCAAAGGAAAAGTAAGAAATGGATTGCTATAAGGGATGTTCCGTGGAGCATCCCTTCCTTGACAGAAAGGAGTTTTACAATATGAGTTTAGTGCCTTATGTACTGGAACAAACCGCTAAGGGAGAACGTACCTATGACATTTATTCCAGATTGCTGAAGGATCGTATTATATTTCTTGGGGAAGAGGTAAACGATGTAACTGCAAGTCTTGTGGTAGCACAGCTGTTGTTTTTGGAGAGCGAGGATCCGAAGAGAGATATCAGCCTTTACATTAACAGTCCGGGAGGTTCGGTAACTGCAGGTATGGCGATTTATGATACGATGAAGTATATTAAGTGTGATGTTTCCACCATATGTATCGGCATGGCTGCCAGCATGGGGGCGTTTCTGCTTGCAGGCGGCACCAAGGGGAAACGTTTTGCACTGCCGAATGCAGAGGTGATGATTCATCAGCCGTCCGGCGGGGCAAGAGGTCAGGCGACCGAAATTGAAATCGCAGCAAGAAATATTTTAAGAACAAGACAGAAGTTAAACGAGATTCTTGCGGAAAATACCGGAAAGCCGGTAGAAGTCATTGCGGTGGATACGGAGCGAGATAATTTTATGACTGCTCAGGAGGCCATGGAATATGGGTTGATTGACAGTGTTATCACGAATCGAGCATAATATTGAGGAGAACTTAAAGTGGCAAATAAGACAGATGACAGACAAACGTTTTTTTGCTCTTTCTGCGGAAAGGCACAAAAGCAGGTAAGAAAGATGATTTCCGGACCGTCCGGTGTGTATATCTGCGATGAGTGCGTAGAATTGTGTGCAGAGCTGGTAGAAGAGGAGCTGCAGCAGGAGGAAGGCTTTGCCGGAGCGGAGGAAAGCGGTATAAATTTATTAAAGCCGATGGAAATCAAGGCTTTTCTGGATGAGTATGTAATCGGTCAGGAGGATGCAAAGAAGGTACTCGCGGTGTCGGTATATAACCATTACAAGCGTGTATTGATGCAGCCGAATTCTGATGTGGAGCTTCAGAAATCCAATATTCTTATGATTGGACCGACAGGCAGCGGTAAAACCTATCTTGCACAGACCCTTGCAAAGCTTTTGAATGTACCGTTTGCAATTGCGGATGCAACGGCACTGACAGAGGCCGGCTATGTGGGTGAAGACGTAGAGAATATCCTGTTAAAGCTGATTCAGGCAGCAGATTTTGATATTGAGCGTGCTGAGCATGGTATTATCTATATTGACGAAATCGATAAGATTACAAGAAAGTCGGAGAACGTTTCCATTACCAGAGATGTATCCGGAGAAGGTGTACAGCAGGCACTGTTAAAGATTCTGGAGGGGACGGTTGCTTCTGTGCCGCCGCAGGGCGGAAGAAAGCATCCGCATCAGGAGTTTTTACAGATTAACACAACAAATATTTTATTTATTTGCGGCGGAGCGTTTGACGGTCTGGAAAAAATCGTGGAGGCACGTACCGGACACAAATCCATGGGCTTTAATGCGGAAATCGGAGACGGTATGGAGCTTCGCATCGGAGATATGTTCCGTCAGGTCATGCCGCAGGATTTGGTAAGGTTTGGTCTGATTCCGGAGTTTATCGGCCGTGTGCCGGTTACGGTAGCACTTGATATTCTGGATGAGGAGGCACTGGTTCGTATTTTGGCGGAGCCGAAGAATGCTTTAACCAAGCAGTATCAGAGCCTGTTTGCATTGGATGGCGTAGAGCTTGCGTTTGAGGAAGAGGCACTGAGGGCTATTGCAAAGCGCGCGGTAGAGCAGAAAACCGGTGCGAGAGGGTTGCGTTCCATTATAGAAGATATTATGATGGATACCATGTATCGTGCACCGTCCGACGAAAGCATTTTGAAATGTATTGTAACGAAGGAGGCAGCAGAAGGAACCGGAGAGCCGGAGCTTGTGCTTGCCGACCAGAAGGTGAAGGCCCATAAGAAGGCGGGCCAAAGGAGCGCGGACGAAAGTGCGTAGTTCTTAAAGCAAAGGTGATGTTATGAGTAACGAAACAAAAATTATGCCGTTGTTAGCACTGCGAAATATTGCAGTGCTTCCCGGCATGCTGGTACATTTTGAAGTAAACCGTAAAATGAGTATTCAGGCGATAGAGCAAGCCATGAAATCGGATCAGATGATTTTTGCCGTGGCGCAAAGGGATGCTTCTGTGGATGAACCGGTATTCGAGGACTTATATCCGGTAGGATGTGTTGCACGGATTAAACAGATTATTAAGCTTCCGGGAAATCTGATTCGGGTACTTATAACGGGGGAAAAGCGAGGAGAGCTTGACTATTTGGTGAGTGTCTCCCCTTATTTTTCTGCGCAGATTACGGTGGCAGAACAGGAAACCTCGGAAAGCTTTTCCGCAGTGGAGCGCCGTGCAATGACCGGCACACTTCATGATATGCTGAGTGTCTATTTTTCTGTAAATCCTAAGGTGGGAAAGGATGTAACAGGGCAGCTTCTCGGAGTGGGAGAAATTGACCGCCTGATGGAGCAGGCAGCAGCCCTGCTTCCGCTTAGCACAGAGCAGAAGCAGGCGCTTTTGACGGAGCAGGAGTTTTTTGCACGGTTTGAGCTGTTTGCACAGATTCTTGCAAATGAGATAGAAGAGCTTCGGATTCGGAAGGATTTGCAGAACAAGGTAAAAGCAAAGGTTGAGAAAAACCAGAAGGAATATGTACTTCGCGAGCAGCTGAAGGTGATTCGTGAGGAGCTTGGTGAGAGTAATGAGGCGGACGAGTTCGCAGAGCGAGTGAAGGAGCTTACGGCCTCTGAGGAAATCAAGTCAGCCATTTTAAAAGAAATTGAACGGTATAAGCGTTTGGGAGGAGCAGCATCTGAGGGTGCGGTGGTCCGTACCTATATCGAGACCTTACTTGATATGCCGTGGGACAAGGCAGCGAAGGAATGCATTGACCTGGAGAATGCGGAAAAGGTGTTGGAGAGGGACCATTACGGAATGGAAAAGGTGAAGGAACGTATCCTGCAGTATCTGGCAGTGCGAAAACGCACGGGTACGGCGGGAGGTACAATTCTCTGTCTGGTTGGACCTCCGGGTACAGGAAAAACCTCGGTTGCGCGTTCTGTGGCGGAAGCATTGGAAAAGAAATATATCAGGGTATGCCTTGGTGGAGTGCGGGACGAAGCGGAGATTCGCGGACATCGTCGTACTTACATTGGAGCCATGCCCGGACGAATTGCAGCAGGAATCAGGCAGGCGGGAGTGAAAAATCCGTTGCTGCTGTTGGATGAGATTGATAAGGTGGCAAGTGACTATAAAGGAGATCCGAGTGCGGCACTTTTGGAGGTGCTGGATCCGGAGCAGAATGCGCATTTTATGGATCATTATCTGGATATGCCGTTAGATTTATCCGAGGTATTGTTCCTTGCAACGGCAAATACGTTAGAGACGATTCCTAAGCCGCTTTTAGACCGTATGGAAATTATTGAGCTTTCCGGCTACACTGAAACGGAGAAATTTTTTATTGCAAAGAAGCATTTGGTAAAAAAACAGCTCCGGAAAAACGGGCTGACGGCAAAGGAGCTGAGAATTACAGACGGGGCGCTTCGTGGTGTAATCAGTGGTTATACGAGAGAAGCAGGAGTGCGGAGACTTGAACAAAGGCTTGGTGAGCTGTGCCGGAAGGCGGTATGGAGGATTGATACCGGAGAAGGAACGGAGCTTCCGGTAAAGATAGGAGAAAAGGATTTGTTTTCCTATCTTGGAAAGCAAAAGTATCATAAGGATACCGTAGAGAAGAAGCCGCAGGTAGGTTTGGTACGCGGTCTTGCGTGGACAAGTGCAGGCGGTGATACATTGGAAATCGAAGTGAATGTCATGCCGGGAAAGGGTGGTATGACACTGACCGGTAAACTCGGCGATGTGATGAAGGAGTCGGCACAGACTGCACTTTCCTTTGTAAGAGCTTATCTTGGCGCTTCGCTTTCTGAGGAGTATTTTGAAAAGCATCAGCTCCATATTCATGTGCCGGAGGGAGCAGTGCCGAAAGATGGTCCGTCTGCGGGTATTACGATGGCAACGGCGATTTATTCCGCGGTAACGGAAACGAAGGTGGCTTCAGAGGTTGCCATGACCGGAGAGGTAACGCTTCGTGGCCGTGTACTTCCGATTGGAGGCCTAAAGGAGAAGCTTTTGGCTGCAAAGCAGGCTGGTGTGAAGAAGGTTCTGGTGCCGAAGAAAAACGAAGCTGATGTCGCAGAGCTTGCGGAGGAGATTACAAAGGGACTGACCGTTGTTTTTGTATCTGAAATGGAAGAAGTACTTGCAGAAGCACTGGTAAGGTAGCGGATAAAAGACCCCGGCAGGATGTTTATGGGAAAAGGAGAGCAGTCATGAATGTTACGAAGGTAAATCTTGAAACAGTTTGCGGTATTACCAGTAAGCTGCCGGACAATCTGTTACCGGAGTTTGCGTTTGCAGGGAAGTCAAATGTTGGTAAGTCTTCGCTTATTAATGCACTGATGAACCGGAAGGCTTACGCAAGAACCTCTTCCCAGCCGGGAAAGACGCAGACGATTAATTTTTATAATATCAATGAGCAGCTTTACTTTGTAGACCTGCCTGGCTATGGTTATGCAAAGGTATCCATGGAGCTGCGCGCAAAATGGGGCAGGATGATTGAACGGTACCTGAAGAAATCAGGGCAGCTGAAGCTGATTTT
>CAZAUP010000040.1:0-13539 GCA_964488415.1 uncultured Lachnospiraceae bacterium
GAGGGTAGATGATTCTTCCAACTGCCTCTTCTTTGCCTCAGCCTCTTAATTCAACCCTTTTGACATCAGACCGCCGATTTCCTTGGAAATCCGCTTTCTGTCCGCACGCAGGTTATCCGCCTCCTGCTGGGTGGCACGGGCTTCCTTATCAAGCGCAATCACCTCATCCACAAGCGGAAGCTTTTCATCCTGAAACTTATTCCGAATGTTCTGCTTTACAATTTCCGGGTTTTCCCTTACAAACTTTAAATCTAACATAGCTGTCCTCCTTCATAACTGTTTCTTTTCCTTATTTCAGACAAAGCTCTCCTTTTCTCCACAGATACGATACTTTCTGAAAAAAGAGAACTCCGTCCCCAGCTGCTGCCATGGGACGGAGTCTTACAGTTCCGCGTTGCCACCCAAATTGTCGGTTACCCGACCTCTCGTGTACGCTGTACGGGGCGCGCCCCTGAGCTTTCGCTCCGGCTCCGAAGGTGGAAGGAATCCGCTGTCTGTCTGCTCGCACCATCCGCAGACTCTCTGAAAAACGCTGCAACTCTTAGCCTTCCTCAATGCCGTTTTTTTCATTGTAACCTATTTTTATCAAAAATGCAAGAACATACTATACATTTATCCTAAATTTGTCCCGAACAATCCGTTGGAACTCAATTAAAATCTTCCTTCGATTCTGTTTTTTCCTTTACAAACAAGCTTTTAAACATTTCAGTCTGTGCTACCTGCTGCAGCAGCTCCAACGGTAAAAATACCGGCATCGGACCAAACGCATTAATTACAATACCGTCATGTCCTTGGGAGGCAAACGAAATCACCTCCGGAAGACGCAGCACAACCGTCTGTCTCGGCTGTTCCTCATGAAACGCATCCTTCCAATTCCACATTGCACCCAAATCGGTAAATATAGGAAACACGCTCTTTGACTCATCTCCACTCTTTTTTAAGGATGGGACACCCACCTTTGCCCCCGGAGCAAAACGCACAGTGCCGTCCGGACTCGGAATCGGCGGCTGATCCATATAAAACGGTGCTACAAAGCGAGCATAACAAAGCTCATATAATAAAAGATTAAAATACTCCGGTATCTCATGCAATCGCTGGTACTCCATAGTCAGACCAAGCAAACGCGGATTCTCCACTGCCGACTTTCCTCCTGCCAGTACCTCCCGCGGAGAGACACTGCTCAGTACACTGTAACGCGGAATCATCGTCTTATCCTCCACATTCAGGCAAACGCCTACCTTCTGATTTTTTGCAATCTCCGTCGTCACTCGCGGACCGGTTTCCAGCCCCAGTACCTTAAACTCCACCGGTGCCTTCATGGACTGGTACAAATATACGGTATCCCCCTCCTTAATCTTACCATGAACCGTTCCAAGCACCATAATTCCCTGCAAGCGCTGAACTTCTGCCGCATCTTCCACCAAAAGTGAAAAACGGCGTCTCTCCTTCTTTGCTGCCAATTCTCTCCAATCCTTTGTCTCCTGCCCTCCGTTCTTTGCAGGAGTCTTATTCTCCCCCTTATTTTTCTGAAACACATTCTTCAGTCTTCCCATTGATTTTCTCCTCTTTTAACAAATCTTTTACCACCTCGGCGGCAATCATCAGCCCCGCCACAGGCGGCACAAAAGCGATACTGCCCGGCACCGCTTTTGCTCTCCCGATACCACCGGTTTTCTCCGCTCCACCGTCCGGAATTTTCGGCGCAATCGGCTCCTCCTTAGAGTATAGCACTTTTACATGAAGAATGCCACGTTTTTTTAATTCTCTGCGCATAACCTTGGCAAGAGGACAAACCGATGTCTTACTGATATCCGCAATTTCAAACAGAGCCGGATTCAATTTATTTCCGGTTCCCATACAACTGATAACCGGTACTCCCGCTGCCTGTGCCCTTGCAATCAGCTCCAGCTTTGCCGTTACCGTATCCACGGCATCTACTACGTAATCGTACTCGCTAAAATCAAAAGCAGACGCTGTTTCCGGAAGAAAAAAGCACTCACGGCAAAGCACCGTCCCCTCCGGATGAATGGAACGAAGTCTTGCCTCCATTGCCCTTGTTTTTTTCATTCCCAAGGTATCATAGGTAGCAATAATCTGACGGTTAATATTACTTTCACTGACCGTATCCTTATCTACCAGCGTAAGCGTCCCGATACCGGCACGTCCCAGAGCTTCCGCAACATAACCGCCGACACCGCCGATACCAAACACTGCCACATGTTTTCCGGCAAGGTATTCCACTCCGTCCTCTCCGATTAAATATGCCGTTCGTTTCATTGCTTCTCTCATCTTATTCTCCCGTCTTACTCTAAAGCTCATTCAAAGGCAACCCGCTGTCAAAAAACGTTTTAAAGCAGGGCTGCCGCGCGCCTTCTGCGACAACCCTGCCGTTTTCTCTGCTTTTTGTTTTCGGCTCTTACCGGTGAAGGCTCTCCGCATAACCTTTGATATTAGAAGCATTTACATATCTCTGTACTTCTCCATTGTTTACTACAACCAGCGTCGGAGCCTGCATAATACCGTACTCATTCACCAAATCCAAAGCTTCCTCTGCATCCACTGTCTCATACGCAACATCCTTTAGCAGTTCCTTGGCAATCTTACAATTCGGACAGGTTTTCGTGGTAAAGAGATAAATCCCGTCTGCCTTCTTTTCCGGAGCGGAAATCTCCTCCATTTTAGTATGTACCTCGCTTTGCAGGGTAATACGGTTGGTTGCTTTATTTAACGGGTCCTCTATCGGTCTGGACTGCGCAACATCGTACAGCTTACGGTTCTTATACTCCTGCGCCTTTCCCTCGTTCCAATTCTGTACCGGGCGATAGTAGCCGGTAATTCTGGAGTAAACCTCTGCCTTTGCTCCACAATGCGGACAAATAAACTGCTCCCCTGCAAGATAGCCATGAGTCTTACAGATAGAGTAGGTTGGCGACAAAGAATAATACGGAAGCTTATAATTCCTTGCAATGGTACGAACCAGCTTTGCTGCAGCCTCCCAGTCCGGAAGCTTCTCACCCAGAAACGCATGGAATACGGTTCCGGACGTGTAAAGTGTCTGTAACTCATCCTGAATATCCAATGCTTCAAACAAATCTGCAGTATAATCAACCGGCAAATGCGAACTGTTTGTATAATACGGCGTATCTCCCGGATTACCTGCCGTAATAATTTCCGGATATTTCTTCTTGTCATGCTTTGCCAGACGATAGCTGGTAGACTCAGCTGGCGTTGCCTCCAGATTGTACAAATCACCATACTCAACCTGATAATCACTGAGTCTTTCACGCATATGGTTAAGCACACGCTTCGTAAATTCCTGTGTCTCAACTGCCGTCATATCCTTACCAATCCACTTTGCGTTTAAACCTGCCTCGTTCATACCAAGCAGACCGATAGTTGAGAAATGATTTTCAAATGTACCAAGGTAACGCTTCGTGTACGGATATAAGCCCTCGTTTAAAAGCTTTGTAATAACACTTCTCTTTACCTTTAAGGACCGCGCTGCCAAATCCATCATATGATCAAGACGCGCATAAAAATTCTCTTCATCAGAAGCCAGATACGCAATACGCGGCATGTTAATCGTCACTACGCCGACAGAGCCCGTACTTTCACCCGAACCGAAAAATCCACCGGTCTTCTTACGAAGCTCCCGAAGATCCAGTCTCAGGCGACAACACATGGAACGCACATCGCTCGGATGCATATCACTGTTAATATAATTTGAAAAATACGGTGTCCCGTATTTGGATGTCATTTCAAACAGCAGGCGATTATTCTCCGTATCCGACCAGTCAAAATCGCTCGTAATGGAATAGGTCGGAATCGGGTACTGGAAGCCACGGCCGTTGGCATCACCCTCTATCATGACTTCAATAAATGCCTTGTTGACCATATCCATCTCTTCCTTACAGTCGCGATAGCAGAAATCCTGCTCCTTACCACCCACGATGCACGGAAGATTAGCAAGATCAGCCGGAACCGTCCAGTCTAAGGTAATGTTCGAAAACGGTGCCTGTGTTCCCCAGCGACTCGGTGTATTCACTCCGTAAATAAAGGAGGAAATACACTGTTTTACCTCTTTATAAGAAAGCTGATCCACCTTTACAAACGGTGCCAGATAGGTATCAAAGGAGGAAAAAGCCTGTGCCCCTGCCCATTCGTTCTGCATAATGCCAAGGAAATTAACCATCTGATTACATAAGGTAGAAAGATGCTTTGCCGGTGCAGATGTAATCTTTCCCGGAATACCGCCAAGTCCTTCCTGAATCAGCTGCTTTAAGGACCAGCCTGCACAATAGCCCGTAAGCATGGACAAATCATGAATGTGGATGTCCGCCTGACGATGTGCGTTTGCTACCTCCTCGTCATAAATCTCAGACAACCAGTAGTTTGCGGTAATCGCACCGGAATTATGCAAAATCAGTCCGCCAACAGAATAGGTAACCGTAGAGTTTTCCTTTACACGCCAGTCCTCTTCCTTTACATAGCTGTTTACGATATCCTTATAGTCTAAAATGGTAGACTTCATATTACGAATCTTTTCGCGGTTTTTCCGGTACAGGATATAAGCCTTTGCCACATCAGTATATCCTGTATTCTCCAGAACGTGCTCCACACTGTCCTGAATATCTTCCACCGTTACCGTGTTATCCTTTACCTTCTCCTGAAAATCAGAGGTAACACGGAGTGCAAGTAAATTAATAATCTCGTCATTAAATGACTTCTTCGTTGCATGAAATGCTTTGGTTATCGCATCACTGATTTTGGAAAGATTAAATTCCGCTATCTCTCCGTCCCGCTTTACTACATTAATCATTTGTTTTGTCTCCCTTCGTGATAACTAAGTACCTTTTCCTTTATATCCGATATCCCTAACCCCTGTTACCACGCCGGAATCAGTTCCTGCCTGTTCCGTACATCTCTAATATTACCATTATATCTTGTGGCAGTCAAGAGAAAAAACCACCATATCTATTAAAAAAAAAGTTTTTTTTCAAGATATAGTGGTTTTTAATAATTACTTCTAACGTCCTGTTCTGTTTTTCATGCTGCCCGATTACAAAGCAGCTCCGTGCCCGAACAATTGCCCGTAAAGGTCTTTCGGCACATACGCCTTTACAGCAATGCCCTCTGCCACATATTCCTCGGACAGCAATTCCCCGTATTTACGAATGAGTGCCAGCTTATTGCCCTCTGCATAGCCCAGCACGCATTCCAGATACATTTTACGTTCTCTCAGCAGCCCTGATACCGCCTCCAACAGCTCCGCAAGGCCGCTGCCATGCTTTGCACTGATACGTACCGTGCGGTCTGCCTTTAAATCCTTACTGCTTTCCGGCTCCGCTACCAAATCAATTTTATTAAAGGCTGTAATTACAGGCTTGTCCTTCACACCAAGCGTTGCCAGGGTCTCATATACAATATGCATATGGGCATCCGCATCCGGATTCGAGGCATCCACAACATGCAGTATCATATCAGCATATTTTGCTTCCTCAAGCGTAGAACGAAATGCATCAATCAAATGGTGCGGAAGCTTTCGGATAAAGCCTACCGTATCGGTAAGCAAAATCTGCTCTCCGCTCTCCAGCTTTAAATTCCGGGTAGTCGTATCAAGTGTTGCAAACAGCTTATTTTCTTCTAACACACCTGCATCCGTCAGCTGATTCAGCAATGTAGACTTTCCTGCATTGGTATAGCCCACAATGGCAAGCACCGGTGTCCGATTTTTTTCCCGCATGGAGCGGGCAACCTCACGTTTTTTTCTGACCTGCTCCAGTTCTCTGTTTAACTGGGCAATCCGTGCCTTAATCAGCCGCCGGTCCATCTCAAGCTTTTTCTCACCCGGACCTCTCGTACCAATACCGCCGGAAGCACCCGCTGCACCTCCGCCAATACGGGACATTGCGCTGTAGCTGCCAATCAGGCGGGTTGCACGATATTTTAACTGTGCCAGCTCCACCTGCAGCTTTCCCTCGCCGGTTCTGGCATGCTGCGCAAAAATATCCAAAATTACCATCGTCCGGTCCATGACCTTACACTGTAAGGCATCCTCCAGATTCTTCATCTGCGCCGGAGAAAGCTCATCGTCGCACACAATACCGTCCGCATCATACATGGCAATCAGCTGCGCAATTTCTTCAATCTTACCCTTTCCCACATAAGTGCCCGGATGTACGGCTTCACGATTCTGGATAATCACATCCACTGCCTCAGCACCTGCTGTCTTTACCAGCTCATCCAACTCTTTTAAGGAAACCTCCGTATCATCTCCGTCGGATACACGCACACCGACTAAAATGACACGCTCCTGTTCTTCTTTATTTTCTATCATACCTACCTCATTTTCCCTCACATAGGGGCAGAAAGGAACCCAATTACAGATTCCCCTTCCTCCGGCTTACGGCCATACTTCCTTTCTCGGCTTATTTACCGTAATAATTCTGTTTGCCTGCAGCTGTGCCGTTAATGCAAAGCGCATCTCGTCGCGATACTCCGGCTTTGCAAAGTAATATGCATACGTATCGATAAGAAGAAACAGATTTGCTGTTCTACCCTCCAGCTTAAACTGATTGAAGCCCATCGGTGCATACTTATTCCAAATATCCTCCGGGGAAATATGCGTCTCGTAATTTTTAAAAATATAAACGGATGTATTTTCCCCCCATTCGCAATGCCACTTCGGCATTTCCAGCTGCTTATTTGCCGGAAGGGTGCGATTTTTGAGCGCAATCTGCTCCTGCTGTGCCATAAAACGATAATGCTCTCCTCGGCGCGGGCAATTCGGGATACAACAGCAGTTTGCCAAAAGCTCACACTTTTCCTTCTTCTTAATCTGCTCCAGAAAATCAAATTTATTGTTTAAATTATAGTCCAGCACAACAATGTGATAATCCTTGTCAAGCTCCGCATTTACCGCATCAATATCCTTTAACTCCTTACAGGTAGAGCTGGTAATCTTGTAATTCGGATAACATTCACGGATATACTCCTCTAAAATCGGAGATACCACAATCACTTCATTCAATCCATTATCCGCCTCGCGCAGACAGAAATTACAATACGGATCAGACAAATCCTCCTCGGTAATCAGTGGATTTGTATAAGTAAAACGAATCGGAATCCCTTCTGCATTTACCGCTTTAATTACCTGCCGGATGTATGCACTGTTACACTGGTCACCACCACAATATCTTCCGCCATTCCACTTAGAAGTCGGAAATTCACCAAAAAAGGACGCAATCTCCAAACCTTCCCTGAAATACTGCGGATAATTCTGCATCATTTTAACTACCAACATATTAATCGGGAAATTTGCACGCAATCCCGGAAGATGAAACTTAACCTTCATACTGTTCTCTCCTTTGTCCTTTCTCTTTACCGCCCGCTTTTTATTTCATAGAAAACGTATCTGCTTTTCATCATACCATATTCCCATAAAAAGTGCAAGAAACGGCTACCGCCGCTTTTCAAAATTTGCTTTTTCCGAAACCAGTGAAACGACAATCGCAATGCCTCCAACAAAGAACACCACAAACACGGAAGGAACTAACCGTTCAATCAGCTCACAAACCGAAGCACGGTAACACAGACCCACCACTATACTTCCCAAAAGCAAATCCGCTAAAAGCATCCAAAACTCTCGTTGCATTTCTTCCCTAAAAATTCTCTTTTTTCCTAAAAAAAATTGTACCTTCCAAAGAGGTCTGCACCAAAGAACATTAACATACATGGATGCACTTTCCGATAAAAGCATTAAAAAAATCACCCCTACAACCAATAGCACATCCATTCTATCTCTTCCTAAAAAATCCTGATAGTTTACCTGTCGGAAATCACACAGCTCCACCTTACCTCCCCGTACAGAAATCTCTTGAAAAAGTGCTTTTTTTGCCACTTCTAAATAACGTTTCTTAGAAGAAGAAAGTGCCAGCACGGATGACACATCCACATCCTCAATTTCTCCCCGTGTAAAAAAAACACTATAATTCCATGCAGCATTTGCGGAGTGCGGCAGTTCTCCCAGCATCACAACTGTTTTCTCCTGCTGTGATACCGTTTTTTTTAATTTCTCTATTTCTTCTCCCTTTTCCTTCAAATAGCAGCCCCAAGCCACAGATACTATTCCGTCTGAAAAATCTTGTCTTTTGAAATAGTTTTCTCCAAAAATATCCTTTTCACCGGACGAAAACAATACTTCATAATTCAATCCGCTAGAGGGCTGATGGGAAAGCAGGGTCGTATGCTCCATTTCCTCCAGCGAGAAAAGAAATGAAAAATCCATCCGTTCTATTCCACTCACGGTAAAATATTCCGTTGTTTCCTCCGGTAATGCCTCATTCTGACCCTCCAGAATGCTCTGTGATTGTTTCAAACGGGATAAACAGAAAAACATCACAAAAACGAAAACAACGTGAAGGATATGGAGCATGGCAAATTTAAAATTTCTCTTCCAAAATGAAAGTTCAAACCATTTAACCATCCTGTCTTTCACCTACTATTTTTCCTTTGCGAAGCCAAAGGATTCTATCGCAGCACTTCATTACTTCCCTGCTATGTGTTGCAACAACTACTGTTACCCCCTTATTTGCCAGTTCCCGTAACTGCTGCAAAATATTTTTTTCGCTTTCTTCATCTAAGGAACCGGTAGGCTCATCTGCAAGTAACAGCTCCGATTCCCTTATCATTGCACGACAAATTGCCACCCTTTGCTGTTCTCCTCCAGAAAGCTGGTCCGGATATGCCTCTTCCAATCCACCAAGTCCCATCCCATTTAGAGCAGAAAGAATACGTTCCTTTCGTATCCTTTTTGGTACCTTTCTTTCTTTTAAAGGCAACTCTATATTTTCATATACCGTATAAAACGGTATCAATGCAAAGCTTTGCACAATAATCCCAACCTTTTCCCGTCGAAAAGCCTCCATCTTTCGCAAATCACACACCGGCAGCTGTTCACCACAATAGGAATAGCTTCCCTTATCTGCAGATAACATTCCTCCCATGATATTAAGAAGTGTAGATTTCCCGCTTCCACTTTCTCCGGCAAGTGCCACCATCTCCCCCCTTTTCAGTACCAGATTCACATCAGAAAGCGCTTGTACAAAACGATTTTTTTCTTTAAACTGTTTTTCAATTTTTATCAGTTCAATCATATCAATCCTACTTTCTCAGGCTTGTGGCAAGGTCTACCTTCCACAAACAATGTAGTGTTATAAAAAATGGAACAATTCCATATCCCACCACAAAGAAAACAAGTAAATAGGCTGGCGGCAGCCCGACCGTCAACAAAGAGGTCAACAACATGGCGAAGAAATATCCAACCACTGCAGAAACCAGCAAAAGTCCAGCAAGCTCCGCCACAATCATGCCTATAATCTTCTTCATGGAATAACCACAGCTACAAAGAATTGCATAATACCGCATATTATCCTTTATGCGCAATACAAAGTGAACACAAAGCAGTACTACAGAAAGTCCCATACTCCCTAATGCCAAAAGAAACAGCGTCTCTGTTAATTCTTTCATATTTGTTCCAAATGTTGTCATCTGTCTATAATCTGCTTGATCGATATAATAAATTAGCGGCAACCCAACCTTTTCACAAAGAGAAGATACAATCTCCTGTACTCCTTCTGCCGAACAATGTGCTGCCACCATCCCATTATTTTTCATTAAATATGCGAACCAAAAGGAATGATACTCCTCACTTTCTACCTCTTGTGAAGGATAAGGCAAATCATATTGCGGAAGCAACAGATACTGATCTAAATTCACCAGTTTGTTTTTATATGCTAAAACTGCGCCCTCCGCTAAAAAGCCAACCACCTCCGCTTCTTTGTCTGCGATATAAAAATCGAGTTGAAAACGTTCCCCCAGCTGATACGTATCACGGTATGCAGCTCCCAACACAACCTTAACCGTGTCTGTCTCCCGCCATATAAAATCCTGCTCCTCCGGAACTGTCCCTTCTGACAAACACAGCTGAAAATGCTCAAACACATTCCTTCCAACCCACATTCCTTTTACCGCAGAATAAAATCCCATTCCCTGCCCATGAATTTCTACCTTATCGCTATGCTCATAATGATTTGTTTCATATCCATTTAAATTTTCCAATGTCCCTTTATAGTCCCTGATATATACGGCGTTGTCATACACTTCCAAATAAGTAAAGTTCTCTTCCTCATGCAGCAGTTCGTTCATCCTCTTGAGTTGCATCACCGCAACCGGATTCTGATAAATTTCCTGCTCTATTTCTCCAAGCATGGAATCATATAATGAGTAATACTGCCATTCGGTATACGTTTTTTCATACTCACGTTCTATTTTTCTATGCTTCTGTATGATAGCGATTGCTACGGAAAACAGAAACATACTTAAAATCAAGAGAAAAAAAAGAATAAAGTACCAATACCCTTTCTCTCTGATACTCTTTTGTAAATTCAAAAAGAATTCTTTCATTCCATCCTCCGCAAACATCCTATTTTTTCAGCTCTTTATCTGACAGACAAAGAGCTGAGAAAAACAAATTTTACTAATCGCCACAATATGCACGCAAAAAATACCCACCATACGGTTCCGGAGTTGTCGCCTCCGAATAACCATAGCCCCATACTCTTCCACTATCTGTTCCTTCAATTACATTCCCGGTTGCCCCTTCAAAGCGAATTCTAACATATCCATAAGTACTACTATTTTTTAAGCTTTCTCGTATTCCCTCCACTTTTCCCCAACGTACATCCTGTGTCTGCGACCACATATGATATGTTGTCAGGTAATGCTTCATCTTTGCTGTTTCTATAGTAGACTCTCCTATCTTTACCCAATCCCATGACGAACTTCTTGCTGTAAACATTCTACTGGTTGACATTCTTTCTTGATATGCTCTTTGAAAACTCTCAATACTTTCCTTCCAACCATACTGTTCGTCAGATGCCGCCATAGTTACTTTTGCCGGTACCATTCCCACAACAACACCTAACAACAAAATCATTACAACTGCTCTCTTCATCTTCTTCCTCCAATCATAATATGCACCACCGAGTAACCACTCTCACCCATGCAGACGAAAACATTACATTCCAAAATTACTAATGTTTCTAATCCACAAAGTCATGTTACTACATACCACAGTATTTTGTCAATGTATTTATGTAGCCTTTTAAACTTTTTTTTAATTCTCCCCTCATAACTTATTACTTCATTAGCCCGTCGGTAAGCCGAAGGATTTCGGGAGCTATTTTTTCCCGTTCTCTTCTGAGCGTGCGATGATAAATCGGATATGCCAAACATATACCTCCACAATGTTCTGCTTCCATTTATACTACAAGATAGCACACAAATGTTAATTTTTCCACAGAACACACCGATATTACTTTTCTCAACACACTTCCCGCACTCATCCAAATGTTAGCCAAATATTAGGCGTAAAAAAGCAGGATTGCCCGCTTCTTATAAGTATGGTATACTAATATAACATTTTCATCAAAAATCATCGAAAAGGAGTCCTTCAATGAACAACAAAATTCTGCTGATTAATGGCAGTCCTAATGAATATGGATGTACCTACACTGCTTTAAAAGAAGTCGCAGACACCTTAGAAAAAAATAGCATTACCACCGAATTTCTATACCTTGGCAAGCAGCCGATTGCCGGCTGTATTGCCTGTGGAAAATGTGCTGTTACCCATACCTGCGTCTTTCAGGACAAGGTAAATGAACTGATTTCAAGACTTTCTGAATACGACGGTATTGTTGTTGGCTCTCCTGTCTACTATGCAGGTCCTGCCGGACAACTCTGTGCTTTTTTGGACCGTCTCTTCTATAGCAGTAGCTACCACATGCGCGGAAAACTGGCTGCAGCCGTTGTTTCCTGTCGCCGTGCAGGCTCCAGCGCAGCACTTGACCGCCTGACCAAATATTTCACGATTTCCAATATGAATGTAGTCGGATCTCAATACTGGAACATGGTACACGGCTCCTGTCCTGAGGAAGTCCGCAAAGACGCAGAAGGTCTCCAAACCATGCGTATGCTGGGCGAAAATATGGCATGGCTGCTCCGGAACCTTGCCGCAGGTGAGCATGCCATGGTAGCACCGATAGAGAAAGAAAAGCGAGTTTTAACGAACTTTATACGATAATCCGTAGACATTTGCAGCAGGAAACGGACGCAACTCCCCCGGCATCCACTGGATGCCGGGGATGGAAGAACCATGGTAAAAAGTAGACTTCATATATGCTTGCATGAGGTTATGTATAATACGATGCAAAAAGGATTGATAGTGACATTATAAGAAAAAAATATCCGGCAAAAATGCCGGATAAGATTTGGAAGAAGCACAAGACGGGATTCGAACCCGTTCCTCGTGCCGTGATACAATAAACCAAAAAGCGGCGGCGTAGCCGCCGGAAGTGGGGGTTAGAATTTCCCCCCACTTCTAATACATAATACAAATGGCATCAAACCCTTGTATTTACTGGATTTTTTTGTATTTCACTTCTAATACACTTCTAATACACTTTGAATACAAAAGGGGAAAGTGATACAATGAGTGAAGTTACGGCACGTGCTGTTACAAAGGATACTACGCAGAAATCAGTGTTTTGTCAGTTTCCGGTAAAGGAGGAAGATTTTGGAGAAATGACGGAACAGGAAGTGTGTCAGTGGTTTTGTGAAAACTGGGTGCAGGGAAAAGAAACGCGTCAGGCAATCTGCTGTTTCTGTGTGTCTGCGAATGGTTACAGACACGTCCATACGGTGTTTTCCTCTGATACATACTTCCGTTGGTCGGCTGTGAAAAAAGCCATACCGATAAATGGTGATATACAAGCCACGCGCGGAACAAAAGAACAGGCTTTGGCATATATCCGCAAAGAAGGGGAATATGCAGAAAAAGGTGAACTGGTAATATATGAATACAATATTGGAGAAGTCAAAAGTAATCAAGGCAAACGGAATGATTTAGATAAAATCGGCGCATATATCAAAGAGGGACTGACACCGAATGAAATTATGCGACTGGATATCTCCTACCGGAAACATGATAAGATAATACGGGATGCTTATTTTGCAAAGCGTTCGGAAGAAACACCGTTTTTGCGTGATATCGTTGTAGAATGGCACGTAGGAGACTCCGGAACGGGAAAAACGTACTTTGCACAACAGCTTGTTGAAGATGAAGGTGAAGATAATGTTTATCTTGTATCTGATTATGAGAACGGCGGTCTTGACAGATATAATGGTGAGCCGATTTTGTTTCTTGATGAGTTTCGGGGACAGATACGGTATAGTACTCTCCTATCCATGTTGCAGGGATATAAGCAGCAGTTCCATGCACGGTATACTAACATTATCGGACTTTGGAAACGTGTCATTATTACCAGTGTTCTTCCGCCGGAGCTTGTTTATAAAAACATGGTGTCCGAAAATCGGGATACGGATACAATCAAACAGCTTTACCGCCGTATTGCAAAGGTGGTATTCTGTTATTCATAACTTTACCTACTCCCAATTACTCAAAAATTCTTCAAATTAAAA
>CAZAUP010000041.1:0-13536 GCA_964488415.1 uncultured Lachnospiraceae bacterium
CTTTCTGCCTTTTCTTACTAACTGGTTAAATGTAGGCATTAATTTTTCACCTCCTATAATATTAAGAAAACGAATGTGGCTGCCTCGCAGACTTATAATCTGCAATACTCAAAAGCCGCGTTTCAGCACGCGCAGTCTATATTATATCCGTTGCAAATACTATTGTCAAGCATTTTTTTCGTAAATTTACACACATTTTTTATAGGACTGAATCACTATCTGCGGGTACTTATTTCCCTGATATTCGTCTATGGACGGTGTAAACGCCACTGTCATTTTCACCGTTCCGGTTCCGCGGTACAGCTCCCGTACCATTTCTTCTCCAAACTCCTCTTTTATGTAAGTCTCGTAAGCATCAGCTCCGTTAAACAACAGCCCCGTCACTCTGCTTCCCTGCCTGTCACTTACCAAAAGCCGCAGAGACGCACCATCCTTTCCCATGCGCTTCATGCTTCGCACCGTCACGCCGCTGGCACCAAAAACCGGCTTTGGATTTCCGTTTCCAAAAGGCTCCAGCTCCTCCAGCTCCTCCAAAAGCCTTTCCGAAATCTCCGAAAATGACAGCTCCGCATCCAGATACAGCTTTTTTGTAAGGTCTGTCTCTGTCAGCCCTGCTGCAAGATTCAATCGTTTCTCCAGCACCGCAACATTTTCCTCCGCAAGCGACATTCCTGCTGCCATCGGATGTCCTCCAAACGCCAGAAAAAGTTCTTTCTGTTCTGACAGCTTTTCAAACATGGAATACCCCTCAATGGAACGTCCGGAGCCCTTGACACAATTTTCTCCTTTCGTAAGCACTATAGTCGGCAGATAAAAATGCTCCTTCACCCGTCCCGCCACAATTCCCGCAAGACTTTCATGGCAATCAGGCAAATATAGCACGAGCACCCGGCACTCTCCCTCTGCTAGCTTCTTCTCTGCAATCTCCAGTGCCTGCTTTGTGGCAGTCTGCGTCATCTGCTTCCTTATATCGTTCAGCTCCTTCAGCTGCAATGCCCTGCATGCTGCTTCCGCCTCATCCTTACATAATAAAAGCTCAAGACCAAGCAATGCCGTATCCAAACGTCCCGCTGCGTTAAAGCACGGTCCGATGAGAAAGCCCGCATGATACGCGCTTATTTTTTTTTCCATCAAATCATACGCCTTTAAAATCGCCCGAATACCGGAATTTCCGCAATACTTTGCATCGGCAAGTCCCCGTGCAACTGCCGCTCTGTTCTCTCCTGTCAGCTCCATAACATCACACACGGTAGCAAAGGCAACCGGCACCAGCAGTTCCCGAAGCAAAGCTTCCTTCGTTTCTTTTGAAAGAAGCTCTTTTGCTTCTGCAAGCAGCAGGCACACTACCTTATACGCCACCATAGTCCCACAGATGCCGCTTTGCGGATAAGCATCTCCAGGCTGCTTCGGATTCACAACAATATCCGCAGGCGGCAAATCATAGCACACCCTTTCCCCCTCCTTATGATTCGGGATATCATGATGATCCGTTACAATAACCTCCATCCCAAGCTCTTTTGCCCTGGCAATGGGTTCTTTTGCCGCAATCCCGTTATCACAGGTAAGAAGCAGGGCGATATTTTCTCGCTCTGCTTCCTCTACCATGCGCATATTCATACCGTAGCCGTCTGCAATCCGGTCCGGAATCCGGTAATCTACCGATGCCCCCAAAGCATGAAGTGCTTCATATAGCAGATAGGTTGCCATTACTCCGTCCACATCATAGTCTCCAATAATACGAATACGTTTCTTTTTTTTTACAGCACAATGCAGGCTGGCTGCCGCCTCCGACGCATTCTTCAACAGCTCTGCCTCGTGCAGCTCTGCCTCATCGGGATGCAAATACACCTGTGCCTCTGCCGTGTCCGCAAATCCACGATTTGCCAACACCCTGCAGACCACCCGTCCTAATCCCAGCTCCCGCTCCATAACGGACAAATCCGCCTTCTTATTTTTCAAAATCCATTCTGTCATGCTCTTCCTCTTCGGTATTTACAAGCATCTCCTGTGTCTTGTCCGTACCGTTATCCTTACCTGCTTTTTTCTTCCCTTTGATTAGCTTCTTTAGAACCACAATCAAAATCACAATAATAACTGCCCAAATAATCAAATACAGAGCATTGGTTACAAGCCAAACCATAAAATTGGCCGCTCCGTCCTGCAAATCATACCATGTAGCCACAAATCCGTCCTTCATTCTGGTCAGCAGCGTCGGATTCTCCTCTACCGAAACAATGCGATTCACCTCCGAAACACTTAAGGTAACGGTAGAATAATTCACCTGGTTATCATAAACCCTGAGTGTTGAAGCATACGCTTCGATTTCATATCGCAGCTCTGTCAGATGCTTTTCGATTGTGATAATGGAATCCACATCATCCGCCTTTTCCAGTAACGCAAGGAAACGCTCCTGTTCAATTTCCAGTGCCTTTAAGCGGCTCTCCGTATCCGCATACTGCAATGTCACATTTTCCGCATTTTCCGTTTTGTAAACAACAACAGCCTTCTCTCCTACTCCCATAATAAAATCATCTAAGTTATTCTGCGGAATCCGGTATGTAAGCTCTGCAGAACGGTACCCATAAGAATCCATCGCATTCCCGTAAATCCGGGAATCCTGCACATAACCGCCTATCTCCGCTACCCGTTCCTCAAGATAAGCAAGCAGCGTATCGAATTCCTTGGTCTGCAAACGCATTTTAACCGTTCGAATCAGCTTTTCACTTTCAAAATTATATTCCGATGCAGCACTCTCGAAGCCACTTCCCGCCTCCGGCAATTCAGTCTCATAAAAATCCGTATCTGCAGTATACCCTTCCTTCAAAGAATCTGCTGCGGACATATACGAGCCCTGGCTCATGGAAGCAAATCCGTCATAAGACACACCATTCGTCGTCTCCATATAATAGTCATCCGATTCAATGCCCATATAGCTCATATCCGATGATGCTTGCGACCCACACGCAGCAAGAGCCATTGCTCCCGCCAAACCGATTACCAACCAACTTTTCCTTTTCATAATAAGCTCCTCTCCGCGCAAGTCTTCTGCGCTCTAATTAAATAAAGTAAAGACAGAAGCAAAAGCATCCTGCTCTCTTTACTTAATTGACGAGAAAAACGCGTCTCAGGTTCCATTTTTTACTGCGAATACTAATCCATACATCTTCGTTTTACACCGAATCTAATAATCCTTATCACGCAAGAGTCCTTCCTCAGTAAAAAACATCGCCGCATTCCAAAGCAGCCATCCCTCATAGCCTGCAGAATAGGTTGCAGAAATCTGTGCCCTGAGTTCCTCGGCACCGTACTCCAAATAACACCCCGCTCCGAGATAGCTGGCAGTGAAATCCTGCAGCCACGGCCGTACCTCTGCACAATGCTCTCCTGCTTCAATGACAGAAAGCTTCTTCACAGAAGCTTTGAGCTCCATTAAAAGCAGCTGAAACGGCTTCGTATCCGGATACTTTAGTCCGCCATAGCCGAAGCTGTAATGAGACGGATATACCATCGGACAAATATAATCCAAATAGCGGCTCAGCCCAACATAGCTTTGACCAATACTCTCGCCATCGGCAATACTGTTAATAATTGTACCAAACACATCACCGCTGACAAACACGCCCATCGGTTTTAGCTCCTCACAGGCATACTTCACAAAGCCGGTAATGGCATCCGTTTTATTCTTTCCTTCATTAAGACCGCCAAAATCCGCCTGGGTAAAGGATGCAGACGCAGAGGTACGCAAATAGTCAAAATTAATCTCGTCAAAGCCTGCCTCGGCAGCCTCTTTTGCAATTTCCACAAGGTACTCCCATGTCTTCTCATCATACGGATTCAGCCAACGTTCTCCCTCTTTATCCACATACACTGACCCATCCTGATTGCGTACTGCCAGCTCCGGATTCTTCTTTGTCGCTACCTGATCTTTAAAGCAAACGATACGGGCAATGCAGTAAATATTGTGCTCCTTAAGCTTTGCCACAAACTCCGGCAAATCCTTAATATAAAGCGTTTTTGAGCCGATTTCATTGACCAGCTGGTGCTGTGCGTCAAACAAGACACTTCCGACATCATCCTTAATATCAATCACCATCGCATTAAGCTCTGTCCTGTCAACAAGCTCAATCAGCTCATCCAAGGTCGGATAATTGCCCCTGCCAAGGTATGCCGTATTGACATAAATCCCCTTAACATCCGTTTTTACGCGCGTGTCCACAAAATCAGCCATGAAACCATCCGGATAAACCTCCCCTGCCTGTTCTGCCGGAGCCTGTGTTGCTTCCGGTACTGCTGTTGCAGACGGTACTGCCGGCGTAGGAGTCACTGCTGCCTGCCTTTTTTTTTCTTCCTGCTTATCCAGCCCATGGTCAGCAACTGCATAAGCCCCTACACCTACACAGACAGATAACAACAGTACAAAAATGCATCCCCGCAAACGGCTGTGCTTCTTTTCCTTATATAATTTCCCGAAATCCGGACCATTTCTCCTTTGCTTTCTCCGCCGGCTGTTCCCGGTAGAATAAAGGCTGTTTTTACTCATAAATATCCCAACTTTCCTCATATATGGTAAACTGCATTTCTACTTTCTATCTTATTGCAAATGTCCATGCTTGTCAACGCTTACAGCAGAATCCCCGGAGCCTGGCTGCCCACACAGAGCCGGTTTTATCCTAAAGACCACGCCTTCCTTAAAAAGAGAAAGAGACCGTGCACAGCCGTGCGACAGTCTCTCTGATCCTTCTTATGCATTCATGCCGCAGCACTTCTTGTACTTCTTTCCGCTTCCGCAAGGACACGGATCATTACGACCGATTTTCTTATCCTTACGAACCGTACCGGACTTCTTCTGCTCAAGATAAAGCTCTTTTCTGCGTGCCTCAGTTAAAATGCTGTCCCACTGCGGAAGCTCATAGAGCCAGTCAGCACCTGCACCTACCATGTTGTAATAAAGCTTTTCGTTATCAAAATCAAGACTTACCTCGGTATCCTCTGTCATCTCCTCAATCGGATTCGGGGTAACAAGACTGTCGTTAATACCGTCCAAAAAGCCTACCATAATCTGAAGCGTGGTTCCGTACTTTTCAGCAAGCTGCTTTACGGTACCCGCCTCTACCATATCCGGGTTTGTAAGAAGCTGTTCGTAGATACCCTTTTCGATTACAAAGTAATTATTCCAAAATAACTTTCCCTCTTTGGAGTTAATGTCAAGTGAGTATGCGGCCTCGCGCCATTCCTGTAATAAGCTCATGATTTCGTTCCTTTCAAAAAAAATAATTCTTTTGTATAAGCGGTAAAATACCGGCTATACTATTCTCAGGTACATCAATATCAACGATGTACACCGACACAAAACAGTCGGAGCTTCTTTTCTGATTCCCCCTCGGAAAAGAGAGCTTACAAAAGAAAGCAAAAAACTTATCCTCCCCTTTTATATCGGACAAGGACTGTTGTTCGGGGCACTCCCCAATAACGGTCTTTGTTTATTTTAACCGCGGACAGACAATTTGTCAAGCCTGCCCGTAATCAATCTACTTTAAAAATCCATTCACAATCTGTGCTTCCGCTTCCTCTTCCGTAAGTCCAAGGGTCATCAGCTTAATAATCTGCTCTCCCGCAATCTTACCTATGGCCGCCTCATGAATAAGGCTTGCTTCGATATGATTTGCCGTAATCTCCGGAATTGCACTGACACTGGCGGAATCCATAATAATGGCATCACACTCGGTATGCCCTGCACAGGCATTATTACCATTAATTTTGGATAAGAATACCTGATGAGAAGAATCCTTTGCAACAGAACGGGAAATTACATTTGCAGATGAACCTGCACCGTTTAAATCCACCGTAAACTCGGTCTCGGCAAACTGCGCTCCGTGCGTCATCAGCTTTTCCTTAATCACCAGCGCAGCTCCTTCACCCAGCGCAGCCTTTGTCACACGTTTTGTAGAATCCACGCCTTTAATCTGCACGGTGTCCATCTCCATATAAGCACCCTCTTCCAATGTCATCTCCGTGGTTGGATTCATGATGCGCTCACCGGTTCCCTCTCCGCTGCCGTAATGCTTTTCTACATATTTCACTTTCGCATTCTTTTTTAGAAAAAAACGATGGATGCCGGAATGTTCCGATGCCGCATCACCGCCGTTGTGAATACCGCAGCCTGCCACAATCGTAACATCACAATCCTCGCCGATGTAAAAATCGTTGTACACCAGCTCCTTTAAGCCTGTCTGGCTCAAAAGCACCGGAATATGCACGCTTTCGTTTTTTGTTCCCGGCTTAATGATAATATCAATGCCCGACACATCCGTCTTTGGCACAATATCAATGTTGGCTGTAGTGTTTCTGCCTCCCAGTCCGCCATTAATTCTTAAATTATATGCTCCGGCAGGCACCTCGTGGAGTCCTGCAATCTGCTCTAATAAAGTTCTTTGAATTTCATCCATGCTCACTTCTTCCTGCCTTCCCTTATTTCTGCATCGGACATCCGCCGGCCTTGTGTAACAGCCCCGGAAGGACCTCTTCCTTCGTACCGATGTTGTCAAGCTCACCGCCTGCAATCACCACAAGCTTGTCCGCAATATTTAAAATACGCTCCTGATGGGAAATAATCAGGATAGACCCCTGAATCTTATCATGCATTTCTTCAAAAACACGAATAAGATTCTGAAAGCTCCACAAATCGATTCCCGCCTCCGGCTCATCAAAGATGGACAGCTTCGTCCCCCTTGCCATCACCGTGGCAATTTCAATACGCTTTAACTCACCGCCGGAAAGGCTTGCATTTACCTCCCGGTTTACATAATCCTTGGCGCAAAGTCCAACCTCGGAAAGATAATGACAGACCTCCGCAGTAGAAAGCTTCTTTCCTGCCGCCAGCGCAATCAAATCCTTAACGGTAATCCCTTTGAAGCGCACCGGCTGCTGGAACGCAAAGCTGATTCCCTTATGGGCGCGTTCGGTAATGGAAAGCTTCGTAATATCCTCTCCGTCCAGCAAAATCTGCCCCTCCGTCGGCTGTATAATTCCTGCCAAAACCTTTGCCAGCGTAGACTTTCCGCCTCCGTTCGGCCCGGTAATCGCCACAAAACGGTCTTCTATGGTCAAACTGATGTTTTTTAAAATATCCTTTTCCCCTTCCGCATCGTTTACACGATACGAAACGTTCTTTAATTCAAGCATAGCAATGTATCCTTTCTCTTTACGTTCAAATCTGTCCCATGCCCTACTATAGTATATCCGCAGTTTTTGTTTTTGTAAAGTCCTTCCTCGAATTTTACGATTTTATTAAATCTCCTAATTTTCTTGCAGTCTCCCCATGTTTTTGATATACTGATTTGAGAATCAAACAAAGAAAAGGGGAAATATTATGCCGGATTCGTACAAAATTGTATATAAAGGCGGCATTGGGGAGATTATCGAAAAAAAATCTCGCTTTATCGCCACCGTGGTTCCGATTACGACAGAAGAAGAGGCCCTTTCTTTCATCGAGCAAAAGAAAAAGCAATACTGGGATGCTTCTCACAACTGCTCGGCCTATACGCTCGGTACGCGTCACGAAACTGCACGGTGCAGCGACGACGGTGAACCCCAAAAAACCGCCGGCAGACCGATGCTCGATGTATTACTGGGCGAAGATGTCCATAATGTATGTGTCGTAGTAACCCGCTATTTCGGCGGCACACTTCTTGGTACCGGCGGTCTTGTCCGTGCCTATCAGGCTGCCACAAAGGCCGGTCTCGCCGAAAGCATTGTTGTTGAAAAGCAATATGGCATTCCGGTGACGGTTGCCACGGACTACAACAGCATTGGAAAGCTTCAATATATCATTGCCCAAATGGAATTATCTGCCCAGGATACTTCTTATACCGATACCGTAACACTCACCGTATTGACAACCGAAGCGACCTGCCATGCCTTTATAAAAAAAGTAACGGAAGCCACCTCCGGCAAGGCAGTCATTACCAAAGAAAATCCGGTTTGGTTTGCCGAGGTTGACAGGGAACTTGTTTTCTTTTCCGTATAACCTTTTTCAGATGCGGAAATGCTTTCTATAGGAAGCACCGGTTTAGCAGTGCTTTCCTACCACAGTATTCATAAGGAAGGGATTGTAATGAATTTCAGTAAAGACGAAACCATCAAAAAAATCCGCGGCTTAAAGACGCGTTCCAAGCGTCTTTCCACCAAGCTGAACGTGAACATATTCCGCTTATTTTTAATCGGCGTTATCTTTGTTTCCTCCGTAGGCGTTGCCGCTGTTGCCGGTATCATAAACGGTCTTTCCGCGACAGTTCCAAGCATTGACCTTATCAATGTGGTACCGTCGGGCTATGCCTCCAATACCTACTATAGTGACGGCACGCTTGCCGAAACGCTTGCCGGTGTAGAAGCAAACCGCGACTACGTGTCCATCAGAGAACTCCCGGAGCATATCAAATATGCCTTCGTCGCCATGGAAGACGAGCGTTTCTACGAACATAACGGTATCGATGTGCGCGGCATCATGCGCGCACTTGTCTCCGACCTTCGCACCAGGTCTCTGGATTACGGTGCAAGCACCATCACCCAGCAGCTTCTGAAAAATCAGGTGTTCAGCGGCGGCAACGAGGACAACCCGATTGTCAAGCTGTCACGAAAGGTACAGGAGCAGTTCCTTGCCGTAGAATTAGAAAGCAAGCTGTCCAAGGACACAATCCTGGAATATTACATTAACACCGTAAACTACGGTAATACCGCTTATGGTCTCCAGACCGCGGCACAGATTTATTTCAGTAAGGATGCAAAGGATTTAACCCTTTCCGAGGTTACCGTTTTGGCAGCCATCCCGTACTCTCCGACCTATCAGAACCCGATTCACTATCCGGAGGACAATGCAAAACGCCGTGCAAACTGTCTTAAGCTGATGCTGGATAACGGCTTTTGTACCAAAGCAGAATACGACGAAGCCCTGGCTGACGACCCATATGCACGCATCCAGTTAGTCGCCGAGGAAAAAAGCGAAGCCTCCTACTACAGTTACTTTACCGACGCTGTCATTGATGCGGTCATCAACGATTTGGTAGAACGTAAGGGATATACACAGGCCCAGGCAACCTCAATGGTTTACACCAGCGGCTTAAGTATTTACACCACACAGGACCGTACCATTCAGAAAATCTGTGACGAGGTATATACCGATGAATCGATGTTTCCGGCCTTTGGCACAGGCTCGAAGGAGGGCTCCCTGTACGAGCTGGGCTACGCGCTTTCCGTACAGAAGGCTGACGGTACTACCATTCACTACCAGCTGTCGGATTTGATTTCATATTTCAACAGCTTTAAAAGTGACAAAAATGTGCTTGTACAAATCAATCAGGGCATTTATCAGCTGCTTTGCTCCAGCGATGAGGCTATGACTGCCTATTTAGATGAATTCTACGCTGCCCATGTAGACAAGGGTGACGAAGAAAACGGCATTCCCGGAGATACGGTTCTCGGCGAGCGCCGCACCTTTACTGCCCAGCCGCAATCCTCCTTCTGTATTATGGATCACACAACCGGACAGGTCGTTGCCTTAGTGGGCGGCCGCGGAGAAAAGACCGGCAGCCGGACACTCAACCGTGCTACCACAACCACCCGCGCGGTAGGCTCCACCTTTAAGGTACTGGCTTCCTTCCTGCCTGCTATCGACAGTGCCGGAATGACCCTTGCCACCCCGATTGACGACCGGCCGTATTACTACACAAATACCCAGAAGGAGGTTATTAACTGGTGGGCAAAAGGAAACAAAGAGTTCTTTAACGGTCCGTTCTACGGTCTGAATACCATTCGCCGCGGTATCTCCTACTCCATGAACGTTATCGCAGTACGGACGTTAGAAATGGTTTCTCCGCAGGTTTCCTTTGATTATTTAAAGAAGCTTGGCTTCAGCACACTGGTGGAATCCCGCTATGATGAAAAAACAGGGCAGACCTATTCCGATATCAACCTTTCGCTTGCTCTCGGCGGTCTGACTGACGGTGTTACCAACCTAGAGCTTACCGCAGCCTATGCCACCATTGCAAACGGCGGTGTTTACAACAAACCGTACCTTTACACAAAGGTACTTGATCATGACGGCAGGGTAATTCTGTCCAACGAGCCGGAATCCTCTCAGGTTATCAAGACCTCTACCGCCTACCTTTTAACCAGCGCCATGGTAGACACGGTTTCGGGCGGCACCGGATATGCCACCGGCAGCCGGTTAAAGTTCAAGGACTATAAAATGCCGGTAGCCGGAAAAACCGGTACGGCTTCCAATAATAACGACCTTTGGTTTTGCGGCTACACACCGTACTATACCGCATCCGTCTGGTCCGGCTTTGACAACAACTTCTCGCAAATAAACCAAAGCTATCAACAGGATATCTGGCGTACCATTATGGAACGCATCCATGCCGAAAAGGAGCTTCCGTATAAGGAATTCACAATTCCGGATTCCATTGTAACCGCAAAAATTTGTACTAAATCCGGAAAGCTGGCTATCGATGGTATTTGCGACCATGCAGAAGGCGGCTCCACCGTGCGCACTGAATACTTCGCAAAGGGTACGGTTCCGTTAGAAAAATGTGACGTGCATATCAAGGCTTCCATTTGTTCTGATTCCAATAAGCTGGCCGGAGCAGGCTGTCCGGAAGAGCATGTTTCCGAAAAGGTACTGTTAATTAAAACAGAGCCGGAAATTTTCGACTGGAACGGAAATGAAATCAAGTATACCACTTCAGATACACCAAATCTGCTTCCAACCGGAACCGATGCGATATGTACCATCCACAACGAAATCACTCCGACCATAGACCCGATGAACCCGGATGCAACGCTTCCGCCAACCGCAGACCCGATGAATCCGGATGCAACCGTAACACCGGGCAGTACAGAAGTGCCGAAGCCGACCAATCCAGACGATTCCACCGCGCAGACACCGCTTCCGACACCGACTGCTGTGCCAAAGCCGGGACCGGAGGAGGATACCTCCGCCGGTTCCGGTCTTAACACTACACCGACCACAGTCCCTGTCATTTTCTACTAAATCGAAAGGAGAACACCAATGAAACCAATTGCAAGCTTTACCATTAACCATTTAACCCTGCTTCCGGGCGTTTATGTATCCCGGAAGGATCAGGTAGGCAACGCCATCGTTTCCACCTTTGATTTACGTATCACCCGTCCGAATGCTGAGCCTGTCATGAATACTGCAGAGGTGCATACCATAGAGCATCTGGCTGCCACCTTTTTACGCAACCATGCCGACTTCGGCTCCCGCATCATCTACTTCGGACCGATGGGCTGTCGCACCGGCTTCTATCTTCTTCTTGCGGGAGACTACGAACCAGCCGACATCCTTCCGCTTCTTCGTGAGCTGTTCACCTTTGTCAGGGACTATAAAGGGGAGGTTCCGGGAGCTTCTGCCATTGCCTGCGGTAATTATCTCGATATGAATCTGCCGATGGCAAATTACTACGGGGGGAAATATCTAGAGGTATTGGAAAATCTTACCAAAGAGCGGATGATATATCCGGAATAGCACAAAAAACCGGCTTGTCGCGCCATAAGGTGTAACAAACCGGTTTTTCATTCATATTCTTTAAGCTTCCGGGGTCACAAACTCCACACTCACCGAACCACTTCCCGAATCAAAATTACATTTCCCGGTCAGTTCTCCTTCATAAAAAGAATCCCATTTTCGAAATTCTCCCTCTGCAGCAAGCTCCCATATATTTGCTTTGCCTTCACACATATTGTACTCCGCAGAAGACGATAGTTCAAGTTAGAAGGTAATTAATGTTTTCTAATCATTTTTTAATCTATGTGCATAGTCCATTACAATTCAATCATTTACAACTACGGACCTGAGCATTTCTGCCAAAACGCCGTCCACCATTCTGCAGGAATACCGGTCAAAATGCTCTCCCTGTGTACTCCACAGAATCGGACACATTCCCCTGCTGTATGCCTCCTTACATACCGTAGAAATATATCGCCGTACCGACTCTGTTTCCTTATTTACCGTCGGACAGCCGTATTCACCGATAATAACAGGAATCCCCCTGTCAGCAAAGGTTTCCTTCAGTCTGTCAAGCATTTTTGCCAAATATGTAATATCCTCGTCTGTTCCCCATGTGGAGCGACTCTTCCCCCAGTCTGCATCCTCGGTAAGTATCGCAAACTCCGATGGCAGATAATAATGCACCGATACCGCGCAGCGCTGTGCCGCATCGTCCGGCATTTCAAAAAGCGGGTCACAGGTATGCTCAATATCCGTATTATATCCTGCAATCAGCAAATGACGGGTTGTATTATTTCCACCTGAAGAACGCACCGTATCTACAAATGTCTGATTAATTTTATTGACAAGGGCATAGGACTCCTCCTTTCCGTTGCTCCCTTCCCATGGGTTCCATACAGAATTCCAGCCAAGCTCTTCATTCTGCGATTCAAATAGGAGCCGGTGGTCATACGCAGCAAATGCAGCACTGACCTGCTCCCAGATGCGGATATACTTTTTCATACACTCCTCGGTATCCGTCGGAAATGCTTCCATCCAACCGTTGTCCCAATGAAGGTTAATAATTGCATACATATCACAATCAAGCACCCAGTCCACCGTCTCCTGTACCGACGCAAGATACTTCTCGCTAATTGTATACGACTCTTCCATCAGATTGGACCAGGCGACCGGAATTCTCATCACTTTAAAGCCCTCCGCCGCATATCCTTTTATGATTTCTTTTGTGATAACAGGACTTCCCCATGCGGTTTCGTAAGACTCCGGCGTACCATCACCCCACAGTGCAATCCAGTCTCCGCAGGACTCATAAACATTTCCGAGATTAATCCCGATTCCCATATTCTTAATGACCTCTGCCGTCGTCATCTCGGCAGGATCCTTTGGTTTTGTCACCGCTGCCCCGGCTTCAGGAGCTGCCGCCGGCTCTCTTGTCACCTCTGGTATCCCGGTTACTACCGGCTCCTTTGTCGCCTCCGGCATCCCGGTTACTGCCGTTTCCTTTGTCACCTCCGGTATCCCGGTTACTGCCGGCTCCTTTGTCGCCTCCGGCATCCCGGTTACTGCCGTTTCCTTTGTCACCTCCGGCATCCCGGTTACTGCCGGTTCCTTTGTCACCTCTGCCGTTACCTCCGGAGTTATCACAGCAACCGAAGTTGGTAAAATCCCCTCTGCCAACGGTGGATCTGCTATTGGCGGAACATCATTTTTTTTCTTATTGCAGCTGTACAGACCTGCCGTCATCACGATTATAAAAACAAAATAAATAAACCTTTTCATTTAAATCACCTCTCTGGTGAAACAATATCCTCCCAAAGTGTTTTTCATTCCCGTCGTAAGCAATCACTACAGATCGAAAATAGAGAAAATCCCAGTCGGGATTCTAATGATCCCGCCGGGATTTATCTGTTTTCTTACCTCGCCCGTTGCGCAAACACAAACCTTATGCCAGCTTAGACTTTGCAACCTCTACTAATGCTGCAAAGCCTTCCGGATCATTGATTGCCATCTCA
>CAZAUP010000042.1:0-12896 GCA_964488415.1 uncultured Lachnospiraceae bacterium
GATTCGAACCCGCGACCCTCGCCTTGGCAAGGCGATACTCCACCACTGAGCCACTTGTGCATTTCTTATGAGAGTACCTTGTGCATCCCACTTGGTACTCTCATACTATACACCCTTTTCATGGATTTGTCAACAAAAAATTAAAAGTTTAAATATTTTGTACAATACATCATTTTTTGAGTCATTTTCAATTTTTTCTAATATAGACCCGAAAACCACTCTGAAAGCATCACCATAACCGGAATACACACAATACTTGCAATGGTCGTCACCGTAAATACATTTGAAGCCGTCTTTACATCACCGCCAAAGCGATTTGCAAACAGCATACCGTTTGCACCGCTTGGACAGGCAGAAAGAATCAGAATAGTCATCCTTAATTCCTCATCAAACGGTAAAAATGCCAGTATAAAAACCATAAAAAGCGGTACTAACAGGCATTTCACCGCACTAACAGCATACACTCTGCCCTTTCTTAACGCTCCGAGTAAATCTCCCTGCGCAATATAAACACCAGACACAAGCATGGCAAGAGGTGTATTCATAGATGAAAAATAACCAATAGCAGATTTCAGCTGCACCGGTATCGGAAGCTGTAAAAAATACACTGCAAGTCCCAATACAATACAAACTATGGTTGGATTCAAAAACGGCTTCAGACATTCTGCAAGGTTCTTTTTCTCCTTGCTTTTTCCTTTCATAAGCGCCATACCATAAGTCCATATAAAAAGATTAAACATCGTAATGTAAGTAGTACAGTAAATCACACCAATGTCCCCGAACACCGCCTCCGCAAGGGGTATTCCCATAAAGCCACAGTTCGTAAAAATCACCGTAAACCGCTCCGTCGAAAGGCTTTTCCGTTTTCCCTTAATGCGTAAAATATGAGAAATAAAAATAGCAAGCACAATACTAATCGCAGAAAGTAGAAAGCCTAGCAGTATATTCGTTGTCAGCTCCGCATCATATTCCATGCTAAAGGTGTCTAAAATCAACAGCGGCGCAACCACATACAGCACCACTCCCGCCAGCTGACGATTCCCCTCGTCCGTAATCATCCCTATTTTATATAAAAACATGCCTGTCGCCAAAAGCAAAAACATGACAATCACTTGATTTACAAGAATCCCTGCCAGTTCCATTTAATACCTTTCCGCGCGTAATCGCGCCGCGCACTCTTTACTTTTTCAAAATACTGTGCTACAATTTAGCCGAAACTCACCCGGAAAGGAGTCCCGCTCATGCAATTACCGAAAAACCCTGTCGTTTTATTAAGCTACATCAACACCCAGCTGCGAGATAATTATTCAACCCTTGCCGCACTTTGCGAAGCCCTTGACTGCAGTGAAGAAAGCATTATAAATGTACTGAAAAGTATTGACTACCATTACAGTTCTGATACCAATCAATTTATCTGAACTATCACAGCCTGCCATGTCACCGCACAGCGACAGCTTTATTTTATAATCTGACGCTGATGCCTCTGTCTTGAAGGTATTCCTTCACTTCGCTTATTTCCAGTTCCTTGTAGTGAAAAAGAGACGCTGCCAGCGCTGCATCCGCACCTCCCACGGTCAGAGCATCGTAAAAATGCTCTTTTCTGCCTGCTCCTCCTGAGGCAATAACCGGAACAGAAACCGCTTCCGCAATCCGGCGTGTCAGTTCCAAATCGTAGCCATCCTTCGTTCCGTCCTTATCCATACTGGTGACAAGAAATTCTCCTGCACCAAGCTTATGTGCCTGCGCAGCCCACTCTACGGCATCAATTCCCATGTCCACCCGGCCGCCGTTTTTGTAAATATTCCAACCGGAACCGTCTTCCCTTTTTTTTGCATCTATGGCAACTACCACACACTGGCTGCCGAACTTCTCCGCTGCATCTGCAATCAGACGCGGATTCAAAATTGCCGCCGTGTTGACCGCAATCTTATCGGCTCCCTCCCGCAAAAGCTCTTTAAAGTCCTCCACGGTACGAATCCCGCCGCCTACCGTAAACGGAATAAACACGCGTTCCGCCACACGACGCACCATATCAAGCTTAATGGCACGTGCATCCGAGGATGCCGTAATATCCAAAAATACGAGTTCATCGGCTCCTGCCGTATCATATGCCGCACCTACCTCTACCGGGTCACCTGCATCTCGCAAATTCACAAAATTAATTCCCTTTACCACTCTGCCGTTATGTACATCCAGACACGGAATAATACGCTTGGTAAACATACTCTCTCCTCCTTACAGCTCCACAAAATTCTTTAAAATGGCAAGACCGGCTTCCCCACTCTTTTCCGGATGAAACTGGCACGCAAATATATTATCCATTTCCACCGATGCATGAACCGTCACACCATACTCCGCAGATGCAGCCACAATATCTGCATCCTCAGCCTGCAGGTAATAGGAGTGAACAAAATAAACATACGGCTCCTTCGGAAGATTCTTGAACAGTTTTGCGCCTTCCTTTACCTTTAAAGAATTCCAGCCTATGTGAGGCACCTTTAGACCCGATGTATCCGGAATCCGTTTGATTTTTCCCTTTAATACGGAAAGCCCCTTACAGCCTTCCTTCTCTTCGCTGTATTCAAACAAAAGCTGAAGTCCAAGACAAATACCGAGAAACGGCTTACCGGACGCGATTACCTTTTGAATCGGTTCAATTAACGCAAAGCTCTGCAGCTTGTCCATTGCTTCTCCAAACGCTCCTACTCCCGGTAAAATCACCTTATCTGCCCTGCTAATCACCTCCGGCTCTCTGGTTACCACCGGCTCTGCGCCTACCTTTATCAATGCCTTTTCCACACTTTTTAAATTTCCGGCATCGTAATCGATTATTGCTATCATAAGTTCCTCCTTAAAAAACTACTGTCGGAGACAAAGCTCCGACAACAGTGTATGTTATTTCGATTCATTTTACAAGCTTTACTCTGCCTTTGTATCAATACTCTGTTTCATTTTGTCCACAGCATCGTACACCGACACACTGTATTCCAACTGAGAATCCGATTGAATAATATGCATTGCCTCCTGCTCGGACATGTAAAAGCTCGCGTCCAGCTCCATCAGAATGCTGCTGCGAACAGAATCCAAATCGCTCTCGATATCAAGCTCCACCGCCAGCTCAATATACTTTTCATAACGCCGCAGACCCTTGAGCAAAGAATCCAGTGCTTTCGTATAATCCTTCATCTCATAATAGTTGTAATAGGAATTTAGCTGCTTCTGCACAAACATTACTGTCATAATGCGATCATACAGCACAATATCTTCATCCTTAATATCCAATCCGAAAATCTCGTTATACGCAAGCGTATACTCATCCCGGTCAAACTCATACTGTGCATTCCTTATACTGAGCGAATAAGAAAAAATACTGGTACCTACCACAATTACCACCGCAATCATTGCGAAAAAAATAAACACAATGGACGCACCGGCACGATTAATACGGGTAGACTCCATTTCCTCCAGTAAAAGCTTTGCCTCTTCCAGCTTTCTGGCCTTTTTTTCTGCTTTTGCCTCCAACACAAGGCGGCGCTTCTCTGCCTTTATCTGCTGCTCCTGCTCTTTTTTTTCCGCAAGAAGTGCTTCCTTTTCTTCCTTCGACTTTTCCTTTGCTTCCTTTGCCGCCTGCTTCTTTGCTTCGATTTCTTCCTTGGTCGGCTGTGGTTTTATCTTTGACGGATCGACCTTTACATTATCAAACAGCTTATGAAACAATGCAGAAATTGCATTCTGCTTCTTCTTATCCTTTTCCGAAATCTCCTCTGCTTTGTTTTCCGGCAGCCCTTCCGATGCACTCTCCGGCTTTGCCGCCATTGCGGCACTCTCTCCCTCATCCGTCAGATCAGTAAATTCCTCCGGCTCGGCTCCAAACTCAAAAAGCCCATCCTCTCCAAAATCAGCAAACAAATCAGAAAAATCCGAGGTTACAGCTTCTTCCACCGGCTCCTCTACAGCTTCTTCCGCCATCGTCCTGCTCTCCGTCAAACCGTCCAGACCCGAAAGCAGGGCATCCAGATTGACATCTGCCTGCTGTTCCACCAGTGCTTCCTCAGAAAACAAATCCGTAAAATCTTCAAGCTCCTCTGCTGTTTCCGCAACCGTCTCCGCTTCCGCCGCTCCCATGCTTTCCTCCGGTTCCCCGTTATCAGGTACCTCCGGTATTTCTTCGTCTACGCTCGTCATGTCCTCCATAGTGACCGCGTCCGCAAAAAAGTCAAACAGCTCCGCTGATGCTTCCTGCTCTTCCTCCATAGAAAACAATTCACCAGAAGCAGGCTCCGCTGATGCTTCCTGCTCAAGCAAACCGGACTCTGCCTCACGCAAATCCTTCTCCAGCATCCGGTCAACATCCATTTCCTCGGTCTCGTCAAAAATACTGTAGCTTGCCAAATCCGGAAGCTCTTCCCTTGCATTTTCTTCCTTTTCGGGCTTTACAGTATCTTTTACAGGTACAGAAACAGGAGAGCTCACTTCTCTTTTCTGAAAAGCAATCTCCCTTCGTTCCGGCTTCTCCGTCATGACCGCATTCAGCAAACTGTCCAAATACGACTCAGAAGCCTTTGCAGTATTTAATTTATCGGCACATTGGTCGCAGTATTCCAACCCTTCCGGAATCTCCGCGCCACACTGTCTGCATCTAGCCATATACTGCACCTTTCTGGTAGAATCTTATTTCCACAAAATCTTATCAATCTCAGCCACAAGATTTCCGATTTCCGGTTTGGAAAGCTGCGCATCCGCGCCAAGAGCCTCACCCTTCTTTCTCATTTCCTCGTTCACAAGAGAAGAGAAAATTACAACCGGAATATGAGAAAATGCCGAGGATTCCTTAATCAGCTTTGTCAAACGATGTCCATCCATTTGTGGCATTTCGATATCCGTAATCACTAATTTCACCTGCTGATCCAAGGTGCCGGCTTCCTTATACTCATTTAACCTATCCCATGCCTCTTTACCATTCATCGTCATGGTCACATTCGTATAGCCGGCCTTTGAAATACTGTCACAAATCAATTTTCCGAGCAGCGCGGAATCCTCCGCAATCAAAATCGGTGTAGCATTACGCTCTCTCGGACCGAGACTGTCGATATCAGACACCTTCAGACCGGTCTCCGGACTGATATCCGATACAATTTTCTCAAAATCAAGAATTACAACAAGTCTGCCGTCCAGCTTAATGATACCGGTAGCAACACTCGCGCCGTCTCCATTTAATGTAGCATCCGGCTTGGAAATTTCAGACCACGACACACGGGTAATACCAACAATTTTATGCACATGAAACCCAACATTCAGCTTGTTGAAATTGGTAACGATATACATATCCTTTTCCGGAGTTTCAGAAGCCGGCATCCTCAGATTCTTTGCCAAATCCACGATTGTAATAATCTCGTCTCTTGGCATAAAAATGCCTTCGATGCACGGATGAGAATTTGGAATCGGTGTCGGTTCCTTGTATGGAAGAATTTCTCTTATTTTTGCAACATTAATGCCATAAGAGTTTTTTCCAATGCGAAACTCTAAAATTTCTAACTCATTCGTTCCACTCTCTAATAAAATACCCGTTTCCATATTTGCTACCTCCGTTTTCCATGGTGGCTCCTCTTTCCTGTGTGCTCTGCATATAGTATACTACAAATAGCAAAAAAAATCAAACATCTTCTATATTTTGCAGCAATATTCTTGCAGTTATTTTATTTTAATCAAAACAGAATCCTCTTTTTCTTCTATTTCACTTAAAACCGTAAGCAATAGGCGATCCACCTTCTCTTCCTTCGGGCACTCAAATACTAACACGGTTTTCTTCATTTCTCCTGCATCATATTCCATTTTATAGGAAGTATACATGTCTTCCTGCAACAGGGTAAGACTCGGCTTTATGGCTCTGTCTCCTACGCGAAGCGTATATACCAGTTTCCTTTCCGCCCCCCTATTCATTTCCAGCACTGCCTTTTCAGAGGCGCGATTTGTCACCTCAAACTCTAACACAATCAGCTGCTTTCCTTCATCCGCTGCAGCAAACAAATCACCTGCTCCCTGATAAACCTCGGTCACAGAATAACCGGTATAGCAAAAATAGAAGTCCTTCTGAGCCAGCAGCTTCGTCAAATCCTCCATCGTATACTCTGTGTTATCCGGAACCGGTGTCGGTGTCACTTTTTTTGTCGGAACAGTCATTTCGCCCTTTTCCCCATCCTCTTTCTTTACTGTATCCGTCGGCTTTGCCGTTACTAAAGTCGGACGCGGAGTCGGTGTGGCGGATAATTGCTTTGCCTTCTCCTGTTCTTCACGGTCCAACAGCTTCTCTGTGGTCTGTGTACCGTACTCTACCAAAACTCCCGCGGCATACTCTGCCACAATATCCATCTCCTCATCGGTAATCTCAAGCGGTTCATAACAGCCGCACATCAGCAGCATACAGAAAATGCCGGCAAATACTCTTATTGTTCTTTTGTTTTTCACATCTGCACCGTCCTTTCCGGCAAGCATGCTTCTTGCTACAGTATATTTTTATTATACCGCTTTTTTCTGCAAATGTAAAGATGTCGAAATTTTACCACAACTCAAACAAATTTTCACCTAGAAAGGTCACAGCGTCTTACAGCATCTCTTACCTTCAGCACAAAGGCAGGCGAAACAGAAAGCTCATCAATCCCCATACGCAAAAATTCCTCTGTAAGACTGGTATCTGCTGCAAGCTCACCGCATATACCGATCCATGCACCATGCTTGTGAGCATTTTTTGCAGACATTTCAATCAGCCGAAGTACCGCTTCATGATGGGTATCAACAAATTGCTCAACTGCAGCATTTTGTCTGTCACAGGCAAGCGTATACTGGGTAAGGTCATTTGTACCAACGCTAAAAAAATCAACCATCGGTGCAAGCCTGTCACTGATAAGAGCCGCGGCAGGTGTTTCGATCATAATCCCAAGCTCCACCTGTTCAGATATCTTAACTCCCTCTTCTTTCAACTCCCGCCTTACCTCCCTGCAAACGGAAAGAATACTTTCAAGCTCCGAAACGCTTGTTATCATCGGAAACATGATGCCAAGCGTACCATAAGCCGAGGCGCGATACAACGCACGAAGCTGTGTCTTAAATATCTCCGGTCTTGTCAGGCAAATACGTATTGCACGATAACCGAGTGCAGGATTTTCCTCCTTGTCCAAACCAAAATAGTCTGCCTGCTTATCCGCACCTATATCAAGTGTACGAATAATAACCTTTTTTCCTGCCATACTTTCAAGCACTTTCCTGTATGCTGTAAACTGCTGCTCCTCCGTCGGATAATTACTGCCTTCCAGATAAAGGAATTCGCTTCTGAAAAGTCCTATCCCGCCTGCATCATTGGCAAGAACCGAACCTATATTGTCAACACCGCCTATATTTGCATAAATATTAACCTTAGTTCCATCAATGGTAATATTTTCCTTTCCTTTCAGTTCCTGAAGCAAACGTTTCTTTTCTTCCTCCTCGGCATACTTTTTTTCAAGACGTGCCCTCGTATTCTCATCGGGATTAATAAAAATCTCTCCTGTATAACCGTCAACAATTGCAAAATCTCCATTTCTGACAGAATTTAGGAACTCCTCCCCGACTCCGATGATTGCCGGAATATTCATATTTCTTGCAAGTATCGCAGTATGAGAATTCGACGAGCCGAATGCTGTCACAAAAGCAAGCACCTTGTTCTTGTCCAGCAGTACCGTCTCACTGGGTGCAAGATCATCTGCACAGATAATAACCTTTTCATCAGAGGCTTTACTCTCACCTTTATCATCGGAAAGACAGCTTATGATGCGATTTGAAATATCCTTCACATCTGCTGCACGGGCCTGCATATAAGCATCCTCCATCGAAGCAAACATCTCAGAAAAATTATCTGCGGTTACCGCCACAGCATATTCCGCATTCACAGATTGATTTTCTATGATACTCACAATAGTATCATTGTAATCATCGTCATCTATTAACATCCTATGAATTTCAAAGATTTGCGCATTCGCCTCGCCGACCTCCCTAAGTGCTTTATCATATATCTCCTGAAGTTCTGCAACAGCTTTTTCTTTTGCTGCTTCAAGTCTTGCCTTTTCAGCCCCGGTATCATCAATACGGATTCTTTTGACCGCTACTTCCTTTCTCTTCAAAACAGAAATTCGTCCAAATGCGATTGCACCGTAAACCCCTTTACCATTTCGTGTTATCATCGTAAAACACCTCCCATAAAAATTTAGTGGGCAGCGGTCCTACCGCCGCCCTGCCAGGTATCACGTGCTTTTATTCACCGAACCCGCCCTCGAACAGCTTTACAAATTCATCAAGCACCGCCTGCTCATCGCCGCCCGTAACAACAAGCTCCACCTCTGTCCCCTTCTTGATTCCCGCTGCCATAATCTGCATAACTGCTTTGGCTTTAATATCCGTACCATTTGCCCTCATAATAATTTCGCTATCCGGATAAGTCTTTGCAGTCTTAGCGATAATTCCTGCGGGACGCATATGCATTCCCTCCGCATTCACTACTGTTACTACTTTTGATACCATAACAAATCTCTCCTTTTCCCGAAAAAATTTATACTATTTCTTTAGAAGCCTCTGCTTTGATGACTTTTTTCTTTAATAAGCCCAGCAAAAGCATTCCTGCTATTGCACCAAGCACAAGTGCAAACACATATTGAACAGGGTTTCCGACAACAGGAAACACAAAAATTCCGCCATGAGGCGCACGAAGCGTACAATTCAGTGCCATCGAAAGCCCACCCGCTATTGCTGAGCCCGTCATACATGCCGGAATCACCCTTACCGGATCCGCTGCCGCATACGGAATTGCTCCTTCTGTGATGAAGCTAAGTCCCATGATATAGTTTACAGGACCACTTTTACGTTCCTCCTCTGTGAATTTATTTTTGAAAAATGTAGTTGCTAAAGCAATCGCAAGGGGCGGAACCATACCGCCTACCATAACAGCCGCCATAATATCGAAATTTCCGGAAGCGATGGATGCCGTACCAAACACATAGGCTGCCTTATTAAACGGCCCCCCCATATCAATCGACATCATTGCACCAAGTATACAGCCAAGAAGTATCTTACTTGAGTCACCCATGTTAGACAAAAGGTTTGCAAGCCCCTCATTGAGCAGACCCATTATCGGATTTACCGCACACATCATGATAGCTACTATTCCAAGTCCTCCAAGAGGATAAATAAGCACCGGCTTGATTCCGTTAAGAGCCTTCGGAAGAACATCGCAGGCCTTTTCCAGCATAAGCATGAGGAAGCCTCCTATAAATCCGGCAAGCAACGCACCAAGAAAGCCCGAAGGGATATCGCCACCAGGAGCCGCAAAGGTAGCGCCTGAAACCGCCATTGCACCGCCTGCCATACCTACCAGAAGGCCGGGTCTGTCCGCAATACTTTTTCCGATATAACCCGCAAGAATTGGAATCATAAAATTAAATGCATAGCCACCAATGGTCTTGAACCATGCCGCTGCTGCAAGATGCGTACCAAAATTATCATCCTGCGGAGCCCCGCCAAGCGAATCGATTAAAAAAGCCAATGCGATAAAGATACCTCCTGCCACCGTAAATGGCAGCATATTGGAAACACCGTTCATCAAATGCTTATACAGCCTTCTTCCAAAATTCTCATCATTACCTGCTACAGGCAAACTACTGTCTGCACTGCTTTCATAGTGATAAACAGGTACATTCCCGGATTCAATGCGATTTATCAGCTCCTCCGGTTTTTTAATGCCATCTGAAACCTTGGTGCAAATAACTTTCTTCCCATGAAAACGAGCCATGGACACCGTCTTGTCGGCTGCTACGATAATACCGTCACAGTTTGCTATCTCCTCATCTGTCAGAATGTTCTTTGCCCCTCCGGAACCATTTGTTTCTACCTTGACCGATATTCCGAGCTTTTTTCCTGCCTTTTCCAGTGCTTCTGCTGCCATATACGTATGGGCTATCCCTGTAGGGCAGGCGGTTACTGCAAGAACCTTATAACCATCGGAAGGCTTTACCTTTTCTTTCGGCTCATCAGGATATTTTTCCTTTTCCATGTCATCTATAATCTTTAAAAATTCATCCTTTTCCTTTGCATTCAACAGCTTCTCTCGAAACTCCTCATCCATAAGAATTGTCATCAGTCTTGAAAGCACCTCAAGATGAACATCCCCATTGTTTGGAGCCGCAATCATAAATAACAGCCTGGAAGGTTCATCATCAAGTGCCTCGTAATCAACGCCCTCCAAAACCGTTATTGCTGCAAGAGATGGCGCACTGACTGCCCCGCTTTTGGCATGAGGTATTGCAATTCCTTCACCCACAGCAGTAGACCCCTTGTCCTCACGCGCCAGAATCTCCTTCTTGTATTCTTCCTTATCAGCAATATTCCCACCCTTTACCTGAAGCTCAACCAGTATATCTATCGCTTCATTCTTTGACTTTGGCGATACATTCAGCTGTATGCTGTCCTTTTTCAACAAATCCACGATTCGCATAATAAGTCCTCCTTTTCACTTATCAGAGCGTTTTCACCAGTTCTAAAATTTTTTCCCTTGTTGCAAGGCCATCAGAAAAAGCAGTAGCTCCTCCTGCTGCTGTTCCAAGCTTGAGGGCATATTCGTAATCCCCGCTCAAAACACCTGCCACAAATCCTGCCACCATGGAATCACCTGCGCCAACAGAATTTTTTACTGTTCCCTTACACACCCCGCACCGATATACCTTTCCGAATTTATCGACAAGCATGGCACCATCGCCCGCCATAGAAACAAGCACATTTTCTGCGCCCATTTTCTGTAAGTTTCTCGCATATTGTTCAATCTCTTCCTCTGTTTCAAGCTCAATTCCAAACATTTCACCAAGCTCGTGCTTATTGGGTTTTATCAAAAAAGGGTTATATTTGAGTACATTCAAAAGCAAGTCCTTTATTGCATCCACCACTACCCGGATTTTCTTTCCGGAAATCCTTGCCAGTATACGTTCGTACATATCCGAAGGGAGCGAATTCGGAATACTTCCGGCTAATATCAGTGTATCTCCGTCTTTCAAGTCATCCAGCTTTTTAAAAAGAGCTGCTATTGCTTTTTCATCAATACTGGGTCCCTGACAATTCAGCTCCGTTTCCTCCTCAGCTTTTATCTTTACGTTAATACGGGAGTTTCCATGTTCAAGTCGAACAAAATCAGTATCTATTCCCATACCGGCAAGTCCCTTTTCAATAGCTTCACCGGTAAATCCTGCCGTAAACCCAAGTGCCTTTGAAGCAATTCCAAGCTCCCCCAACACAACCGACACATTGATTCCCTTGCCTCCAAAATATATTTCTTCTCTTTCCGAACGATTCGTTGTCCCCAGCCTCACTTTTTCCATACGAATGACATAATCAATTGCCGGATTAAATGTTACCGTATAAACCATATCACATAACCTCCTTAATATTTGTCTTTGCCAAATACCTCCTGTTCTCCAGCTTATCAGTAATTATATTCACTTGTTCAAGTTGTGCAAACGTTACCGAAGCAATCTGGTCAAACTTAGAATGATCTGCCAAAATATACACCGTCTGACTGTTTTGCACCACTGCATATTTAACGCTTGCCTCATTACGATCCGGTGTCGAGATGCCTCCTGAAAGTGAAATACCATTCGCGCCAATAAAGCTTTTTGTAAAGTTATAGTTTCGCAGGCTGCTTACACATTCTGCACCGACGATTGCCTCCGTCATGGTTTTGATTTCTCCCGCAGGAATATACACCTTAAAGCCTTTTTGCGCTATTTTTTTCGCGTGTACAAATGCATTGGTTACAAAGGTCACATTCTTATCAGGCAGAAAATCAAGCAGCTTCTCTGTCGTCGTCCCTGCATCGATAAATACAAAGTCACCATCCTCGATTAACGACGCAGCAAAGCTTGCTATCGCATTTTTTTCCTCTGCAAACCTCCTGGCTTTCGATTCCACATCATGCTCGACTAAATTAAAATTTCTGTTACTTATGGAGATTGCTCCGCCATGCACCTTTTTCAGCAACCCTTTTTGATCTAATAATGTCAGGTCGCGACGTACAGTTGATTCCGAAGTACTAAGTAGTTTACACAATTCCAGAAGTTTTACACTCTTGTTTTTCCTCACCTGTTCTAATATAATCGAATATCTTTCCTCTGTCAGCATTTTCCTTACCTCTCAAGCAGCTCATCTTAAATGTTTATGATTTGTTTTGACCGTTTATGGCAGTATCATACCATGACATATCAAAAAAATCAAGTAATTCCATTCAAATTCCATCAAATAGAAAAAACAAAAGAAGCTTAACGAGAACCTTCCGTTTGAACTATTCGGAAATTCCGAATAGTTGCCGACTCTTCTAATTCACTATCCGTATAAATTTTCTTTATATGTTCATTTATCGTCGGCAGACCAACATCATATAATGTTGCTATCATTTTTTGTGTGAGCCATATATTTTCGTCTTCATACCGAATTTCAATGCTATTTTCTTGCTCTCCTGCAGAAAGCAACATAAGTAAGATATTCCGCAGCACTGGAACGAATAGTTATTTCATTTTTACTTTTTCCCAAAATTACGCACCTCCATCATACCAATTTCCGTACCCTTAGCACCTCATTACAAATATCCGCTACAATACTTTCCATATTTTTTTCTTCCGTAATAGCAATTTCCTTTAAAATGTTTGAGAAATCTTTTTCACGCCACCATTTTTCCATTGCATCTTTTCCAAATTCGTGACAATTTGGTTTTGTCTGATGTCTCTTTAGTGTTTCTTCAAATGGAATATCAAAATAATAGGCATATATCTCATCATATAATGGTATCATAATTTAAGACACTTTCCAAGACAAATCTTAATGAATTTGAT
>CAZAUP010000043.1:0-12800 GCA_964488415.1 uncultured Lachnospiraceae bacterium
AGCGGCTCATCTGCTTTTTAAAGCACTCTACATTGTGTTGGATGGTTTCCTTTGTCATCATCTGGCGCATATCCGTTCTGCCGGACGGGTCACCAATCATTGCAGTACCGCCGCCGATTAATGCAATCGGCTTATTTCCTGCCATCTGCAGGCGCTTCATCAAACAAAGTGCCATAAAATGTCCTACATGCAGACTATCTGCCGTTGGGTCAAACCCAATGTAAAAGGTAGCCTTACCATTGTTAATCAGTTCCTTAATTTCCTCTTCGTCCGTCAGCTGTGCCAATAAACCTCTGGCCTTCAGTTCATCAAAAATTGTCATTGCTCCATCCTCCTGTCTGCTTTCTGTTTCTTGAAATGAAAAACCCCCGCCCTTATGTAAAGGACGAGGGTACTATCTCTCGTGTTACCACCTTTTTTCACATCCGGCTCACACCGAATGCCTCACCAAGTACAAAGAGCTGCGCTCTCCTATACTCTTGCACGATAACGTGTGCGGGGACACTGTCCCACAATCCGTCACAGCCTACTCGCAAACGCTTTCGGTGTGAAGCTCCAAGACGTATTCATCACAAGCTTCCCCTGCGCCTCTCATCCACCGGCTGCTTTCTGTAGGATTCCCTTGTAATTACTTATTCTTTTCATAGCCTATGTACCATATTATAATGAGTTTAAGAAGGTTTGTCAAGCAAAAACTTTAATATGCCGTAATATGTTCGGCTGTCATCTGCACACGCAGACTAACCATTTTTCCGTCCCTCATAAGTTCCAGCGTAAACCAGTCACCCTCGCGTACCTTTAACATTGCATCTACGATATGGTGCGTTCTGGTAATCTTTATGGTTTCCTTTCCAATCGTAATTGCTTTTAAAATGTCCCCGGCAAACACTTCCCCCTTCACCACACTGTCCTCCAGAACCTCATGCACCCGTACAGTTTCAGCAATATAGACCTTCCCGGTTTCCTTTTCTAATTCCATACGGGACTCCGCCGCTTCTACCGTTACGCCAAGCATGGCTCTCTGTACACCTTTTCCATCCTTTTCATAACAGTGGTCAATAATATTGTCCGCAACCGCCACAGCAACATTTGCCGGAATGGCATATCCTATATTTTCTACCTCACTGTCAATTATTTTTGCGTTCACAATACCAAGCAATTCCCCTGATTCATTGTACAGGCCGCCGCCGCTGTTTCCGGAATTCACCGCTGTATCCACACGCATGACACGGTAAGATACCGAGGTTTTATTATCCGCCGCCAGCATCGTAATATGCTCCGAATCCACACTTACCACACCGTAAGAGGCAGCAATTCCTTCTCCTTTTGCATTGCCCACCGCAATGGCGGCTTCACCTACTACCACCCTGTCAGAATCAGAAACCGTTGCCGCTACCGCATTGGAATTTTTTAAAATGTTGCTGTTTTCAATATGAAGCACCGCAATATCGTAAAAAAGGGAGCCTCCGACATACTCTGCCCGTATTTCCTGATACTGGGTCTCGCTTCCATACAATTGCACCGTAATATTATCACTGACACCGTCCGGCGTGTCAGCATAGGCATCATACACCACATGATAATTGGTAATAATAAATGCTTCCCCTTTTTCCTTATCCAGCCGGTAAATCACCCCGGAGCCGGAGGAATACATTCCAAACTCAATATCCTGCGCGGTAATTCCAAGATTCTTCTGCTTTATTTTACAGGAAACGCTGACTGCACTTTGCAAGCCCTTAGAGGTTGCATATGCAATATTACTTCCTCTATTAATAATCGTAATGCTGCCGTCTTCACCGTCACTTCCGTCAACACCATCCAGACCATTTTTTCCATCGGCACCATCCTTTCCGTCAGCGCCATCCTTTCCGTCGGCACCGTCCTTTCCATCCTTTCCGTCAGTGCCGTCCTTTCCATCCTTTCCGTCAGTGCCGTCCCTGCCTACTACCAGTCCCAGATTGGTTTCTTCTCCGTTGGTGTATGTAAGTACAAGCTCACCATTATCATTAATCTGTGCCTGCTGGATGCCTACCGGTATCTCCCGGCTGCAGCCGGCTGCCAGCACCGTAAACAATACTGTTAAAGCACTTACCAACACTTTCCTTTTCCTTTGCTCTCTCATACCATTTCTCCTTTATCCCGGCTGTTTTATGTACACCGGATTATTTTCACTCATTAAGGCCTCCGCTCCGGCTAAACCTCCTACGTCTCCTCCGGAAAGAGCCATTTCATCATTTCGGCATAAACTGCCTCATTATTGAGCGGCTTCAGCAAATAACCGTTCATCCCGGCATTTAAAATTGCAGTCCGGTCATCTTCAAATATGCTGGCGGTTGTCGCTACAATCGGCACATTAGCCGCATCGGCACGGTTCAGCTTCCGAATTGCTTCCGTCGCCTCCAAGCCATCCATTCCGGGCATCATCACATCCATCAGAATTGCTGCATATTCACTCTCCTTCGATTTGGTAAAGGTCTCCACCGCTTCTGCGCCGTTTACTGCCGTTTCAACGGTAAATCCCATGCTTTCCAGCAAAAACACTGTTACCTTTAAATGAATCGGCACATCCTCTGCTACAAGTATCTTTTTACCGGTAAACGCCTTCGTCACGGTTACTCTTTGTTCCTTTTCCGGAAGCTCCTCCGCAGCTTCAAGCGGAATCCGTACAACAAACCTGCTGCCCTTGCCCGGTTCACTTTCTGCCTGAATGCTTCCTCCCATGGCATCAATATACTGCTTCACAATCGTCATTCCGAGCCCGGTTCCCTGATAGCGCTTATCTGCAGGCTTCTCCGCTTTCTCATATGGTTCATAAATGCGCTTCAAAAACTCCGCATCCATACCGATACCGGTATCCTCAATCGTAAAGCAAAGTTCAACCTTTCCGTCCAAAAATACCGTTTCCGCCGCTCCAAAAAATACCTGCCCGCCGGCCGGCGTAAATTTCACCGCATTGCCAAGAATATTCATCAAAATCTGCTGTATGTGCAAACGGTCTCCCAAAAGAACCGGGATTTCAAACGCTGAAAACTTTTTATAAAACCAGATTTTATTTTCTTTTATCTGTCCCTCCAGCATTTCAATACATTCCTTTAGCAGATCCGGTAAAGAAAACGGCTTCTTTATCATCTTCAGCTCACCATTTTCGATTTTCGGAAGCTCCAGCACCTTGTTCACAAGGGAAAGCAGATACTCGGACGATTCCTCTATCTTATCAAGACAATCCTCCACCTTTTCTTTATCCTCAATACTTCTGCGGGCAATGTTTGTCATTCCCATAACACCGCCAATCGGAGTGCGGATATCATGTGAAATGTGTGCCACCAGTTCGGTCTTTGCACGATTTGCACGGTCTGCCTCCTTTGCCGCCTGTTCAAAAAGCTTTGCACTTTCTCTTTGCTGTTTGGAGGTTCCTTCCTTTCTTCGCAAATATACAAGCAAAATAGCAGTGATAAAAATTAACACTATCAAAATAATTATCAGCAATAAAATCAGCGTATTCCCGCAATCATTTCTTCCCTCTCCGGACGCAGCCAGCGCATCACCCTGCAAAACGAGCAGCAGGCTCCAGTCCGGTATACCGGTCACCGGACTGGTCACTAAATAATACGCAGTTTTCTGATAAGAAATTTCCATACAATATTGTCCCTTATCTTCCGAAACTGCTTTCTTTAACCCATTCCAGCTTCCACTCAGCCGCCGTGTATTTCTTTCCAATTTCTGCAAAAAATCGTCTCCCTGAGAAATATCAAAAATCCGATTTTGACAATACAGACAGATACCGCCAGAGTCCAAAAGGTATACACTGCTCTTTTTTGCATATGCATCCGGCACAAACATTTTCTCCGGACAAGACGCTTCAATAATTGCGATATAATACTCCAGACTCCTGTGTTCTTCCTTTAAGTACACCGGCTTCTCCAGCTTAACCCAATAAAACAGGTGCTTTTCCTCTTCTTCCGGCACCGGATGAAGCCACACATACTCCTCCGCACTATCCTCGCACAGATACTCCATATCCTCCCATACACCGGTTGTCCGGTCAGCTTTAAAATAGGTACCATCCTCATCTATAACATATACCTCATCCTGTTCCAGCCCCAAAAACAGCTTCTGCTCCTGCAGCGCATTAAAAAGCGCCTCCGCATTTTCAAACTCTTTTCCACCGACAGAAGAGGCTGCAAGCCTTACCGTTTCTTTTCTGGAAGAAGCACTAACCTCCGCCAATTCCGACAGTGTCCCGGTTAGCTCCATCAAATGTGTTCTGCGTTCCTTTTGAATATTGTTGCTCCAATGGAAAAAGAACTGAACTCCTGCGCAACAAAAGATGATTAGGAGTATTGTATAGAGTGCTGCCGCTACTCTTCTAAAATGACTATGTACCGCCTTATCGGTTTCTTTCTTCTTCATAACTTTCCCACAGCTTTCCGGTTTAAAATCAAAAACACCTCACCATTGTAACAACACTTAAACCAAAAATCAAGAGAAAATAAAAGAATTTATTATTTATTTTTTAGACATTTTAACTGCCTTTTCTACGAAAAATACATTTTACTTTGCAGCCGAAGAAAAAATTTCTGCTCAAGGAAAAAGAAGTTCCTTCACAGCCAGCAAATCTTCTAAAATATACGCTGCCTTTTCTTTCATCTCTTCATCCGGCGGCAACAGATCCGGCACCATAATCGGAAGCATCCCGGCTGCTCTTGCTGCCCGGATTCCATTGTAGGAATCCTCGATTACATACATTTTGCTTACCTCCCCGCCAAGCATCCCGGCTGCCTTTAAGAAAACATCCGGCTCCGGCTTACTTTTTTCTACCATATCTCCGCCAACAATACAATCAAAAAACTCCAAAAGACCCGCAGCCTCAATCTGACTGCGCACAAGCACGGTCCTTGTAGAGGAAGCTATGGCTGTCTTACACCCATTTTCCTTTAATACCGTAAGCAGCTCCCGTACCCCTTTTTTTAGCGGAAGCCGCCCGTTATCGTATTTTGCGTGGTAATTCCGTGATTGCTCCTTACAATAGAAATCATACGGAAAGGCTTCTCCGTAAAAATCAAGGAAAATCTGTCTGGATGCCGCCGCATTCACGCCGATGCATTTCCGATACGGAATTTCCAAATCCCGGAAACCGTACTTTTCTGCCAGCTCCAGCCACCCGTTAAATACTGCACGCTCCGAATCAAATATCACACCATCCATATCAAAAATAATCGTTTTCATGAGAACCTCTTATTCTTCATACTCCTTGCGGTGACACTTTTTTACCTCATACATAGCATCATCCGCCATCTGTAAATATTGTGTCAGCTCCAGCCGTTCCTCCGGTTTTACCAGTACGCAGCCAACACTGACTGTCAGCTGAAACGCAAGCTCCCGCTCCGCAGCCTCCTGCATAAGCCGGTTTTCAATGGATTGGCAAAGTACATCCAAATCAATCGCAGCAGTTTTACTACATCCTCCAACAAAAAATTCATCTCCGCCAAATCTTGAAATAATCCAATCCTCAGGAAGCACCTTTTTTAACACCTCTGCCACGGTACAAAGTGCCAAATCGCCATTTTTATGACCGTATTTATCATTAATCGTCTTCATTTTATCCAAATCAATCAGCATAATCACACCGGTTCCGCCGTTTTCCCTCCAGTGCTCCAGCATTGGATAGGCAATTTTTTCACAGCCCGCACGATTATATACGCCTGTCAGTACATCCGTTACCGACAACTCCGTTAATCTTTTCGTCAGATCCGCAATTGTAATATTTCGTCTTACCTGCTCCAGATTCTCGTTCACATGCCTGGTCCAAATATACAGCTGGTCATCACACGCTACACGCAAATCAACGGTTTGAATTGCAAAGCCATACGTCTTGATATCACTGTAAACCGGAAGAAAGAAGTAAATTCCTGGCTCTTTTTTTCTATTTGCGAAATAGAACATTGCCTCCTTTCTTTCCATGTTCATATAAGGCATTTGCTTTCCGTCTCTGATTGCTCCAACGACATCCACACTGTCACTGTACCCTTCCCGCCGCAGGTTCCGATCCTCCTCCTCGATTCGAAAGAACTCCGGATCAAGGCAAAGCATAAAGTTTTCCCCTTCCATTAAATGATCATGCGCAAACCACCAGGAAAGGCTTCCGGACAGCCCCTCTGCATTTTCTGCCTTTCGTACTGCAAGGTAAATTTGCCGGAAATGCATATCCGCAGTCAGACCATCCACCGGATTTTTCTGACTCAGCCGTTCCGGCTGTGTCCTTCGGCTTCTTCTCCTGCTGCATCCACAGCTTTCTCCATCCACAAAGCGGGTATCAAGCACGATATCCTCTGCCGCCTCCCCGCAAATCATCTTCAGAAGTGTCTGCAGCGCCACTTCTCCCATCCTCCCCCATTCATGATTCACGGATGCGATGCTCGGCTGATACTCTTGTGCCTGACGCACACAATCATAGCCCGTTACAACAACCTCCTCCGGAACACAAACATTATGCTCCCAAAAGTAATCGCATACTCCCATAGCCATAATATCATTCGCACACACAACTGCATCCGGTAGCTCTCCCGTTTCATCCATCCACTCCCGCAAACACACAATTGCCGACCTCTTCGTCCAATTTCCGTATTTTATGCTTTGCTCCGGAAGCAGGAAGCCGCTTTCCTTTGCCGCATCCTGTAACGCCCTTAAACGCTCCGCACTTTCCATATGCTCCCTGGGTCCGCCGATAAATAGTATTTTTCTTGCTCCATGCTCCCTGATTACATGCATTGCCAGCTCATGCATTCCGGCATAGTTATTTGAAAAAACCGAGGTAACTCCGTCAAAATGATACTCAATACTGACTACCGGCAGCCTCTTCGTTTTGAACTTTTCAGTAAAATACTCCATTTCAGATGACATATTAAAGGAATTTGCCATCAGAATAATACCGTCAAAATCATCAAAATCCGGCAGGGTGAATATATTAAACTCTCCATAATTTCCGATATCATCCAAGTCCGGAGAAGAAAAATTAACAAAAACAAAAACATCTGTGTTCTCTTTCTTCGCCACTTCCTTAATTCCGTACACAACCTCTTGTAAATATTCACCGCTCCAGCCGCTGGCAAACACTGCAATCTTTTTCTTCATTATAAGCCCTCTCAAAAACAACTTTTTTGCCTACACCTCTAAGTTCCCGGTCATTCCCTGCCTATTCTGCCCTTTTCAGCTTAATAATTGTAGTAACCAACAGCACAGGAAGAATAACGATTCCAACGCCTCCGATGATACGCAGATACAGCTCCGGTATCATTCGGCCGATAATCGCAGCCACTCCAAAAAAGATACCGGAAAGCCCAAGCACAACCAGACTGACTGTCCATAAAACATCCACGGCATTGACAGTACTCCTGCTTTTTCTCATATATCTTTTCGGATAATTTCTAGTGTAATTTGTAGTACTTTTGTTTCTTTTTGCCGTTTTTCTCACTACATGCTTTTTCTTTTTTTTGCTCACGTTACTCCTCCTCGCTTGGCGAACCCTTCTGACCCGATTCAGCTCCAACAGGTTTTTCACAGTTCCCTTTATTTTTTCCTTCTCTTTTGTACCGAATACCCAAATTTTCCGAGCTTTTCCCCCAACAGAAAATACTCACCATGGGAATAACTGACTAAACCGGTACTGTTTAATTCAAGCTTGCCGAACTCATTTAAATACGAATCCTCCACTGTCACATTTACTACCTCTGCCACAAACATCGTATGACTTCCAAGAGGTAATTCCTGTACTACCCTGCATTCAATATTCACCGGACTTTCTGCAATTCCCGGTGCTGCTACTTTTTGCGAAGCAAGCGGTGTCAGCTTCATCTCTTTATATTTATCAACCTCTCTTCCGGATTTTACTCCGCAGTAGTCCGTTGCAAATACCAGGTCCTTTGTTACCAGATTTACCACAAACTCTCCTGTTTCCCTGATAATATCGTAGGAATACCGTTCCGGCCGAACCGATATTGACAGCATGGCCGGAGCAGAACACACAGTCCCCGCCCACGCCACGGTAATAATGTTCGGTGTTTCCTCCCTGCGTCCGCAGCTTACCATAACTGCCGGCACCGGATACAGCATATTCCCCGGTTTCCAATGCTGCTTCGCCATTATAATGCTACCCCGTTTAACTTCAAAAGCTCTCTGGCACTTTCTACGGAATCCACACCTGTCGCATTCTTAATCGGTGCAAACTCCTTTTCACGCACTACCTCAAACACAAGGCAGCTGTCCAGCATATGAATCATATCCAACACAAGACTCTCATACTTGTAGCCGTTTGGAGCATCCGGCTTCACTGTTTCTCCTGCTTCATTCAAATACGGAATTTTCTTTTCCACAATATGAAGCGGCATTTCCTTACTTACAATTTCCTCCAAATCCGCCACACGGAAAAGATAGTTTAAAATAACACCGTAATTATAAGCCGGCTCTCCGGCAGCATCCTTTGCTTCCATCATATCGGCAGTTAATTCATAATACTCAACGATCGACGGTCTGCCATCTTCCAGACACATTACACCTACCTTTTCATCCGGTGCCGCCTTCTTAATTACCTTTGCTCCCACGGCGCAGTGTTCCATTGCCGTAGCACCCACAAAACACGGGTCGGCAATACGCTGCAATACATTATCTACCGCAAAAATATTCAGCCACTCAATACCTGCCTTATGTATGATATCCAGCACACCCGCACGCTTCATGGAAGAAAACCACCCTCCGTTACCGTTCGGAGAAGCCGACATAAGCCCCTTTTCCTCCATATATACCTTTCCGTTATAATCGGATGCCGGAGCCATATCCTGCATAAAAAAGGTCACATAGTCTTCCTCATAGCCAAAGTAGTTTTTTTCCTTTAAAAAGCGCACCGTCTTTTCATGATTCTTCTCACTGGTCATAATAAAGAGATGCACAAAGCTTCCGGTCTGCTCCACTACATCAAGAAGATTGCGTATAATACGCTCAAAAATATAAACCTCCTTCGTCAGACCAATGTTATACATCCCCTTCGGATTATCCGAACCAAGTCTTGTTCCCATGCCTCCGGCCAGCAGCACTGCCCCTACCTTGCCTGCACGAAGCATCTCAACTCCTTTTTGGGTATATGCTTCCTTCTTCTCCTCAATTTCGGAAAGCTTCATTGCCGGAATCGGCGTAATCCTTCCTCTCTTCTGCTCTTTCTCTTCCTCTGCCGCCTTTGCCAGTACAGAAAAATCCGTCTGCTCAATTTGCTGCAGAAATACTGCCTTCCCGCCTTCAGATAATTCCCCGTAATACTGCAGCACATGCTCCTGTCCATACTCACTCACCTTTTTTAACGCTTCCGCATAATCCATCTCTATCTCCTCCGATTTTTTCATTTTCTTATTATTTTACTTCTGTTTTATCCGTCTTTCCGGACAAATACGACTGTTCCAATTCAATTACTGCAGCCGGATGACCGCCCCGCAAAGCCTCCTGCGGCGGCAGCATATAATCAGGACCGTACAGGGAGGTCAGATAGGCTGCGCTATCCACCGGACCGAAAAAGTACACTCCCTCAAACTCATATTCCGCACTTCGTCCCCCTGCCGGTGCCGTGATTTTTTCTCCTCTGCGCCAGTCAAAGGCTATATACCTCCGCTGTCTGATTTCACCGTCAAAGACTCTTCTCGGAATCGATTCCCTCTTTCCCCAATGTCCCAGATAATTTGAGTAACGCGCCTCGCCCCACTGCGTCCATTTCTTTTTTTTCTCGCCGTAGCGGAAGACCAGAGCATCCAGGTCACGGACTAATTCTTCCTGCCCGGTATATCTGGTAATAAGCTTCATTCCCAAAAGCTTTACCGGATTTCTTGCAATCCCCTTTTCTGCAATATGCGCATATAACAGCTTTTTCTTCAGCTTTACGCATTCCTCCTTTATTGTACGGTACAGCATACTGTTGCTGTCACCATCGAGTGGAAAAATGTCAATATATACCCCGCCCGCATAGCCGCTCCCGCTTCTGCGCGCTTCTATACAGGTGGTGCCTTCATCCTCCATACGGGCAAATGCATACGGAATCCCCTTTTCCTTTGAAAAATGCCGCAGCCGTATTCCTGCCGGAAACGCCGCTTCCGGCAGCGCCAGCAGCCTTTCGTAATCCTCTCTCGGCAGACCGAAATCCGCGTCATCATCCCATGGAATAAACCCTCTGTGACGAACCGCCCCTAACATCGTCCCGCCTAACATATAGTAATGAAGTCCGTTCTCCCTGCATACCCGGTCAAAACCTTTCATAATTTCTAAAATCTTTTTCTGTAAGCTTGTCATGGAAATTTATTCCTTTCCCTTTTCCACAATGTGCGGCTGATAATGCACCTTTCGTTCCGCTTCTTCCGGAATTCTGTGATAATCCCCGAATATATGAACTAAATATTCTTCGCATTGCTTCGGTCCCCGCAGCATCATATCTTCAAACTCCCACATACTGCATTCGTCATAGTTCTCCCCAAAATACACTCTCGGCACAATCTCCCTCGTCTTATACGCTCCTGTCAGAGTACCGGCAAATCTTGCGTTTTCGCTGTCCTGCTTTTCAAACAGCTTATCCATGGCACGATACACATCCTTTATATGAATCAGACGATAAAGTCCTAACGCCCGCACGACCCGCAACACCGTCTGTTCCCACCTGGAACGGCTGGTACGAATCCCCGTATGTACATTCGCAGTTCCGCACAGGAATCGCAAGCCCATCGCTTCTGCATAATAAAGCTTACGCTTTTTTTCATGATCTGGCGTACCGTCAAGCGGCAGAATATCAATCAGATACCCCTTACGCTTTGTAGCATCCTCCAACAGTGCTTCATAGATATCTACCTCCGTGGAGCATAGCTTTGCAAAATAACTCTTGAACTCCTCATCTCTTTGCCAGCTGTCAATACGGAACCTTCCATCAAAAAATGTATCTGTCTCCCCTGACTCCACCAGCTGAAGCAATTTATCATAATCCCGCCGCGGCATCGCAACATCCACATCATCATCCCACGGAATGAAGCCCTTGTGTCTCACCGCACCAAGAAGAGTCCCGCCGATGGCATAGTACCGCAGCCCATAGCTATCACAAAGTGCCACAAATGCCTTTAACGCATCCAGTTCTAACGCATGGAGACGTTCCAGCATCTCCTCCCGCTCCTTCTGCTCTTTATCGGAAACCTTCTCCTTTTCCGCGTCCTTCTTTTTTGCCCAATAAGCCGGCTGCAGGGTACAGGCAAGCACTGCCTTTTCCGGAAGCAGCCGGTAATGCGTTCCGAGAAGAAAGCCTGTATAACGAGCTGCTGCATCTGCCAGAAAAGCAAACAAATCACCATAACGTTTTTGAGAAATACAATATTCTGCCGCCGTCCTCACATAGGCAAGTCCTTCCCTTTCCGAGCTTCCCTTTCGGAACACCTCCGGATAATCCGCCTGCGATACCGCGAGGTCAAAATTCCGCTGAAACTGGGCTTTTAATCCATAATGATGCGTATGATACACCCGTGCCTGCGCACAATACAGAATCGCATCCCCCGCCTCAATTAAACCTGCCCCGAAAATCATATCCTCATTAAAAATCGTATCGGTAACAAAGCCTCCAAGCTCCTCGTAGCGGCTTCTGCGGTACATGGCACAAGCATTGGAAACCATATAGGTTTTGATTCCCAGCCGTTCCTTATCCTTTTTCGTTTTCTTCACGGACTCTGCCGGATAATTGTGCAAACGCAAATACTGCTCTGTAAAGCCTGCACTCTCACCTGCCAGCTGTCTGGCATAGGCTGCCCCTACCTGCTTATCCTTAAAGCATTCCGCAAGCCGCTCCACCAAAAACACATCCGCCGGAATCGCATCCTGCGTCATACAAAGAAAAAACTCCGCGTCAGAATACCGCTTCACCGCCAGATTTCTCGTACCGCCATGGTCAAACTCCTTCTTCTCCACCCTTACGATACAAATCTCTGTTTTACTCTGTCCCGCTCTGTCCTGCCTTGCCGCTATCTTTTCCACACGGCTGCGGAGCTCTGCAACGGTATGCCCCTCTGCCTCTGTATTCATCAATATAATCTTTGCCGGACGTACTGTCTGCTGCAACAGCATGGACAATAACCGTTCCAGCTTTTTATCCGCTTTATACACCGGTATAATGATATCTATATGATTCATTGATTCCTCCTTATACTCTCCCCTTTTTATCATACATCACCATACAGGGAATTTCAAGAAAAACAGTTTCAAAAACACAATTTTGTTAAAAAAAATAATTTGCCACGCAGAAACAAAACCAAGCAGGGGGGCATACGATATGTTGTAAATAAAATTTCTGGAGGAAATCTTCATGGGAAACTTATCAAATTGCGGATGCGGTGGTGCGAACAACGGTAGCTGCTGCTGGATTATCATCCTTTTACTTCTCTTCTGCGGCGGATGCGGCAACGGTATCGGCGGTGGCAGCGACTGTGACTGTGATTGCGGCTGCAACAACGGCGTAGGCGGCGCAAACAGCAGTAACTGCATCTGGATTATCATCCTTTTACTTCTCTTCTGCGGCGGATGCGGCAACGGAAGCTGCGGTAGTAACAGCTGCTGCTAAAATACAAAAAGGGCCTCTGCATTTTGCAGAGGCCTTACTGTTTTGCTCACCTATTCGGAATACTGCGCCGAAAGCTCATTTATCGTTCCTTCGGCTATCATTTTGTTCAATACTGTGTTAATCTTATCCAAAAGCTCGGTATTTCCCTTCTTTACTGCAATACCATACTCCTCGGAATCAA
>CAZAUP010000044.1:0-12604 GCA_964488415.1 uncultured Lachnospiraceae bacterium
CATGACGAATCGCCATGACGGGATGATAGAATATCATCCTTGGTCCGGAAAACCGCATGACCTCCCGAATTTTCGCCCGCATATCTGCTTTGTAGCAATGCACCCGGCAGTTGGAGCAGAAGGTCTTGGTTTCCATAAAGGGACATTTGTCGCTTCGCATCATAGCGTACTGCAAAAGGGCTTCGCATTCGGGACAAAGCTTTTTCTTTGTCCTGTGCTTTTTCCTGCAGTAAATACATATCATCAAAGCGACGGTGCGCTTTTCCCGGTCGCGCTTACTCTCGATTTTGCGCATACATTCGCCCTCCCTCTACACGGTAGATGCGGTCTGCGATTGCCATCGTGGATTCCCGGTGAGACACGAGAATAATGCTTTTCTTGTTTTTCTGTGCTTTAAGAGCCTTCAAAATAATTCCCTCGTTGATGCTGTCTACATTACTGGTCGGCTCGTCGAGCAGAATCAGCTCACTGCCGCACAAAAATACACGGGCAAGCCCGATTCGCTGTTTTTCGCCGGCGGAAAGGTTGTCCCCCAAAGCACCGACACATGTCTTGTATCCGTCAGGGAGAGTAAGGATAAACTCGTGGATGGATGCGAGGCGGCAGGCTGCTTCGATTTCCTCCTGGGTGGCATCCGGTTTTGCGATTCGCAGATTCTCTTCTATGGTCTCATCAAACAGGTACGTCACCTGGCTGACCATTGTTACGTTGTCGAGCAAGCTGTCACCGTCTATGTCATCAACATCCACGCCGTTATAAGCGATTTTGCCGTGGCTCTTTTGCCAAAAACGAAGGAGCAATTTCAGGAAGGTTGACTTTCCGCAGCCCGATTCACCCACAATGCCGATAATCTCGCCCTTTTCGGCGTGCATACAAATATCGGAAAGCACCTGCGTCTGTCCGTCGTAAGAGAAGGACAGATCTGTTACCTTCAAGTCGTTATATTCGATTTTCTTGCCGTTCTGTACAGGTGTTACGGCAGGCTTTTCGGAGAGCAGATTCAAGACTCTGTCGCCACTGGCGAACGTCTGCGTCAAGTTTCCGGGCAGGGCGGAAATCGCAATAACGGGTCCAAAGGAACCGAACACCGCAACAACGCCGATGATCATTCTGCCCACAGTCAGCATATCTTCTGCTACAAGTGCGATTCCAACTGCAAGCGTCCCAATAATAAAGAGAGACACGCAAAGCTCCGTTGCCGCATTTGCTTTTGTTGTGTCGTGCTTAATCCTTTTGGTTTCTCGGAGCAGAAGGTCGGAGCGGTCGTTGACCTCTTTTTCCCGTTCCTTTCCTGCATGATTCAACACAATGTCTTTAATGCCTTTGATGCTGTCCAGAAAATAGGCGTTGAACGATGCAAATTCGTCGCGGTAACGAACGCCCGACGCTTTGAGCTTGCCGGAAGAAATAAGGGGAACGACAATTCCCACCGTGATATATCCGCAAAGAGCGATCAACGCCAGATACCAACTCGATACTCTTCCAACAAATAACACCACTGCGGCTGAAACAATCACCGCAATGCAAATCGGCGAAATGGTATGGGCATAAAACACCTCAAGGGTTTCAATGTCCGATGTGATCATGGCAATAATAGAGCCTTTTTGCTTACTCTCTAACTTTGCAGGACAAAGCGTACGCAAGGCACCGAAAATTTTATCCCGGAGTACCGCTAAAAGACGGAATGCGATATAGTGATTACTGTACTGCTCCAAATAGCGGAGCAGTCCACGAAGCACACCGCAACCGATTGCAAGAGCAATGATGGCTCCATAAGAAAGCGCAACCGCCTCTCCTAGTGCCTTTGCGACACCGACCGCACCCATTAAGGTAACGCCCATGGCGCAAATAAAGCCGACAGAGCCGTTGATAACGGCAAGCACCATAACGTAGGCAAGACTGCCCAAAAGCAGAATCAGGTTCGCCATAATAACAGCTCCGCTTCTGCGGAGGTTGTTCTTCTTCATACTCTAGCCTCCTTCACCTCAGAAGAAGTGCCATATCCTTCTTCGAGATTTTTCTGTGTTATATAAAGCTTAGCGTAACCGCCGTTTCTTTCCGTCAGCTCGTCGTGCGTTCCGCTTTCCTTAACCTCGCCTGATTCCATATAGTATATAAGGTCGGACGGAACAACGTTGGCAAGACGGTGGGAAATGACCACAACAGCCTTTTCTCTCGATAAAGCCTTGATATTTGCCATAATAATAGCTTCGCTTTCGATGTCGATGTTGCTTGTTGCCTCATCGAACACATAAATATCCTTGTTTGCAATGAGATTGACCGCAAGAGCAAGGCGCTGCTTCTGACCGCCGGAGATGTTGGCGGCATCTTCGGTGATGATCTTGTCAAGTCCACCATTCTCACGGATGAAGGCGGCAAGATTTACCTTTTCAAGAGCCGCGTAGATTTCTTCGTCTGTCACGTTTTTCTTGACAAGCATAAAGTTTGCCCTGACAGTTTCGTTGAAAATGTAAGTGTTATAGCTGACAACGGCAAGGTGAGAATAATAGCTATCACGGGAAAGGCTTTCAATCGTTTTGCCGCCAACGATCACCGCGCCCGATTTCGGCCTGAACGCGCCGAACAGCATATTCACAACAGTGGATTTACCGCAACCCGATTCACCCACAATGGCTGTCATTCCCGTTTTCGGGAAAGTCATTGTGACGTTTTTCAACACGTCACGCTTACCGTCATAGGAGAAAGTCACATGATCTACCTTGATTTCTATATCGGTAACGTTTTCTTCACCCCAAACAGGATCAGGCTGTTCCAAAAGCGAAAGTATCTTTTTGCCTGCACTTGCTCCGTTCATGGCAACGTGAAACGCCGAGCCGAAGGCACGCAGCGGAAGGAAGAAATCAACAGCTACAAGGATCAAAAACAATGCCGCAATCGGTGCAAGCTCCCATTTCATAACCGACAAAATCGCCATCGCAATGCCGATTCCGGCACCTCCGTACGCCACCAGGTCCATAATGGTGGTGCTGGCAAGCTGCATGACGAGAACTTTCATGGTAATCTTGCGGAAGTCCTCGCTCGTTTCGTTCATTTTCCTATGCTGAGCCGCGTCTGCCTTGAAAATTTTCAGTTCTTTCAAGCCTTGAACGCTGTCAAGAAAAGAGTCGCCCATCGAGGTGTATTTGCCCCAATACTTCGCAAAGATTTTCTTTGCGTATTTGGACACAGCGATAATCGACACGGGAATCAGCGGCACACAGCAAAGCAGAACAACCGCCACACGCCATTCGATCCATACGGTAATGCCGAACAGAAGAAAGGGTGCGAGCATAGCATAGAAAAACTGCGGAATGTAAGAGGAATAATAGAGGTCAAGCTGCTCCACACCCTCCATAGATACCTGCGTCAGTCCTGCCATACTCATTCCGTCCGTAGAACGAACGCCGAGTTTGACGATTTTGTTATATACACGCTCACGCAGGTCTTTCTTTGCCTTTCTGCCAAGCGTGTCCTTCAAATCACCAACCAAACGGGAGCAAGCGTAGCGGACGACAATGCCCAAAGCGGCGCATAGGACAGGCATCAAAAATAGGATCGCACCGCCACTGTATTCATCATAATGAATGGCGAGGCTGATCGCCCAACAAATCGAGGCAGTGATGCCGATGTTGGCAAATAAGCCGAGTACCATCAAGCCTACGGTGTAAAATATGTATTTTTTGTTGTCTCCAAGTAATCGGAGCAGCTTTTTGTCAATCATTCATTGTTCTCCTTCGTTGTTTTATTACAATTCTGTTTTTTGATATATCGGTAGCAAAGCCTTTTGCTTCTTACCAAATCCCAAGCATCAACGCATTACTCAAAAGACTTGCGAAAATCGCAAGAGGCACCACGGGTAGGCAAACCTTTACATGAAACCACTTTTGATGATATTCCTTCTCGCGGTAATATTCCGCCTGAATTTCCGGCGGATAGTCGCTGATAAAGGTCAGAGAATTGGTTAAACGCATCCCGATAGATGGTCATGTTGCCGATGATTTCTGTCCAACAAAGGAATAAACTTTCATCTTTCCACTCCTTTCAGAACTCCGTTCTTTGCCTGTCCCTCGATGTCATCCGACAGGCATTTTGAATGGCTTCTTTACGTTCCGTACTCGTTACTCCTTTATTTTAGTTAGCCACCTCTAACTCCTGGCCTTTTGAAAAGCCGCCAATCGGCAGCTTTTCGATTTAATCAAATAGTTCTTTACAGGCACCATGCAGTGCTTCATCCAGTAAATCCTTGCGGAACATTTCATTTTTCTGCTCCGTAAATGCCAAATGGTGACCTCCAAACTGTTTTGACCATTTTCGTTCTTTCGGTCATAATCATACTATTTTTATTCAATGCTGTCAATAGGATTCAAAGAAGAATCCTTTTCCTCTTGACATACATCACCGCAGTTTTTAATCTTTTCTTAAACCTCTCTCCCGCTTCTTGCGATTTTCTTTTGTTTGTGCTATGCTATACGAAGTTTGAATGTTGACGTGAAAGAGGAGGTACTATGAATTCACAAAAAGTTCTTCACTTTTTTAAAGCACTGGCCGGACAGCTCCGGTTGTTCGCCGCAGAGTGTCTGCCGGTGGCGGTTGCTCTGAATCTCTGTATTGAAGCATTTTCACGGGAGTCCATGGTAAAACCGTTTTTTTATTTGATTACCTCTCCTCTCGTTTTTCTCTATAATTTACTTTTAATTTGTGTAACACTGGCATTTGCCTTTTTCTTCAAACGAAGAAAATTTATGATTTTCCTAATCAGTGCCCTTTGGCTGACGATAGGTGTGACCGATTTTGTCATGCTGCAATTTCGTACTACACCCTTTACCGCTGTGGACCTTCTGCTGTTAGATTCCGCCTTTGCCATTATGGGGCACTACCTTATGACATTTCAGATTGTAGCCATTTTTGCTGCCATTACAGCCGCTGTCGTTATTGGTATTCTTCTGTTCCGCCGTGCCAAAAAGGCAACAGAAGGCACTTCTCCTGTTTTTTCCGGCACCGTCTTTGGTCTGTTCCTCCTGGCGAGTCTTTTGTTTACAAAGCTCTTTGTTAGCTGCGGTGTTTTAGAACGTAATTTCGGAAATATTGCACAGGCATTCCACACAAACGGTCTGCCCTACTGCTTCTCTGCCAGCATTTTTGGCACCGGCATCTCCAAGCCGGCATCCTATTCCCAGGAGGAAATCGACCGCATTATGTCCTCCATTACCGGCGCACCCTCTGCACCAACCGACACGCAGGAAAACGCGTCTACCCCGGTGCAAACGGAGACTTCCGGATACCCGAATTTCCTATTTCTGCAGCTGGAGTCCTTTTTCGACCCGACCTACATCATCGGCTCCTCTTATTCCAAGGACCCCGTCCCAACCTTTCGCCATTTAAAGGAAACCTGCTCCTCCGGCTTTCTGACGGTGCCGTCTGTAGGGGCAGGAACAGCAAACACAGAGTTTGAAATTCTGACCGGCATGAATCTGGATTTTTTTGGTCCGGGAGAATATCCCTATAAGACCATTTTAAAGGAAACCGCCTGTGAAAGCATTGCCTACAACCTTTCTGCCCTTGGTCTCGGCACCCATGCCATCCACAACAATGACGGCACCTTTTACAGTCGTCATGAGGTGTTTTCCCGGCTCGGCTTTGATACCTTTACACCGATTGAATATATGGGCACTTACGAAACCACACCTCTCGGCTGGGCAAAGGACAGCATTTTAACCACTGAAATTTTAAGTGCACTCCGTTCCACTCCGACACAGGATTTGGTCTATACCATCTCAGTGCAGGGACACGGTGCCTATCCGACCGAAGCGATTTTAGATACTCCGGAGGTCGATGTACTTTCCCTGCCGGAAGACCTTTCGGAGTCCTATTATGGTATTCTCTATTATGTCAACCAGCTGCACGAAATGGATGCCTTTTTAAGCGACCTGCTTTCCGCACTGGAGGCCTATGAAGAGGAAGTCGTTCTGGTACTGTACGGAGATCATCTGCCGTCCTTCCCGTTTACCGATGAAACACTGGAAAACGGTTCCTTATTCCAGACGGAATATGTTATTTGGAACAACCGCGGCAATACGACCTTCCCCGACCGGGATTTAGAAGCCTATGGTCTGACTGCCCATGTACTGGACTGCTACAACATTCATGAAGGGCTTTTTACCCGCTTTCACCAGACCCAGTACGCCTCCGATTCCTACCTTACTGACATGGAGCTGTTAGAGTATGATGTCCTTTACGGTCCTATGGACAGCTATGACGGAGAGCTGCCGTATACTCCGACCAAGCTAACGTTCGGCACACGGGATATCCAAATTATTAAGGTTATGGTACAAAACAATAGTGACAAAAACCACTCTCTTCTGTACATCAGCGGAAGTGAATTTACACCGTACAGCATTGCTTTTGTGAACGATGAAAAATGTACAACTACCTTTATCAATTCCAATCTGTTGTCCGTATCCGGCTACGAGCCGTCCGACACCCTGACGGTTTCCGTTGCCCAGATAGGAAGCGACTCTCATGCGCTTTCCTTTACCGAGACCGTTACCGTCACAGATACAACTGAAATGCGACAATATAAATAATGGGACGGTGGACGTAACTTTCTCTTTACAAACCGCATAGAATCGTGTATGCTATAACTCATGTAGGTCAAACACCTGCATGAGTTATTTTTTGCTTTTATTCTGCAAACCGCACTTTTGGGACAGGTGAAATTCCTGACCGGTGGTATAGTCCACAAACTCCGAAAGGGAGCCGAATCGGTGAGACATTTGTCAATTCCGATACCGACGGTATAGTCCGGATGGGAAAAAGGAGGATATTTCTATGCAAACACACAAACCCAAAGACCATTCTGTACCTACCACAACTGCCAAACTGACCATGACTGCCATGTTTGGTGCCCTCGCAGCCATTCTTATGCTGCTCGAATTTTCCATCCCGTTTACACTGCCTTTTATTAAACTGGACATTTCCGATGTTCCGGTTATTTTAGGTGCGTATATGCTGGGACCATTTTGGGGCTGCGTCATTGCTTTCATTAAAATTGCAATGAATTTTGTTTTAAACGGCACCGTCACCGTAGGCGTGGGCGAGCTGGCAAACCTTCTGTTTACACTTGCCTATGTGCTTCCTGCCGGATTTCTGTACCGCTTCCGGCGTACCAAACTGATGGCTGTTATCAGTCTGATCGTAAGTACGTTCACTGCTTCTCTGGTCGCAGTTCTTCTGGACTGGTTCGTGGTATTTCCTTTCTACACACGCGTCTCCTCCGGACTGACCATGGATGTGGTGATTCAAATGGCTGCCGGTGTCAATCCGCTGGTAAAAAATGCCGCAACAATGATGTGGTTTTCCGTATTTCCGGCAAACCTGCTGAAATATACCTGCGCCTCGGTGCTGGCCTTCTTCCTGTACGCACCGCTCCGGAAGCTGATAAATTCCATCACACAGAAATAAGCTTCGCATAGCCCAACGCAACACACCGGCTATCGCAGCTTCCCCAATTCATTTGCCAGCTGTGCAAACTCCTGTAACGTCAGCGCTTCCCCGCGGATGGCAGCAGGATATGCACAGCGTTCCAGGGCTTCTGTTACCTCCTCCTTTGTAAAGGAAAGCTCCGACGAATTCGTAAGACCGTTGACCAGTGTTTTTCTGCGCTGTGCAAAAGAAGCACGGATAATCCGAAACAGCAGCTTCTCATCTGCCACCTCCACCGGCGGCTTTTCATGCAGTGTCAGACGAATCACCGCAGAACCTACATTCGGACGCGGCATAAAACAATTCGGCGGCACATTGGCTGCAATATACGGCTCGGCATAATACTGCACCGCCAAAGACAATGCGCCGTAGTCCTTGCTGCCAGGTCCCGCCTGCATACGGTCTGCCACCTCCTTCTGTACCATCACCGTAATGGATGCTAACGGCACTCCGGTTTCAAACAATCCCATAATAATCGGTGTAGTGATATAATACGGCAGATTTGCCACCACCTTCATTGGTCGTCCGCCGTTTTCTTCCTCTGCCAGTTTTTTCAAATCCAGCTTTAGCACATCGGAATTGATTACCTTAACATTGTCATACGCTGCAAGGGTATCCTCCGTTAAAATCGGAATCAGGTTCTTGTCAATTTCCACCGCAATGACTTTCCCGGCGTTCTCACACAAATACTGGGTCATGGTGCCGATACCGGGACCAATTTCCAACACACAATCCTCTCTTGTGATGTCTGCCGACCGGATAATTTTTTCCAGCACATGCGTATCAATCAAAAAGTTCTGACCGAACTTTTTCTGAAAATTGAATCCGTATTTATTTAAAATGGCTATGGTTTCTTTTGGATTTCCTAGCGTTGCCATCGTTCTCCTTTCCTCCCGCTGCCAAATATCGCCCGACCGTTACCGCACTTTGCAGCGTCAAATGCTGTTTTCTAAACCAAACGGTATAATGCTCTTGCATTTTCTTCGGTCAGCCGTTCCACCTCATCTGCCGTTTGACCGCGAAGCAGCGCAATTTCCTCAATCACCAGCTTTAACAGAGTGGAATCGTTCCGTTTGCCACGATGCGGCACCGGTGCCAGATACGGACAATCCGTTTCAATCACCAGCTTTTCCGCCGGTATTGCTTCTACGACTTCCTTTAGCTTCTTTCCGTTCTTAAACGTAACCACTCCGCCCACACCAATGTAAAAGCCCATATCGGTATACTCCCTCGCAATTTCCGCCGAACCGGAAAAGCAGTGGATAACCCCTCGGAGTGCTCCACCGGACTGTTGATAAGTACGGCGCATGATTTCTAAGGTTTCCTGTGTTGCCTCTCTGGAATGAATCACCACCGGCAAATCCTTTTCCAATGCCAGCGCAAGCTGTCGTTCAAACCAATAACGCTGTACCGTGCGGGGTACCGTGTCCCAATAATAATCCAGTCCGATTTCACCGATGGCAACCACCTTTTTTTCCTCTGCCAGACAGGAAAGCTCTTCAAACAACGCTTCGGTAAGCTCCCCCGCATGGTCCGGATGAATTCCGGCCGCCCCGTACAAAAACGGGTACTGCTCCGTCAATGCCTTCATTCTCTTTAACGAAGCAGGACTTGCGCAGACATTGACCACAGGTCCTACTCCACTGCCCGCCAGCGCAGACAGTACCTTATCCCGGTCCTCATCAAACGCCTCGTCATCATAATGTGCATGTGTATCAAAAATCATAGCTTTCTCAATTCCTTCCGCAAACTACAGTCACAGGTGCGCTCTGTGCCCTTTAAAGATTTCCACGCAAGCCTTCCGAAACAATCGCAAAAAACTCTCTCACATAATACTGAATCGTTACCGCAAAAAACTCCGTAGCACCAAGCCCCGACACCTTTTTATAACCCAGCTTTTCCGCCAGCTTCACCGCGCGGAATACATGAAAATCATTTGTCACCACGACCACCCTCCGCGGAACAAAATGAACCTTTGACGTTCCCCCGTCTCCGTTGGAGGCTTCTTTGTTCACCCGATCATCCTCCGCCGGTCCGACTTCATATCGCTGTATTACTTCTGCAGAGTACTTTAAATTTTCCGCCGTACTGGTAGAACGGTCCTCCAGTAAAATCCGCTCTTCCGTAATTCCAAAACGAATCAGTCCGCGCTTGATCGCCTCCGCCTCGCTGATCTCTTCGCCGCTTCCCTGTCCGCCGGATGCCACCGCCATTGCTTCCGGATAGCGTTTCAGATACTCCGCTGCCGCCTTAATTCTGGCATTTAACACAAGGGTCGGCGTTTCGCCCCGCACCTGCGCACCGAGAACAATGACATACTCTGCTTCGGTCGCCGGTGCCTTTCTGCCTGCCGAAAAAACCACCGCCTCCACAGCACCGAATATCGCAATACAAAACCAAAAGAAAAAGCTTAAACACAGCGCGACTATTTTTAATCTCGGAAGTCTGCCTGTCAATACCAACAGCAGCAACACTGCCGCCACTAGCGCAATCCCACAGGTGAGCGGCCAGAACCACAAAAAGGAGGTGCCCATCCCGGACGCATAAATTACAGCCGTAGTGTAAAGGAATGCAAATACCACATACAATGCAAGCACAAGCAAGGTAATCCACATAAAAATCTGCATTCCCTTCCTCCTTTCCAGTTTCTTTATTCTCTGTAGCACAGAAGGCTTCCCGCCCTCCAGGCTTTTCTCCAATGCTTCCAAATCCGTTTCATGCCGTCTCACCAATTTATGTCTTACGTTCATTCAAAAATCCTCCTTCGTTCAGTAATATCTCCCAAAACTCAATTCTGATATTACTCTAACAAAGAGAACTTAACCTTTTGCATAGAAAACAATTAATGTTTCTTTAATTTTTCCGCTGATGAAAACGTTTCTGCAGCATTTTATGATTTATCCTTAGCAAATCTCCGCTCCGGACGGCATTTTCTTCTCCGGAGTCATAAGTGCCAGTTCGCCGTTTTCATCCGCGGCACAAAGCAACATCCCTTCGGAAACGATACCCGCCAAAGTTGCCGGCTTCAGGTTCACAAGAACCATGACCTTTTTGCCCACCATTTCCTCTGCGGAATAGTGCTGCTTAATACCGGACACAATCTGCTTTACCTGACTGCCGATTTTTACCTGGGAGCAGAGAAGCTTCTTGGACTTCTTTACTTCCTCACAGGCAATGATTTCGCCCACTTGGAACTGAAGCTTTGCGAAATCATCGTAGGTGATTTCCGGTTTTGCCTCAATATCAATCGCGGATTCTTCTGCTTTTTCCTCCTCCGCACCCGGAACCGGAAGCCCAAGACGCTTTGCCTCTGCCGCTGCCTCCGCACGCTGCTTTTCCTGAATTACCGCAACCTTTTCCATGACTTCCTTTGCATCCAGACGTGCAAACAGGATTTCCGGAGTCTCCGTTACCTTCGTACCGGAAGCATACATACCATAGATCCTTAAATCCTCCTGACTGCGCTCGGCAGCGTTTAACTGTGCAAAAATCTTATCCGCAGAATCCGGCAGGAACGGCTTTAAGAGAGAAGCACCGATACAGATACTCTCCACAAGATTGTACAGCACGGTCGCCAGACGGTCTGCATTTGCTTCCTCCTTTGCAAGCGTCCACGGTGCCGTTTCATCAATATATTTGTTGCAGCGCTTAAACAAATTGAATACCGCTGAAATCGCATCTGCCACGCGAAGCTTTTCCATTTTCTCTTCCACAATACCAGGCGTTGCCAGTGCCAGCGCCTTTAACTCTTCGTCCACCGGCTCTGCTACACCGCCATTTCTTACAACACCGCCAAAATATTTGTTGCTCATGGAAACGGTACGGTTCACAAGATTTCCCAGCGTATTTGCAAGGTCTGCATTCAGTCGTTCCACTAAAAGCTCCCATGTAATGGTTCCGTCATTGTCAAACGGCATCTCATGTAATACAAAATAACGCACCGCATCCACACCAAACAGCTCTGCCATGTCGTCGGCATAAATCACATTTCCCTTCGATTTACTCATCTTATCGCCACCCTGTAAAAGCCACGGATGACCAAAAATCTGCTTCGGAAGCGGAATATCCAGTGACATCAGGAAAATCGGCCAGTAAATCGTATGGAAACGAATAATATCCTTCCCGATTAAATGTAAATCTGCCGGCCAAAACTTCTTAAACTGCTCCGTATGATTCCCATCTGCATCGTAACCGATACCGGTGATGTAGTTGGTCAGTGCATCCAGCCATACATACACCACATGCTTCGGGTCCTCCGTCACCGGAATTCCCCACCGGAAGGAGGTACGGGACACACACAAATCCTGTAAGCCCGGAAGCAGGAAATTGTTCATCATTTCATTCTTACGGCTGACCGGCTGAATAAACTCCGGATGCGTGTTGATATGTTCAATCAGGCGGTCCGCATATTTACTCATACGGAAGAAATATGCCTCCTCCTTTGCCGGCTGCACCGCACGTCCGCAGTCCGGACACTTGCCGTCCACCAGCTGGGAATCCGTCCAGAAGGACTCACACGGTGTACAGTACATTCCCTCATAAGCTCCTTTATAAATATCCCCCTTGTCTACCATCTTCTTGAAAATCTTCTGTACCTGCTTCTCATGCTCCGCATCGGTGGTACGGATAAATTTGTCATAGGAAGTTCCTACCAAATCCCAGATACGTTTGATTTCCGCAGAAACACCGTCTACAAACTCCTTCGGTGTCACCCCTGCTGCCGCTGCCTTCTCTTCAATTTTCTGACCGTGCTCATCGGTACCGGTCTGCAAAAACACATTATACCCCTGAAATCTTTTGTAACGGGCGATGCTGTCTGCCAGAATTGCCTCATAGGTATTGCCGATATGCGGCTTTCCCGACGTGTACGCAATGGCGGTCGTAATGTAATACGGTTTCTTACTCATAACCTTATCTCCTTTTCTTGTTTTACTGCTTTGTCTCTGAATCGCGCGCCTCCCGCGGAGGGTTTTTGCCTTAAATAAAGGAACAAAGAGCTTCGCCTGCGAAACTCTCGCGCCGCTTTTGCAGCGAAGCGTTTTTTGCTTTATAGGATTAGGGTGTCAAAAGACACGTTAATTAATATATGATTTTGTTTGTACCTTGAAAAATTAACACGAAT
>CAZAUP010000045.1:0-12354 GCA_964488415.1 uncultured Lachnospiraceae bacterium
TACATTCCACAATATTATGGGATACCATCACCGCTCCGGCTCCTGCCTCTATTCCCGCCACAAACGGCAAAAAATCATTTTCCGTATAGGCTTCATACGCACGGGTATCCCATACAAGCCCCTGGTGCGTGTCCGCATTATCTCCATAGCCCGGAAAATGCTTTAACACACTGCCAAGCCCCGCTTTCTTTGCCGCAGTCACTACCGCCGTAACATACTCTGCCGTTGCTTCGGCATTTCCACCAAAGCTCCGTGCATACATGAACGCGGCTGGATCCTGTGAAATATCGCACACCGGGGCAAGATTGACGTTAATCCCAAGTGACAGCAAAAGCTCTGCCTTTTCCGTCGCATCCTCCGCAATGCGCTCCAGCCCTCCGAGCCGGTAAAGCTCCCGCGGTGCTAAAAACGCCTCTGACCGGAACGCCGTATACTTACTTGCCCTTACTACCGTACCGCCCTCCTCATCGACAGAAAGCAGCAGCGGGATATCCGATGCCTCCTGATAGGAAGCTAACTTTTCCTGCATAGAGGCTTTGCTTTCTCCTTCAAAGTCCCTCGCAAACAGCACATAACCGCCCACCTTGTACTCTGTAATGCTCTCTATGGCAGCTTCCGGGCAACGCACCAGAAACATCTGTCCCACCTTTTCCTCCAGAGTCATTTTCTCCAGCCTTTTCACTGCTCCCTGCTCTGTTTCCGAAGTCTCCGGCGCAGAGGTCGGTGTAACATCTGCGTCTGCTATCACCGTTGCTTCCGGCTGTTTCGTCACTACAGGCACCGCCGTCGCCGTCACTCCCTGCTCCGGCTGTTTTGTTTTTTCTCCCTGCCCTGTTTTACAGCCCGCCACTCCACTTCCAAGACAAATTGCAAGCAGGGAAAGCACCGCTGCCAGATACCATCTTCCTATTTTTTCCTTTTTTGTTCTTTTTTTCTGCATTGCACACACCTCCCTCTTTCTTCTCCCAATTATACTCCCCGCCATTTTAAATTACAATCAGCCATTTCTTAAGATTTTGTGTCCTTGCCTTTCGCCTTTTTGACTAGAAAAGGCAGGACTTTTTCCCTATTTCGGGTAGTTTTTACCAATTTTAAAATTTTGGCAAAAAATCACTTCACTTTTTGAATGTATCTGTGCTATAATATTGCTTGCGCTCTTTTTCGACATATTTCTATTCAAAAAGGAGTCACAATATAAAGGAGTAGTTTCATCATGGAACAGGTAAACGAGATACAGAATTTTGAACAGCGTCTAAAGCAGCTGGTTGCCATGGCGCGTAGCAATAAAGACGTACTGGAAGTTGATAAGATTAATGACTTTTTCAAAGAAATGAATCTGGAGGTAAGCCAAATTGACAAGATTTATGAATACTTAGATGCTAACGGCATTCTGGTTATGTCCCCAATGAACGGCGATGACCTTCCGGACGACGATGATTTGTTAGAGCTGGAGGATGCGGATGAGGCATTGGCAGAGTTAGAGGACTTAAATGCACTGGCCAACGTCATGTCCGACGATCCGGTAAAACAGTATTTAAAGGAAATCGGTAATTACCCGCTTCTTTCTATTTCGGAAGAGATTGAGCTTGCCAAAAAAATCGAGAACGGCGATGAGCATGCAAAAAAGCTTCTCGCAGAGTCCAACCTTCGTCTTGTTGTCAGCATTGCGAAGCGTTATGTAGGTCGCGGTCTTTCCTTTCTTGATTTAATCCAGGAAGGAAATCTCGGTCTTATCAAGGCAGTGGATAAGTTTGATTACAACAAGGGGTATAAATTCAGTACCTATGCAACCTGGTGGATTCGTCAGGCAATTACCCGCTCCATTGCGGACCAGTCCCGCACCATTCGTATTCCGGTGCATATGTCTGAGGTCATCAATAAAACCTACCGCGTTTCACGCACCCTGCTTCAGGAGCTCGGACGTGAGCCTTCCGAGCAGGAGCTGGCGGAGGCTTTAGATATGCCGGCAGAAAAGGTTCGCGAAATCTTAAAAATTTCTGCTGACCCGATTTCTCTTGACACCCCGATTGGCGAAGAGGACGACAGCCATCTTGGCGACTTCATCAAGGACGAGCGCGTTATGGGGCCTGAAGAGGCGGCATCCTACGCCGTATTGCAGGATCAGATTGCTACGCTTCTTGATACCCTGACTGAGCGCGAGCGTCGCGTATTAATGCTCCGCTTCGGTCTGAAGGACGGCAGAAGCCGCACCTTGGAAGAGGTTGGCAGAGAATTCAACGTCACCCGTGAGCGCATCCGTCAGATTGAGGCTAAGGCTCTGCGAAAGCTCCGCCACCCAAGCCGTGCAAGAATGCTCAAGGGCTTTGACTTCAATTTATAATACTGTTTTTTGTTAAAACAAGGGCTGCCTGTTACCACGCTTTCACCATTTTCGTGGCAGGCAGCCCTATGCTTTTATCTGCAAAACCTCCAGCCCTGGTTTTCTTAACGTATTTCACATTTTTTTCATACTTTCTCCCTATTTTTTCAGCCTCCTTTCAGCGAACTGTGCTATCCTTTTTATACATTTTGGAAACAACCGCACCAAGGGCGGTTTTCTTTCCGGCATAAGAAAGGATAACTGACATGAAGCACTTCATTACACGGCACAAAGGAGGAGAAACTCTATGATTACCGTTGAACACCTGACCAAATATTACGGTGAACACCTTGCCGTAGACGACATTTCATTTGAAATCTCCCAGGGACACGTTTATGGCTTTCTCGGTCCGAACGGAGCAGGAAAATCTACGACCATGAACATCCTCACCGGCTGTCTGTCCGCTTCCGAGGGAAAAATTGTGATTGACGGACATGACATTTTTGACGAACCAGCTGCCGCAAAACGGCTAATCGGTTATCTTCCGGAGCATCCTCCACTGTATATGAACGAGTCACCTTCCGAATATCTCCGTTTTGTCGGGGAAGCAAAGGGGCTGCGCGGCAGTGAGCTTTCTACGCAAATCAATGAGGCAATGGAGCGAACCGGCATACAACAGGTAAAGCACCGCCGGATTGCTTCTCTCTCCAAGGGCTACCAGCAGAGGGTCGGTATTGCGCAGGCACTGCTTGGAAATCCCAAGGTGATTATCCTTGATGAGCCTACTGTCGGTCTTGATCCAATCCAGCTTCTCGAAATCCGGGAGCTGATTACTGATTTAGGGAAGCAGCATACGGTCATTTTCAGCTCACACATCCTGTCCGAGGTACAAACACTTTGCGACCGCATTCTGATTATTGCACACGGGCGGCTGGTTGCCTGTGGTGCGCCGGAGACGCTTCGTAAACAGCTTTTTACCTCCCATGAGATTATCGTAACCTCCGATGCAGACGTTACCGAGCTTTCCGAAATTCTTTCTTCGGTAGACGGCATTACAGACGTTACAACAGAGACAATACACGAACCTTCCGGAAGCGTTGCACACATAAAAACAAAAACGGAAGAGCTTTATGCGCTCTCCGCTGCTATTTTCCGTGCCTTCGCCTCCGGCGAACATAACATTTATGAAATGACGCTGAAAAAAGGTGATTTAGAGGATCTCTTTTTGGAGCTTACCGAAAAACGCGATACGGAACAGCCTCTCGGTACGGATACCCCGAACGACCTGTCTGTCGCAGAAAGTGAGGATACCATTCAATGATTGCTGTATTAAAGCACGAGCTCAGGATTTATTTTCATTCTTTTACTGCTTACATATTCGGAGCCTTTTTACTTGTATTTGTCGGGCTTTGGGCGATGCTGTACAATCTTCAGGCTGCCGTAAGTAATTTTGAATTTGTCCTTGGCTCTTCTACATCCATATTTATCATTATTGTACCTATTCTTACCATGCGTGTAATTGCAGAGGAGCGCAAACAAAAAACCGACCAGCTGCTTTATTCCCTGCCGATTTCCACCACTCAGATTGTTCTCGGCAAATATATTGCATTGCTGGCAGTTTATGCGGTTCCTTTATGTATTATTGCTGTTTATCCCCTAATTTTTTCCCAATACGGTGAAGTCTATCTGCTCACCGCCTACGGAAGTCTGCTTGCCTTTTTCCTCCTTGGTGCTGCCCTGCTGGCAGTCGGAGTATTTATTTCTTCTCTGACGGAAAATCAGGGCTTTGCTGCCGGCATCGGCATTGCTGTGATTCTTTTCAATTACTTTAGCGTCAGTCTGGCAGAATATACTTCCTCCACCTCCTCCGGAGCAGCCATTACCCTTTTTGTGTTTGCCTGTCTCTTAGGATGGATGATTCGCTTTATGACCCGTAATGATATTTTGGCATATGGCATCAGTCTGTTTCTTGCTGCCGTCACACTTATCATTTTTCTCCTTGACGACACAAAACTGGAGGGACTCCTGCCGGATATCATGCGGCGGCTTTCTCTTTTTGATCGTATGGATACCATTATCAACGGTGTATTCGATATAACCGCCATGGTTTATTTTCTGTCAGTCAGCATCTTCTTTCTATTTCTGACTGTGCAATCTCTTGAAAAGCGGAGGTATAACTGATGAAAAAACAAAGTGATTTCCGACATAGGCAGCTCGCCTTTCATGGCGGCTCCTACTCCCTGCTGATTACCGCCATGGTATTGGTACTTTTGATTGTGGTAAATTGTTTCGTATCACTTTTGCCTGCGTCCGTAACCAATCTGGATATCAGCTCCAGCAAGCTATATTCCATTACCAGCAACACAAAGGTTGTTGTAAATCATTTACAGCAGGACGTTACCATATACTGGATTGTGCAGGCAGACGAAGAAGACACTATTTTAGAAAATCTTCTGAGCAAATACGAGAGCCTGTCCGGGCACATCCATATTGTCAAGAAAAATCCGGATGTATTTCCGACCTTTACGGAACAATATACCGAGGAAACGGTTCCCAATAACAGTCTGATTGTAGAATCCGGCGACCGAAGCCGTTATATCAGCAACAACGACATTTACGAATACGAATTTGACATGTCCACCTACTCTTATGTTGCAACCGCCTTTGACGGAGAGGGTGTCGTAACCTCTGCCATCGATTATGTTGTTACAGAGGAACTTCCGCAGCTCTATCTTCTGGAAGGGCACGGCGAAGCCTCTCTTCCCGATACCTTTGCAGAAGCAATTGAAAAGGCAAATATCGAAATTACTACCTTTTCTTTGTTAAACGTGGATGAAATTCCGGACACTGCAGATGCGATTCTCATTTACGCACCGGAACGTGACATTGCCGAAGAGGAATATCAAATGCTCTCCGACTATGTAACAAACGGAGGAAAACTGCTTGTAATTGCCGGACCGTCTCCGGATACCTCCTTTCTGAATCTGCAACAGCTTTTGGCCGACTACAATATCACCTTTGCGGATGGTTTTGTAATTGAAAATAACCGGGAATATTATGCCTTTGGGTATCCCTACATTTTAATGCCAACCATGTCAGAAACCTCTATTACGGAAGCTCTGATTCAGGAAAATTATTATCCAGCCTTCCCCCTTGCACAGGGAATGGAACTAGGCTATACCTCTAAGGGAACCGTTACCGCACTGTTAAGCACCTCTGACACTTCCTTTAGTAAGGTTGCCGGTTTTTCTTTAACCACCTATGAAAAAGAAGAGGATGACGTGGATGGTCCGTTCACATTAGGCGTTTCTGTGGAAACGGATACTGCGGGGCAGCTCATATGGTTCTCCTCCTCCGACTTTTTAAATAACCCATACAATAGCTATTCCTCCGGTGCCAACACCGATTTGGTGATGAATGCCATTTCTTCTCTTATCGGTGAGCGTGAAGCCATGGCAATACGCAGCAAGTCACTGGATTATAACTATCTGACCATTAATGATGCTACTGCTTCCACACTAAAGGCTTTGATGATTGCCGTATTTCCAATTTCCTACTTTGCCATTGGTGTTCTGGTCATCCTGAGAAAGCGAGGTAAACAAAATGAAACGAACTAAACGCGCACTGCTGCTTGGCATCGTCCTGATAGCCGCCTGCGCTGCAACCTTTGCCCTGACACGATATGAAGAAAAGCAGGAACAGATCAAAAACAGCGATGCCATCATTGTGGCACTTGCATCTGACACGGTACAGTCCCTCTCCTGGGAATACGACAACAGCAGTCTTTCCTTTCACAAAGCTAATGGTCAGTGGCTGTATGACGGGGACGAAGCCTTTCCGGTAAAAGAAGAAAAAATCAACAATATCCTCTCTCTTTTCGAAGCCTTTGGTGCCGCATTCATCATTGAGGAAGTCGAGGACTATACGCAATACGGACTGAAAAATCCCGAATGCACCATCCGGCTTTCTACTACAGAAAAGGAGTTCTGCATTTATTTAGGAGATTTTAGCAAAATGGATGAACAGCGTTATGTTGATATCGGTGACGGAAACGTATATCTGGTTCGCAAAGACCCTATGGATTCGCTGGAAACAACCGTTTCCTCCTTCCTCCTGCACGATTCCTGTCCGGAGCTTACTACCGCCACCGGGCTGCTCTTTTCCGGCAACGAATCCGGTTCTATCATTTACTTGGAGGATAGTACCGATTCCTATAGTGAAGAGGATGTTTACTATATGGTACGGGACGGAAAAAATGCTCCACTGGACACAGATATCGTAACCGCATACCTGTCCACAATATCCTCGCTGACGCTTCAGAATTTTGTGACTTATAATGCAACAGAAGAAGAGCTGATAAGCTATGGTCTGAATGCGCCGGAGCATTCCGTTACCATTGAATACCCTTCCACAGATGAAAACGGAACAGAAACTACAGAAACCTTTACCCTTCATATCAGTCGCAATCCGGAGGAGCTTGCAGCAGCAGAGGCTGCCGAAGCGGAGGGTGCTGAGAGCATTCCTTCTGTTACAAAATACATCCGTGTGAATGACTCGCAAATTGTATATCAGCTCTCCGATGCTGACTATACAACACTAACTGCCACCTCCTACAATGATTTCCGCCATCAGGAAGTATTCTGGGGTGACTACACTTCCATTACCGCCTTTGACATTACGTTAGAAGAAACCGTACATACGATTTTCTCGCAGCCAGGCGAAGAGGATTCCTCCGAGCTCCTTTGGTTCTATCAGGAGCAGGAAATTGATGTTTCCAATCTGAAGTATTATCTGCGTTCCATTTATGCTGACAGCTTCACCGATGAAACGCCGGCGGGCAAGGAAGAGCTGCGTCTGACGCTTCATCTGGAACATACGCTTTATCCGGAAATTGAACTCTGCTTTTACCGCTATGACGGCAGCTCCTGCCTTGTAACCGTAAACGGGGAAAGCGTTTGCTATACAACACGTTCCTCCGTGATAAACCTAATCGAAGCAGTTCAAAAAATCGTGTTAAACTAAGAATAAAAACGAAAAAGGGAACCGAGCCGGTCCCTTTTTCGTTTTTATTCTGTTTCCATAACATAGCCCAGATACCGGATTGCTTTAATCTGCACATGTGCACCGAGCTGTGTTAACTTTTTCCTGAGCCTTCCTATATAAACCTCCACATGATTTTCTACCGCCTCCGTATCATATCCCCAGACCCGGCACAAAATCTGCTTTTTCGGAAGAAGCCTTCCCCCGGACGACATCAAAAAGCGCATCACGTCAAATTCCTTTGCCGAAAGCCGGATTTCCTTTCCCTCACAGGATAACACGCAATTCGACAGATTGAGGAACAGGTCTCCGACTACCAGCACATCCCTTTGCTCTCCCTGCCGCCGCAGCAACGCACCGACATACGCCAACAGCCTCCGGCTGTCAAAAAGCTTTGCCAGACAGTAATCAGCTCCTGCCTCTAAGCAACGGATTTCGTCCTCCACGCCCTCTGTTTCCGTCAACATCAGAATCGGAATCCCGCAATGACTCTGCCGCAGCCTCTGCGCCAGCTCACAGCCGTTCGTCTCCCCATCCAGAATCATAAGGTCAAACTGACCGGCTTCTGCCAGAAACACTCCTTCCTCGCTATCCCACAGCCATTCTGTCTCATATCCATTTTTCTGCAATAGTCCGCGTAAAAGCTCTGCAAGCAATACATCCTCTTCCACCATCAGTACTTTCATTGTCTGCCTCCTGACTATACCCTCACTTATCCATGATATAGCACAATTTTGAAAAAACAATGAAATTACTGTATTTCACAAACCTTTCATAATTTTCCGGAAGCACTGCTTACTTAAACGATTTGCTGTTCAAAATCAATGCGCTGTACAGGTACAACACATCCTTCCCTTCGAAATCAATAAAATTCTCCAGCATATCCGGTACTACATAGCGAATATCCACAAGATAAATACTCCTATAGCCCTCCGCAAGAAGCGGCGTAATACTGGAGCCGAAGGAATCACGGAAAATAACAAGCTCCTCATCCGTAGTCGCATTTGGATTATCAATACGGAGCAGTGCCTTTGTTCCCGACAGGAAAAAGTCGTACCCATCCTTTCCTTCAAATTTCTCGAAGTTGTAGATTCCGTAAGTTTCTCCTGTCTCATAATCATACACCGTACAGCTGTCGAGAAGCTCACTGGTAAGGTAGGTAATCGTATCCGGCTTCGGCTGCAATGCACTCTGTCCGTAGTACACACCGTAAAACGGGTACAATGTGTTCTCCTGATACTCTCCGGTTACACGGTCTGCTGCGCCGAGCGCCGCAAGCAGCTTTTCGGCAACCGCACCAATTTTTTCCTGGCTCCAATGGGTATCCGTTCTGTAATAGTCCTCTAATTCCAGCTCACCAAACAAATCGATATATTCCATTCCGTCCAGTGCTTTCTTAACATATTCCACCAGTGCTTCATAATCCGGCGACGGATACCCGTAGTCCTTTGCAAGAAAATAGTTCTTATCCGGCACAAGTGCCACAAACTTGTCACCGCCGTTATCCTTAAGAAGTGTTTCATAGACATACTGAAGACGTCCTACAGAATACTCTACCAGCGCATCCGTAAACTCCTGCTCAATTTTCGCTATATAGCCGTCCTTTACCGCAAGACCATTGTTTTCACTCAGTCCGAGTACATTGAGCTGAAACTTCGCCTTTAAGGAACGGAAAAACTCCCGGAACGGAAACTGGTCCACCGTATACTCTTCAAACGCATCAATAACCGTTTTATCTTTGATGCCTTCCCATGTAATTTCCTTTGGGAACTGTGCCAGCAGTCTTCTTTCGCTTTCCGACATACTGTCAGGATTCCGGTATTTCCAAACGCAAAGTACGGCAAAAAAAGCAAGAAAGGTCAAAAAAGCACCGGTTACAACTATATTTTTAATTTTATTCTGCATTTTCATCCCCTCCCTTAAAATCTGAAATAAAGGAACGGGCTAAAGGACCCATCCACAAAATAAGCCGTCACTACCAAAAGCATTCCTATCACAAATACCGGCTCCAGGATGTCACATGCAAGTGCTCCGGCACGTGTTTCCTTCAGCTTAAGCACCGCATTTTTCACAAGCGGCGTTGCTCCAATGACTGCTACAAGAAGTACTATTGCATGGCTTCCAAAATAGTATGCCGTTTCACCGGACCAGGCCGAAAGCCCTCCTGCACCAAACATATGACCCAAATCAGCAAGTGCTCCCGACAGTCCGTCCGCACTGAATATTACAAAGCTAATCAGTATCGCTATAACAACATAAAGATGTGAAAATATTCTCGGAAGCCTTGCAAAAAATTTGTTTAATGCAAACTTTTCCAGCATCAAAAATACCGCAAAGAAAAGTCCCCAAAGAATAAAGGTCCAGTCTGCACCGTGCCAAAAGCCGGTCAAAAACCATACAACAAGCGTATTGAACACCCAGCGCCACTTCGATACTCTGTTCCCGCCGAGCGGAATGTAGACATAATCCCGGAACCAGGTTCCGAGAGACATATGCCAGCGTCTCCAGAACTCCGCAATACTTTTGGAAATAAACGGATAGTTAAAGTTTTCCAAAAAATGAAATCCAAAAATTCTTCCGAGACCGATTGCCATATCCGAGTATCCCGAAAAGTCAAAATAAAGCTGCAGCGAAATTGCAACGGCATAAAGCCAGTACCCCCCTACCGTTGCCTCCTCCATACCGTGCACGGTTCTGGCAAGATTTCCCAGCGTATCCGCTAACAGTACCTTTTTGGAAAGACCGACAACAAAACGAGTTATACCATAACCAAAATTTTCAAAGGAGTGCTTTCTCTCGGAAAGCTCTTCCTCTACCGTGGTATATCGTACAATCGGCCCTGCAATCAGCTGAGGAAACAGTGCCACATAGGTTGCCAGCCGAATCGGACTCTTCTGCACCTTTGCCTCACCGCGGTATACATCAATCGTATAGCTTAAGGTCTGGAAGGTATAAAAGCTGATACCAATCGGGAGTGCAATGCCCAAAAGTGCAATCTCCGTCTGAAACAACGAATTCACATTACTGATAAAGAAATCCGAATACTTGAAAAATCCAAGCACTCCAATACTTGTAACAACACTGGACCAAAGAAATACCTTTGACCACACCTTCCCGCGGAACTTATCAATCAACAGTCCGTGAAGGTAACTGGATAATATGGTAGCAAGCATCAGTATCGTATAAACCGGCTCTCCGTAAAAATAGAAAAACATGCTTGCTACAAATAAAACCAAATTTTTAAAGCGGAACGGCACAATAAAATAAAGCAAAAGTACCGCCGCTAAAAAATAGTAAATAAAACTAATCGTTGAAAATAGCAGAACAATCCCTCCTCTTTTCTTTCTGTTTTATTTTTCTGCCATAGTATATCCATACAGAGAGTCCGCTCGCGGACTCTCGCACCGAGCGCGGTCGCATGCGACATCTTCCAATCGCGCGAGTGCGCATCCGGCGGAGCATTTTTTGCTTTATAGGAACGCACTTTCGCACGCTGTCGCAACACGGCATTTCCTATAAAGTAAAAAAAGGGCACTTTTCAAAGTGCCCTTTTCTGAATTCTTTCATTAACCCTGATTTGAACTAGGACACATAAGGAAGAATACCATATTGTTGTAAGCTCCTACTACTGTCTGTTCTGCCTCCACGCACACGTTCCAGCCCGGATCGCTGTTGCTTTTCAATGTGGAAATAAACGCATCCACATCCGCACCTTCCTCTAACTCGAAAACATATCCGACAAAAGCGATAGAACTCATCATCGGGGCAAACATTCCGGCATCTTTAAAATCCGTAATCTCTGCACTGAACCCGGAAAGAACTCCCGGAAGCACCTCTGACGAACCGGATGCAAACGTAATAGAGCCATCCATGGAGAGCGCAAACGCCACATCAGACGCAGATGCAAACGGATCCTCAGCCATAATCTCCTCGAAGGAATTCCAAAGAGTCTCTCCCCATGTATTTTCTTCCACCTCCGGATAAATCATGGTAACCTCAATCGGCTCATTAATGCTGTCTCCACCTAATGCCTCATCCATAAATGCCGGGTACATAAGGAAATATACCGTATTATCATAAGCACCTGCCTGAACGTAATCCGCTTCAACGCACACGTTCCATCTCGGATTACTCTTGTCCTGAAGATTTTTGATAAATGCATTCACATCTGCGTCATCCGCAAGTTGAAATACATAACCCACAAATGCGATAGAACCCATCATCGGTCCAAATGTTGCCGCACTTTCAAAATCCGTAATTTCTTCAGAAAAGCCGGAAAGCCAGCCCGGCTCCACCTCGAAAGCGCCTGCTGAAAACTCAATTACAGGGTTTGTATAAAGTGTGTTTGCCACATCAATTGCACTTATCTCCGGATTTTCCTTCATTGCAGAAAGAAATGCCTCCCAAAGTATACTGCCTGCGGTATTCTCCGCTGCATCCGGGGCGATAACAGCTGCCTCTGCGCCGGAATTCTCCGGAGCCGTGGTCGGGGACAAGGTAACATCTTCTCCCGGCGCGTCATCCTTCTTGCCACATGCGGCAAAGCTCATTACCATAGAAACGGCAAGTAATGCTGCTAAAAATTTTCTCATAATCTTTTCTCTCTTTCTTTTTAAATACTGTTTTCTAAGGGGAGCCGGTCAGGGTTCCGCGGCTGCTCCCTTATTTGTCTTCCATGAGCTTTCCTGCCCACTGTTAATATGACGAAGCACGGAACGATCCGGTTCCAAAAAATCAAAAAAAATTTTATTTTTTGACAAAAACTAGTCTTCCCTGTTTCCGCTGTAATACAGCTTATTATAAAAACCGCCCATTGCAAGCAGCTCCTCATGCGTTCCCTGCTCGATAATATCGCCGTCCTTCATCACAAGAATCAAGTCTGCTTCCCGTATGGTAGACAGCCGATGCGCCACGATAAAGCTGGTACGTCCTTGCATCATCTTATGGAACGCACGCTGAATGCGCACCTCCATACGGGTATCAATAGAGGAGGT
>CAZAUP010000046.1:0-11700 GCA_964488415.1 uncultured Lachnospiraceae bacterium
CTATGCTCACTTTGCCTACACGAAAAAAGAGGATACAGTTTTGTATCCTCCCCGTCTGTAACTGATACCTTTTTTTATTACTCTACGATATATGGCTTTAATGCGGTCAGAACATTGTCTAAGTTGTCCTGTGCATGGATATTTAAGTCAATCGGCTTGGAAAGATCTAAGCTGAAAATACCCATGATAGACTTTGCATCGATGACATATCTTCCGGAAACTAAATCGAAATCGGAATCAAACTTGGTGATTTCGTTAACGAAAGCCTTTACCTTATCGATGGAGTTTAAAGAAATTTTAACAGTCTTCATAGTATACCCTCCTTCTTTATTATTGAATATTATGATTCGCTATGAAGTATCTTCATATCTATATAGTACATTTTGCGGGGGAAAATGTCAATATGCAAAACAAATAAAAAAGTTAGTTAATTATGCGAAAAACTATGAAAATGTACGAAAATTCAGGAGGTATAGGAGGAAAGAAATGGGAAGTAAGCCAAAGCGGCCGATAGAGGGAAAGAAAGTTGCGTTTTTGAGTCTGGGATGTAAGGTAAATGCTTATGAAACCGAAGGAATGCGGGAATTGTTCCGAAAGGCGGGAGCAATTGAGGCAGAGTTTGATGAGGAAGCGGATGTGTATATTGTCAATACCTGTTCCGTTACGAATATTGCAGATCGTAAATCCAGACAGATGCTGCATAAAGCAAGAAAAAGGGGAAATGGTGCGCTGGTGGTTGCAACAGGCTGTTATGCACAGGCGGCGGGAGAGCACCTTGGTGAGAAGGATGGTGTAAATCTTGTGGTGGGGAATAATAAAAAGGCGGAGATTGTAGAGCTGACAGAGGAGGCTTTGCTCCGGCAGGAAGCAAAGAGCAGTTATGCACTTTTGGATATCGGAAGGGAACGGTGCTTTGAGGAATTGCCGATTGAAACTGTAACGGAGCATACCAGAGCATATATCAAGATTGAGGACGGCTGTAATCAGTTTTGCAGTTATTGTATTATTCCGTATGTGCGGGGACGTGTACGCTCCCGGAGGGAAGAGGAGGTGCTTGCGGAAATCAGGCGTTTGTCTGCGGAGGGATATCGGGAGGTAGTGCTGACCGGTATTCACCTTTCCTCTTACGGGCTGGATCAGAAGGCGAAGGAAGGGTCAGACACCGTTTCTGAGTTTGATGCAACCTTGGCAGAAACAGAAGCACAAACGGTACTTCCGTTGCTTGCACTGCTTAGGCGGGTGCAGGAAATAAAGGGGATAGAGCGTATTCGCCTGGGATCGTTGGAGCCGCGGATTATGACGGAGGCTTTTGTAAAAGAAATTGCATCCCTGCCGAAGCTTTGCCCGCATTTTCATCTTTCGCTGCAAAGCGGCTGTGATGCGACACTAAAGCGTATGAACCGTAAATATACCACAGCGGAGTATCGGGAGGCGGTAGCCTGTCTGCGACGCTATTTTAAGCATCCGGCGATTACAACGGATGTGATTGTGGGTTTTCCGGGAGAAACGGAGGAGGAGTTTGCGGAAACCTTGCGTTTTGTGACAGAAATTGCGTTTTCCCAGATTCATATTTTTAAGTATTCAAGGAGAGCCGGTACGGCAGCGGACCGGATGAAGGAGCAAGTGCCGGAGCCGGTAAAAACCAGTCGCAGTGAAGCCCTGTCTGCTGTAGAAAAGCAGCTGGAGAAGGCGTATCGGGATTTGTTTGACGATACAGAGGAGGAGGTACTGCTTGAGGAGGAAACAGAGTTAGACGGAGAAAAGTATCTTGTGGGACATACCTCGCGCTATGTAAAAGTAGCTGTGCCGTGTGCGAAAAGCTCTTTTGGTCCGAACGAAGCTGTGATGGTACGATTGACAAAGGAGCAGAGGGGGGACGCATTGTTAGGAAAATGTGAATTATAAAATATTTGGAAAAGCATTGAAATTTTTCCGAAAATATATTATGATAAAAGATAATGGGATAGATTGCGGCAAATGATTGGAAACCAAAGGAGTGTTGTTCTATGCGTGAAGGAAATGATACACTGTTTTTTAAAGTGGAAAAAAATGAAACGCCGGATGTACGGGAAATTCTGGCAGAGGTTCATCATGCATTGACAGAGCAGGGTTACAATCCGGTGAATCAGATTGTCGGTTACATCATGTCCGGGGATCCGACGTACATTACCAGCTATGAGAATGCAAGAAGCTTAATCATGAAGGTAGAACGGGATGAAATTATTGAAGAACTTTTGCGCAATTATATCAGGCGTGAGTTATAGAACCTTGTGTGTGCGCATGTGAGAGGCAGGTACCATATGCGGATTATGGGCTTAGATTACGGAGCGGCAACGGTTGGTGTTGCGATTAGCGATGCACTTTTGCTGACCGCTCAGGGGATAGAAACCATTCGGAGAGAGCAGGAGCTGCAGCTTCGCAGAACCTATCGCAGAATCGAGGAATTGATTGAGGAGTATGAGGTTGACCGGATTGTGGTAGGGCTTCCGAAGCATTTAAACAATTCTGTCGGTGAGCGTGCCAAAAAGGCAGAAGAGTTTGCGGAGGCACTGAGACGAAGAACAGGACTTCCGGTGGAGCTACAGGATGAGCGTCTGACTACGGTGGAGGCACATCGGATTTTGGATGCGGGCGGTGCAGGCTTGGAGAAAAAAAAGGCGGTTGTTGATAAGCTGGCTGCCGTATTGATTTTACAAAGCTATTTGGACCGTATGAATTACGAGAACAGAAAGGAAGTTTAAATGGAGCGGAATCAGGATACCATCACGTTTGTTACTGAGGATGGGGACGAAGCGGTTTTTCATGTGATTGAAGAGACTCGCATTAACGGCACCGACTATCTTTTGGTGCTGGACGATATTGCCGAGGAAGAGACGGAAGCGTTAATTTTAAAGGATACCTCAGCCGAGGGCGATGCGGAAGCAGTCTATGAAATTGTTGACGACGAGAGAGAATTAAAAGCAGTTGCCGACTTATTCAGCGAGCTTTTAGAGGATACGGAATTTGTATTGTAAAAGGTGGTTTGATTTATTCAAAACAGGGAATCATTATATTAAAACAGAAATGCATTGTGAAACGGGACAGAGTTGGAATTACGTTCAAACAGAGAATATGCGGCATGGAGGACCGGCCTTCTTTGAATAAAGAAGGCGGTGTTTCTTGTGCGCGTGTTTGTAAGAAACTTACAGTGTCAGAGTGTGCGTGATAGGAAAGTTTGAAAGGGCTTTTGAAAGGCTTTGTTTTGCGATGCACCGAAACAGGAGGTAATTTTTTTGAGAAGAAGAGGTGTCAGAGCAGCAGTGGCTGCACTGGAAGAAGAGCAGTTTATTGCAGAGGAGCAGGTGAGTAAGCCAAAGCTCCGTATTATACCGCTTGGCGGCTTGGAACAAATCGGTATGAACATTACGGCATACGAGTACGAGGACAGCATTATCGTGGTGGACTGCGGTTTGGCATTCCCGGAGGATGATATGCTTGGTATCGACCTTGTCATTCCGGATATTTCGTACTTAAAGGAAAATATTGATAAAGTAAAAGGATTTATCATAACCCATGGGCATGAGGATCATATCGGTGCGTTGCCGTATGTGCTAAAGGAGATTAATGTGCCGGTGTATGCGACAAAGCTTACCGTCGGTGTGATTGATAACAAGCTGAAAGAGCATAATATGTTAAAGTCAACGAAGCGTAAGGTAATTAAGTACGGGCAGTCTGTAAATTTAGGTGCCTTCCGCATTGAGTTTATCCGTGTGAATCACAGTATTGCAGATGCGGCTGCACTGGCAATTTTTACACCGGTAGGAACCGTGGTGCATACGGGTGACTTTAAGGTGGATTATACCCCGATGTTTTCCGATACGATTGATTTACAGCGCTTTGCAGAGCTTGGGAAAAAGGGAGTATTGGCATTGCTGGCCGATTCCACAAATGTAGAGCGTCCGGGCTTTACGATGTCTGAGCGAATGGTGGCAAAGACCTTTGATACGATTTTTTCCGAGAATATGAATCATCGTCTTATTGTAGCAACCTTTGCGTCCAATGTAGATCGTGTGCAGCAGATTATTTATACGGCGGAAAAGTACGACCGGAAGGTTGTGATTGAGGGCCGCAGTATGGTAAATATTATTTCGACAGCGGCAGAGCTGGGGTATATTAATATTCCGGATAATATTATGATTGATATTGAGCAGATAAAGAATTATCCGGACGAAAAGCTGGTGCTGATTACGACCGGCAGTCAGGGAGAGGCAATGGCAGCACTTTCCCGTATGGCAAATTCTACCCACAAAAAGGTGTCTATTGTTCCGGGAGACGCAGTTATTTTGAGCTCGCATCCGATTCCGGGCAATGAAAAGCAGGTATCCAAGATTATCAACGAGCTGACCCGAAAGGGAGCAAAGGTAATCACGCAGGATACGCATGTTTCCGGTCATGCCTGCCAGGAGGAGATAAAGTTAATTTATGCTTTAACAAAACCGAAATATGCGATTCCGCTGCACGGGGAGTATCACCACCGTGTCACTCACGGGCAGCTTGCGGAGAGTATGGGTGTGGCAAAGGACAAGGTATTTGTATTGTCCTCCGGTGATGTGCTGGAGCTGGATGAAGAGAACGGAAGCGTTGTGGATAAGGTGATGGCTCAGGGTATTTTTGTGGACGGACTCGGCGTGGGAGATGTTGGAAATATCGTATTGCGTGACCGTCAGCATTTATCCGAAAACGGTTTGATTATTATTGTGCTTACGCTTCAGAAATACACCAATGAAATTTTGGCAGGGCCGGATATTGTTTCCCGCGGCTTTGTTTATGTACGGGAGTCGGAAAATCTGCTGGAGGAAGCAAGAGAGGTGGTACTGGATTCTCTGGATCGTTGTATGGCAAAGAATATCACTGACTGGGGGAAGATTAAGAATGTAATGAAGGATTCTTTAAGTGATTATCTTTGGAAGAAGATGAAACGTAGTCCGATGATTCTCCCGATTATTATGGAGGTGGATGCATAGTCATGGCAAAGCAGTCACAGCAGACGAAGGCGGCACTTGATATTTTGGGCTACCTGCTCGGTTGGTTATTAAATCTGGTATTTTATGCCGTTGTTGCACTTGCGATTTATTTTGTGGCAACGAGAGTATATGAATTTTCGTATCAGGTGTTCGGCGACCGCGTGTGTGAGGCTGCGCCGGGACGGGATGTGGAAATCCACATTGAAGAGGGCGAATCCACCATGGAAATTGCCGAGAAGCTTTATATGAACAAAATTGTGGTAAATAAGTACACGTTTTATTTAAAGGTGCAGTTGTATGAATATAAGATTATGCAGGGAACCTTTGAGTTAAACACTTCCATGACTTACGACGAGATATTGGAGGTTATTACCGATTTATCGAATGCAATTTCGGAGGAAACGTCATGATTATCAGTGAGCGGTTGTCAGAGTATATAAAAGCATTGGAATGTGATTTGCCGGAGTATCTGGACCGGCTGGAGCAGAAGGCTTTGGCAGAGGAAGTGCCGATTATCAGAAAGGAAGCGCAGTCTTTGCTGCGTTTCCTTTTGTGCTTATTAAAGCCGGAACGGATTTTGGAGGTGGGGTGTGCAGTTGGCTTTTCAGCGGCATTTATGAGTGAGTATATGCCGGAGGGCTGCACTGTCACTACCATTGAAAAGGTGGAGCAGCGGATTCGGGAAGCAAGGAAGAATTTAGCGGATATTCCGCGGGCAGCGCAGGTGAGCCTGCTTTGTGGTGATGCAAACGAGGTGTTGAAGGAGCTGGCGGATAAGGGAGAGAAGTATCCGTTTATCTTTATGGATGCAGCAAAGGGGCAGTATATGAACTTTCTCCCGCATTTGCTGAAGCTTTTGCCGGAGGGCGGGCTTTTGATTACGGATAATGTATTGCAGGAGGGCACCATTGTAGAATCCAAATATACCATTCCCCGCAGGGAACGCACGATACATATGCGGATGCGGGAGTATGTATATACCTTGAAGCATATGGAAGAACTGGAAACTGTGGTGCTGCCGGTGGGTGACGGTGTAACCCTAAGCGTGAAAAAGTAAGAAAGCAGGAAGATTATGGAACAGAGAAAAAAACCGGAGCTGTTGCTTCCGGCAGGAAGCCTTGAGGTATTAAAAATCGCTGTAAAATACGGTGCGGATGCCATTTATATCGGAGGGGAGATGTATGGACTTCGGGCAAAGGCTCACAACTTTTCTGCGGAGGAGATGAAGGAGGGCATTTCCTATGCACATGCAAGTGGCGTTAAGGTGTATGTGACTGCCAATATCACGGCACACAACAGGGATTTGGCCGGTGTAGAAGAATATTTCAGGGAATTAAAGGAAATCGGACCGGATGCGCTTATTATTTCCGATCCGGGGGTGTTTGAAATTGCACGCGAAATTTTGCCGGAGACAGAGATTCATATCAGTACGCAGGCAAATAATGTAAATTATCGAACATATCGGTTTTGGCATCGTTTGGGAGCAAAGCGTGTCGTATCCGCAAGAGAGCTTTCTCTGGAGGAGATTAGAGAGCTTCGCTGCAATATTCCGGAGGAGTTGGAAATTGAGACCTTTGTACACGGGGCAATGTGTATTTCCTATTCGGGGCGTTGTCTTTTAAGCAATTATTTTACGGGGCGGGACGCGAATCTCGGAGCCTGTACCCATCCGTGCCGCTGGAAGTATTATATCATGGAGGAGAGCAGACCGGGAGAATATCTTCCGGTGTTTGAAAATGAGCGCGGGACATATATTTTCAATTCTAAGGATTTGTGTATGATTGAGTATATTCCGGAGCTTGTGGCGGCAGGAATTGACAGCTTTAAAATCGAAGGCCGCATGAAAACGGCACTTTATGCAGCGACGGTGGCACGGACCTATCGACAGGCGATTGATGATTACTTTGAAAGTGAGGAAAAGTATCGGGCACGTCTGCCGTATTATCGTGAGGAGATTGCAAAATGTACGTACCGCAGCTATACGACCGGGTTCTTTTTTGAAAGGCCGGGAAGTGATGCGCAGGTTTACGAGAATAACGACTACAACAAGGAATACACCTACCTCGGTTTTCCGACAGAGATTACAGAGGACGGCAGACTTTATATGGAGCAGCGGAACAAATTCTGTGTGGGAGACACCGTGGAGGTGATGGATTTTAACGGAGAAAGCCGTTATGCAAAGGTCTTGGCAATTACGGATGCCGGGGGTAATGCTATGGAAAGCTGCCCGCATCCGCAGCAGAGGCTGTATGTTACGCTGGACCAGATGGTGGAACCGTTAACAATATTGAGGATTCAGAAAGAACGGTAAGCACTCTGCAGCGGTCCGGGTTTCTGCGGAGGATACTGTGTCCGAAACGGAAGAATCGTTTTTCGCTATTTAATACCAAAACTTTCGGGGCGACAGGCACGGGTCAGGTTTTCATGTCATAGGCTGATAGAAAGAACGGACGGAGGCGTGCCGTGTTATCCTTTCCGAAACCGCTTGACGCAAAAGAAGAAGAGGCACTGTTTGCCGAGCTTCGCGAAGGAAAAAAGGAAGCAAGAGATTTATTGATTGAGCATAATCTTCGTCTTGTTGCTCACATTGTAAAGAAATATGCCGCGCAGCCGTCGGAGAGTGAAGATTTGCTCTCCATTGGCACGGTGGGGCTTATTAAAGCAGTGGATACCTTTGACGGAAGCAAGGGAATTCGTCTTGGTACCTATGCTGCACGCTGCATTGAAAATGAGCTTTTAATGTTTTTTCGGGCAGGGAAGAAGTCGGCAAAAGATATTTACTTGTATGACCCCATCGGAACAGACAAAGAAGGAAATGCAATTAGTCTGCTGGAGATTATCGAAGCAGAGGAGGAGGATTATTCGGAACGGGTGGAGCGGAAAGAAAAGCTGGCGGTGCTTCCCCGGTTGTTAGAGGAGTGTCTGGAGGAGCGGGAAAGAGAGATTGTTGCATTGCGGTATGGGCTGTACGGGGGCAGAGAACTGACGCAAAGAGAAATTGCGAATCGACTTGCTATCAGCCGGAGCTATGTATCCCGTATTGAGAAGAAGGCACTGAAAAAGCTGCGGGAGGGATATGCACAGGAAGGACAGCGGACAGAAAGACTGTAACGAAGCGGATATTGTCTGAACGTTAAAACCGTATGATAAGAGAAATGGAAAGTCGGAGGTACGAGAGATGGCGGAGAGCCTGTTACGGAAATTAAAAGAATACAATCATACCATGCTTCCGATGCATATGCCGGGGCATAAACGAAACCTCGCTCTTTCCGGAGAAGATGGTTATCTTTCGGCACTTTGTGCCGACTGTGACATTACGGAAATTGCGGGGTTTGATAATTTAGCAGAGCCGGAGGATGTGCTGCTGGCTGTAAGAAAACGGGCAGCGGTGCTTTGGCAGAGTGAGGACAGCTATCTTTCGGTAAATGGTAGTACCGGAGCCATCCTTGCTTCGATTTTTGCGACGGTTTCCGGAAAAGAGACGGTCATTATGGCAAGAAACTGTCATAAATCCGTATATAACGGACTGCAGCTGGCAGATGCCAGACCGGTGTATCTGTTGCCGGAAAGAGATGCGGCAACCGGAGCCGGTGGTGCAATTACACCGGAAATGGTGGAGGCTGCCCTGCGGGAGCAGAAGGCTGCGAAGCTGGTGGTGATAACCAGTCCTACTTATGAGGGGGTAGTCAGCGATGTAGAAGGAATCTGCCATGCGGCACATGCGCATGGAGTTCCCGTGCTGGTAGATTCTGCTCACGGAGCGCATTTGGGTTTCGGAGAGTTCCCGAAAAGTGCAGTGGATTGTGGTGCGGATTTGGTAGTACAGAGTATTCATAAGACTCTGCCGTGTCTGACCCAGACGGCAATATTGCATCGAAATGGCAGTCTGGTGTCGGCAGAGCGGCTGCAGACTGCGATTAATATATTTCAAACAAGTAGTCCGTCCTATCTTTTGCTGGCATCCGTGGAGGGGTGCATCGGATTGCTGGAGGAACGCGGAGCGCTGCTGTTTAAACGTTGGAGTCAGGCTCTTTCCGGATTTTACAGGGAGGCGGAAAGGCTGCGGCTGATAAAAGTAGTCGGTACGGATAAGGGGAAAACGGATGCAGCAGTGTTTGCCAGAGACAAAAGTAAGATAATAATCAGTACGCGGGGAACTGATTTGACCGGAGCGGAGCTTATGGAACGATTACGGACGGAGTACTGGATTGAGCTTGAAATGGCAGCGGATCGGTATGGGCTTGCCATGACCGGTATGGGAGATACTGAGGAAAGCCTTGCCCGTCTGTTACAGGCATTGCTTGCGATAGATGCACAATGCGGTAAAGGACCGGAGGAGGAGCTGTTGTATCCGGGACTTCCGAAGGTATGCCGGAGCGTGACTGAGGCAATGCGCGGCTGCACGGAGGAGTGCAGATTAAAGGATGCCGTCGGTAAAATTGCTGCAGAGTATGTCTGGGCGTATCCGCCCGGAGTGCCGCTTTTGGTTCCGGGGGAGGAGATATCGGAAGAAATTGTCTGTTTTCTGTTACGGAAGGAAGCAGACGGAGTGAAGCTTCATCGGACCAATGGTGGAGGCAGAGACACTGTCCGCTGTATTTTGTCTGAAGGGAAGACACTTTCGTTAAGATAAAGGTGTTTGGAGAGACGATATCCGGCTTTAAAGAAAATATAGCACTATGGAAGATAGCAGTTGACAAATTCCCGGCCGTTGGACTATAATAATACCATTGATTTAGATTATACATAAAGGAGCATGAAAATCATGAGCAGAATTAATACACTGAATACCAGAGATTTAACCATCAGTCTTACCGACGGCGGCTGCGGTGAGTGCCAGACCTCCTGCCAGTCTGCCTGTAAGACCTCCTGCGGTGTTGCAAATCAGCCGTGTGAAAACACGAACAGCCGTATCAAAACATTAAATACCCGCAGCCTTACGAAAAGTCTGCTTGACGGTGGCTGTGGTGAGTGCCAGACCTCTTGCCAGTCTGCCTGCAAGACCTCCTGTGGTGTTGCAAATCAGCCGTGTGAGCACTAAGCGGAAAAGAAATTAAAAGAAAGAGCAACCGCCGGATTCCGGTAAAGGAATTCGGCGGTTCTTGCGTGACGACGTTCACGGCGGAATTACAATGGGAAGGGCGCAAAGGTGCAGGAAAGAAGTTTTTCGGTAACCGGAAAGCAAAGTGGGCGGCGCGCAGGAAAAGGAGATTCTTATGATACACCAGTACAAAATGAACGGATATAATATCGTAATTGATGTGTTCAGCGGGGCCATCCATGTAGTGGATGAGGTGGCGTATGACATTATTGCATTGTACGAATCCACGCCGGCAGAGCAGATTGTAGCGCAGCTGACGGAAAAGTATAAGGAACAGGGGCTGACTGCGGAGGAGGTCAGCACCTGTATTCGGGAGGTGGAAGCACTGGTAGCAGCCGGACAGCTGTTTTCCAAGGATGTTTATGCGGATAAGGCAGGCGTGTTGAAAAACAGAAGTAATGTGATTAAGGCACTTTGCCTTCATGTGGCACATACCTGTAACCTGAATTGCAATTACTGTTTTGCTGCGCAGGGGAAATATCAGGGGGAGCGTGCGCTGATGTCCTTTGAGGTTGGAAAGCAGGCGTTGGACTTTTTGATTGCCAACTCCGGTACAAGAACCAATCTGGAGGTTGATTTTTTTGGCGGCGAGCCGCTTATGAACTGGGAGGTTGTAAAGCAGCTGGTGGCGTATGCGAGAACGCAGGAGCCGGTTTTTAACAAGAAGTTTCGCTTTACGTTAACGACCAATGGTATGCTGGTAGACGATGATGTGATTGAATTTGCCAATAAAGAGATGCATAATGTAGTGCTTAGTCTTGATGGCAGAAAGGAAGTGCATGATCGTCTGCGAAAGAATTATGAGGGCAAGGGGAGCTATGATACCATCGTTCCGAAGTTTCAAAGGTTTGTGGAAAGCCGTGGCGGGAAAAATTATTATATGCGAGGTACTTTTACACACAACAATGTGGATTTTACCGAGGATTTGTTTCATATGGCGGAGCTTGGTTTTACGGAGCTTAGTATGGAGCCGGTGGTTTGTGCACCGACAGACCCATATGCGTTGACAGAGGAGGATTTACCGAAGCTGTTTGACCAATATGAGCTTCTTGCAAAGGAAATGATAAAGAGGGAGAAGGAAGGAAGAGGCTTTACCTTTTATCATTATATGATAGATTTGTCTCACGGTCCATGTATCTACAAGCGTATTTCCGGTTGTGGCTCCGGAACGGAATACATGGCAGTAACTCCGTGGGGGGATCTGTATCCGTGTCATCAGTTTGTAGGAGATGAGGCATATCTGCTTGGAAATGTATGGGAAGGTGTGACAAACACTGCCATGCGTGAAAAATTCCGGGGCTGTAATGCGTACTCGCGCACGGAATGTAAGGATTGCTGGGCAAAGCTTTATTGCTCCGGCGGCTGTGCTGCAAATGTATATCACGCGACCGGTGATATTTCCGGGGTGTATGAGTACGGCTGTAAGCTGTTCCGCAAGCGTATGGAATGTGCCATTATGATAAAGGCGGCAGAAGCAGAAATGGAATAAGTAAAAAGAACGGGACTGCGACATCGGAAGGGGCGGTCACGTTCTTTTTTTACTTTATAGGATTAGGGTGTCAAAAGGTCACTGACCTTTGATACAAATTTGTACCT
>CAZAUP010000047.1:0-11569 GCA_964488415.1 uncultured Lachnospiraceae bacterium
GGAGGTTGCCTCATCCAAAATCAGCATCGGCGGCAGGCAGAGCATAACACGGGCAATACATAACAGCTGCTTCTGACCCTGGGACAGGTTCCCGCCATCCTCTGCAATCATCGTCTGATAGCCATCCGCCATACGCCGGATAAAATTATGTGCATACGAAGCCTTCGCTGCGGCTTCGATTTCCTCCTGCGTGGCATCCGGTCTCCCGTAAGCAATATTTTCCGCAATGGTGCCTGACTTTAACCATGTTTCCTGCAATACCATACCGTAGTTTTCTCTGAGCGACGTTCTCGTAATATTCCGGATATCAGTGCCGTCTACCGTAATGGCTCCCTTGTTCACATCATAAAACCGCATGAGCAGATTAATCAGCGTCGTCTTTCCACAGCCGGTCGGACCTACGATAGCTACTCTCTGCCCCGGCTGCACCTTCAGACTTACATCCTTTAAGAGCGGAACCTCCGGTACATAAGAAAACGCTACATGGGAAAGCTGCACCGTTCCCTCTGCCTCTGTCAGCACCCTTGCAGCCTCCGCATCCGGTGTCTGCACCTCCTCATCCAGCAAATCAAACACGCGTTTTGCAGAAGCAAGAGCATTCTGGAGCTCCGTAATCACGGAGGAAATCTCGTTAAACGGCTTCGTATACTGGTTCGCATAAGATAAAAAGCAGGAGAGCTGACCGATGGAGATACCTTCGGCCAAGGCTACAAACCCACCGAAAATTCCTACCCCCGTGTAAACAAGACCGTTGACAAAACGGGTACACGGGTTCGTCAGGGAGGAGAAGAAAATTGCCTTAATCCCGACCTTCTTCAAACGGTGATTAACATCATAGAAACGTTCCTTTGCCGTTTCTTCATAACAAAATGCCGTTACCACTCTCTGATTTCCTACCAGCTCCTCCACAAGAGAGGTCATCTCCGCCCGCACCTTGGACTGTGCCTGAAACATGGAGTAGGTACGCTTTGCAATAAATGCTGCAACAAACAGCGACACCGGTGTTAACACTACCACCAAAAGAGCAATCTTCACATGAATCGAAAGCATAAAGCCAAGCGTCGCGCCAATTGTCACCACACCGGTAAACAGCTGGGAAAAGCCCATAAGCAGGCCGTCCGAGAGCTGGTCAATGTCCGTAACGATACGGCTCAGGGTATCACCGTTCGGATGAGAATCCAAATAGCCAAGCGGAAGCTCCTGCACATGGTTGTATACCTTGGTTCGCAAATCACATACTACATGATATGCGATACGGTTGTTGCACAGGCTCATCACCCAGTTAGCTGCTGCCATCACGGCGACCACCACAAAAAACTGCACCAGAATTCGGCAAATCGCCTCCTGATCCACATTTCCTGGTCCAACGATAAAGTCGATGGCTCGTCCGGTCAGTACCGGCGTATACAGCGTTGCTATCACCGTGATAACCGCAAACAGCAAAGAAACCAGCATCAGCCACCAATACGGTCTGATGAGCGCAAGCACGCGGGTCAGGGTCGTCCTGCTTTCTTTTTTGTTTTTCATGCGCCCACCTCCTCTGCAGAAAGCTGCGACTGGCAGATTTCTTTATATACCTCGCAGTTTTCGTATAATTCATTATGCGTACCGATACCCGCTACTTCACCGTCCTCCAGAACCACAATCAAATCTGCGTTCTGAATGGTAGTAGTACGCTGGGAAATCATAAATACCGTCATCCCGCCGGTACGCTCAGAAAGTGCCCGCCGCAGGGCGGCATCCGTTGCAAAGTCAAGTGCCGAAGCACTGTCATCCAAAATCAAAAACTCTGGCTTCCGCACAAGGGCTCTTGCAATGGTAAGACGCTGTCTCTGACCGCCGGACAAGTTCTTACCCCCCTGCGACAGCTTATAATCCAGCTGCCCCTCCTTGGCATCCACAAACTCCTTCGCCTGGGCAATTTCCAACGCCTCGTTGATTTCCTCATCCGTAGCATCCTTTTTGCCCCAGCGCATATTGTCACGGACAGAACCGGAAAACAGCACCGCCTTCTGCGGCACAATACCAAACTTCTCCCGAAGCTCTGCCTGCGGATATTCTCTTACATCCACGCCATTCACCAGTACCGCGCCCTTTGTCACATCATAAAACCGCGGCAGGAGATTCACAAGTGTTGATTTACCGGAGCCTGTACCGCCGATGATTCCCACCGTCTGTCCCTTAAAAACGGAGAAATCAATCCCGGTAAGTGCCTCCTCCTTCGCTCCCGGATAAGCAAAGGAGACCTTGGAAAACTTCACTGCCGGCGCATTTTTCTCTTTCACTACCGCCCCGGCACCATTTTCCTCTTTATCTAATATCGTCGGCCGGAGTTCCAGTACTTCATTGATTCTTTTTGCGGAAGCCACCGCCTTTGTAAAGGAAACAATAAGCACCTGCAATGCCACCAGCGCATTCAGAATCTGTGTCATATAGTTTACAAGCGCGATTACTTCACCCTGCGTAATCACACCGGACTCCACTTCTTTTCCGCCCTGTAAAATAATCGCTGCAATGGCAAGATTCACTACCACATAGGTCAGCGGATTCATGGCTGCAGACACCTTACCCACTCGCTTTTGGAGCTTTAGCAGGCTCCGGCAGTCCTCGGAAAATGCCTCTGCTTCATCCTTCTGACGACCAAAGGCCCGCACCACCCTGGCACCGTTTAAGCCTTCACGCGCGCCCAAAAGAATCTTATCCAGTGCCTTCTGTGCCTTCGAATACATCGGTATCGTCAGAATCATAATGCCGTAAATAATCAGTGCAAGGATTGGCGCAGCAATCACAAAAATCAATGCAACCCTTACGTTCACAAGAAATGCCGCTATCAGCGCACCCACTACAATAAACGGGGAACGAAGAAAAAGACGAAGAATCATATTCACTCCGGCCTGCACCTGATTCATATCATTCGTAATGCGGGTCACAAGCGTTGCCGTGCCGGCCTTATCTAACTCTGCGTAGGACAGCAGGTTCATATGCGCAAACAAATCATCCCGCAGCTCCGTACCAAAGCCCACCGATGCCTTTGCTGCAAAGAACTGGGCAATCAGCGAGCACACCAGCCCCACCACTCCAAGCAGCACCATAATGACAGCTGCCCGGTAAATATAGCTTCTGTCACCCTTTGCAATACCGTTGTCAATCATGTCCGCCACAACAAGCGGCACCAAAAGCTCAAAAAAAGCCTCCAGCATCTTAAACAACGGACCAATAATACTTTCCTTTTTATAATGCCGTAAATATTTCGCCAAACGAAGCATAGCATTTCCTCCATAAAAGCAGAAGGCTGACTTCCTATAAGCTTCGCTTATAAAAATAAGTTATCCTCTGCCATTTTATTATGGTCGATTATAGCAAATTAAAAGGGATGTGTCAATGCAGCCAACGCAAGCACAACGCCCGGCAATTTATACAAAAAATCCGACTTTTTTAATTTTTTCCTTTTTACTGTTAAGTGAACGCCCGGTTCCGCCGATATCTTAATCAGACAAATGAATGACAGCCTTGCTGAAAGGATTCAGCAGCTTCTCGAACGGACTCGAAGGACTGTATTTCATGCCAGAAAAATACAACCTATCAAAAGAAAATCCAATTTCGAGGAGGGACCTATCATGGCAATGATCGTTCAACACAACATGCAATCTATGAATGCAAATCGTATGTTAGGCATCGTATCTAACAATCTCGCAAAATCCACGGAAAAGCTTTCTTCCGGTTATCGTATTAACCGTGCCGCTGATGACGCAGCAGGTCTTGCGATTTCTGAAAAAATGAGAAGCCAGATTCGTGGTCTTACTCAGGCTTCCACCAATGCGGAGGACGGTATTTCCTTAATTCAGACCGCAGAAGGGGCATTAAATGAATCCCACAGTATTTTACAGAGAATGAGACAGCTGGCAGTACAGGCAGCCAATGGTACGGAAACCGACGATGACCGCGGCAATATTCAGGACGAAATTGAACAGCTGCAGGATGAGCTGGACCGTATCGCGGAAACCACGGAATTTAATACCATGAAGCTTCTTGACGGTTCCTTTGATGGTATTGCCTCCACCAACACCTCTGCCGGTCCGAAATACGGACAGTATGACGGCAAGCTTGGTGCTTTCATTACCTCCAATATTAACGGTGTGGAGATTACCACAAATACCAGTGCTACCGTTGGCGGTGAATCTGCCATTTGGAATGCAGACGGCACAGAGCTTACCATCAGCCTCGCAAACAACAAAACCTATACCCAGGCTGATATTGATAACCTGATTAAGAATGCAAAGCAGGAGGATTACACTGCAACCCAGACTCCTGCAGAAGTAACCGTAAAATTTGCCACCGGCGTATTTACCGCATCCGCCGATACTTCTCTGACAACCAAGCCTACCGTTTCCGGTGCCAAGGCAACTGCCACAGAAGATATTGTATCGGCGACCTCCGGCACCTTCGTGGGCGCGAACACCATTACCATTACGGCAAATAAATACGGACAAGACTATAATATCGACATTGAGTTCCTGTTTGATGCTGACGCAGGGCAGGAGTCTGTGAAATTAAACACCGCTCCGTCCTATAATATGTCTGCTGCGACCTCTTTGACAGATGTCGTAGACACCAAGGCAGGCTATCAGATTTCCTTAATGTCCGGTAAAGAATATACTGCCGAGCAGATTGAAGATCTTCTTGCCGAAGCCGGCTTAAATGTTTCTGTTAAGCTAAGCGGCACCGCAACTCCGGGTACGGATGATCCGAACACCCTGTTTATTACGGATTCCTCCATTACAAAGCTGGTTACCCTTACCGGCGGTACAGGTCTCGGCGATGAGGATGCGTTCCTGACCCAGAATATGTATGACAGCATAAATTCCACCGGCGGTCTGCGACTGCAGGTAGGTGCAAATGAAGGTCAGACGCTCTCCTTTAATATTGGTGACATGAGTGCTTCCGCCCTCGGTGTCAGCGGGCAAAGTGTTCGCGTTGACGAGCAGGACAGAGCCTCTGAATCCATTACCATTATTGATGCGGCAATTGAGAAGGTTTCCAAGCAGCGTTCTACCCTCGGTGCTATCCAGAACCGTTTAGAGCATACCATTGCAAATCTGGACACCTCCGCTGAGAACCTGCAGACTGCAGAATCCCGTATCCGTGATGTAGACATGGCTTCCGAGATGGTAGAATATAGCAAAAACAATATTCTCTCCCAGGCCTCCCAGTCCATGCTCACTCAGGCAAATCAGTCCACCCAGGGCGTACTTTCCCTGTTACAGGGCTAATACAAAAGAGGATTTCGCCGAATCGTAAGCTTGCTATAATCCGAAAGGATTTTCCATGTCCCGATAGGTTGAAAATAGGCAAAAACGTCTGTTGCGGCAGGCGTTTTTGTCATATTGGTATTTCTTTTTCATATTTTTTCCTTTTTTCTATAAAGTAATCCTTTTCTCACGCCGATATATAAAACAAGAATATGAACCACAGTTGTGCTGAAAGGACTCAGTGATTACCCGAACGGATTCGAGGGACTGTATTCATCAAAAGAAAGAAAATACAACCTATCGCAAACGATGCTCTCATACAAAAGAGCAAATTTCAACTATCGGGAGGTAACAACTATGGCAATGATCGTTCAACACAACATGCAGGCAATGAATGCTAATCGTATGCTGGGCATTGTTTCCGGCCAGCAGGCAAAATCTACAGAAAAGCTTTCTTCAGGTTATCGTATCAACCGTGCCGCTGATGATGCAGCAGGTCTTGCAATTTCCGAAAAGATGCGTTCCCAGATTCGTGGTCTTTCACAGGCTTCCACCAACGCCGAGGACGGTATTTCCATGATCCAGACCGCCGAGGGTGCGTTAAATGAATCTCACAGCATCCTGCAGAGAATGCGTCAGCTTGCAGTACAGGCAGCCAATGGCACCGAAACCGACAACGACCGCGACAACATTCAGGACGAAATCGAGCAGCTGCAGGATGAACTGGACCGTATCGCAGAAACCACGGAGTTCAACACCATGAAGCTTTTAGACGGCAGCTTCGACGGCACCAACACTTCCACCACCAATGCCGGTCCGAAATACGGCGATTATAACGGAAAGCTCGGTGCTTTTATCTCCTCCGACATTGTCGGAGTAAAGGTAACCACCAATACCAGTGCAACCGTCGGCGGTGAATCTGCCATCTGGGATGCAACCGGTAAGACCTTAACCATCAGTCTTTCCAATAACAAAACTTATACACAGGCAGATATCGACGGCTTAATTAAAAATGCAAAGCAGGAGGACTTCACTGCAAGCAATACACCGGCTAATGTTACCGTTCAGCTGGCAACCGGTGTTTACACCGCTTCCGCAGACTCCGTAACCACGACTGCCGGTACCGCAGCAGGTGCAAAATCTACTACCGGTGATGTTGAGCTTGTAACCACAAACTTTGTCGGTGCAAATAAAATTAATATTACCTCCAATAAGTATGGTGCAGACTATGACATTAATATCAAGTTTATGTTTGATGCCGATGCAGGGGCAGAAAAGGTAGAGCTTTCCACCTCTCCGGTCTACGATATGTCTGCCACCTCAATCGCAGATGCAGTCAAGACCCCGGCAGGCTATGAGCTTCACCTGCAGTCCGGCAAGGAATACACCGCAGAGGATATCGAAGATCTTTTAGCAAATGTCGGTTTGAGCGTAAGCGTCGAATTAAGCGGTACGGATGCGCCTGGTACTGACGAGCCGAATACGCTTTTTGTAACAGATTCCTCTACCTCCAAGGTGGTTAGTCTTAAAAATGGTTCCGGTCTTGGCGATGACGATGCCTTCCTGACGCAGAACAATTATGACAGTGTTGCTTCCTATGGCGGCATGGTATTACAGGTTGGTGCAAATGAAGGTCAAACCATGAGCTTTAATATCGGCGACATGAGTGCTGCCGCCCTTGGTGTCAGCGGCAACAATGTTCGCGTAGATACACAGGACCGTGCTTCGGCCGCAATCACAGTAATCGATAATGCAGTGGAAAAGGTTTCCAAGCAGCGTTCCATGCTCGGTGCCGTTCAGAACCGTCTGGAGCACACTATTTCCAACCTTGATACCTCCGCGGAGAACCTGCAGCAGGCCGAATCCCGCATCCGTGATGTGGACATGGCTGAGGAAATGGTGGAGTACAGCAAGTACAATATCCTTTCCCAGGCTTCCCAGTCCATGCTGGCTCAGGCAAATCAGTCCACACAGGGTGTCCTCTCCTTACTTCAGGGCTAATTGCCGGTTACAACATAGAACATCAAAAGTTTATACCTTCTCTTTTCAGGGCTGCCGTTTCCTTCCGGAGTGGCAGCCTATTTAATTCTTTTTTCAAAAGCTTCTCCTGATACCTTTTATTTGTAATTCCACTTTTGATTTTCCCTAAAATTTCCCTCATAATTTTGCGATTTATGTAGAATTTTTTGCCAACTTGTGCTATACTTGAAAATAAGATTTGTATATTGTACATATCAGGAGGTATTCTATGGATTACGATGAAAACTATTTCAAAAAGCGGGCGAATTTCAACGCTCTTACCATGTGGCTGATTATCAATCTCATTCTTACAATACTCTACATTATCGAGGTATTTAAAGGCGGACGCGACATTCCATACCTTATTGTTTTTCTGAGTATCTGCTGGCTTCCCTTTCTCGCAGGACTTCTTGCCCTGAAGATAAAGGGGAACAGTACCATACTTTACCGCGATATTGTCTCTGTGGGTTATGGTATCCTGTTTTTATTTGTACTACTGACCACAAAAACAAATGTTACCTACGGCTATATTTTCCCGGTAACCAGCCTTCTTATTCTTTACAAGAACAGGAGTCTGTTAATCCGGTGTGGCGTTGCAAACATCTTAGCCATTATTGCATATCTGGTAAAAATATACTTTACCACCGGCTTCGATGCCCACACCATCACCGATGCCGAAATTCAAATCGGTGTCACGATACTTTGCTATCTTGCTTATGTGATTGCAATTCATCATATGCAGACCTCCGATGGTGCCATGCTTAATTCCGTACAGGCACACCTCGACCGCGTGGTTCTCACCATCAAGCAGGTGAAAGAGGCAAGCCACTCCATCGTAGACGGTGTCACGGTAGTAAGCGAGCTTTCCGACGAAAACAAGGAAAGTGCTGATTTAGTGGTAGACAGCATGGAACAGCTTTCCCAAAACAATACCCTTCTGCATGAAAAGACCGATTCTTCTTTAGATATGACCAACAAAATCAATAAGCAGGTCGAAAATGTCGCTTCCATGGTGCAGGAAATGGTTTCCCTTGTGGATGACTCTGTCGCTGATGCCAAGGCAAGCACCGGACAGCTGGCGGGCGTTATGCAGTCTACCAACGAAATGGCTGAGCTCTCTGCTGAAGTAGAGCAAATTTTACATACCTTCCGCTCTGAGTTCGAAATGGTAAAATCCGAAACCGGTACCATCGAAAAAATATCCGGTCAGACAAATCTTCTCGCCCTAAATGCTTCCATTGAAGCAGCAAGAGCCGGTGAAGCCGGCAGAGGCTTTGCTGTGGTAGCAGACGAGATTCGCGACCTTAGTACCGGCACCAAAGATTCCTCCACCAGCATCATGAATGCCCTCGCTCACTTGGAGGAAACCGCAGACCGTATGACAGAGTCCATTACCCGTACCCTGCAGCTTATTAATACCACCCTGGAACAAATCACCCTTGTCAGCGACAGCGTTGAAAACATTGCTTCCGGCACCATGCAGCTCGGAGACAATGTACAGGCTATCGATTCTGCTATGCAGGAGGTGGAAAGCTCCAATAAGCACATGGTTTCCAACATGAATCAAATTAGTGAGGTCATGGAGCAGATGACCGTAAGCATCACAAATGCAGACGAGCATGCCCGCACAATGCGAAGCAAATACGCTGAAACCTCCTCAAATGTTATGAATATCAGCATGATTGTAGGACAATTAATCGAAGAGCTTGGAGACGGTGGTTTTATGACCACGGATGATGTCAAGCCTGGTATGTATCTTACTCTGGAGGAGGTTCAGGACTCCGGTACAACAGAATACAGCGAACAGGTAGAAGGTGTAGAAAGCAACCGCATTACCGTTCAAAACCTGCGCAACACACTTACTGTTTCAAAATCCGCCGTTTATAATGCCATCATCATCGTAGATAACAGTATCTATCGCTGGTGCAATGTCAAGGTAACAGAAGGCAGGAACGGTATCCATGTATTGACTGTGGACGGAAATCCTAAAGTATTTAACCGTCGAAAGTATCATCGCATGCGTCTGAGTAACTCATGCACATTTTTCCTGAATGGGTCTGACCGTCCGTTTACCGGAAGAATGGTTAACATCAGTGCCGGCGGATTCTCTTTTTCCGCTTCCACACCGGAGCTGGCAACCGCAAAGGGCGCAAGAGTCCGCCTCCTCATAGACCATTTTGACATCGCAAAGGATCAGAATTTGGAAGCCACCATTATCCGTGTCACCGACAATGACGGCACATTTATTATCGGCTGCCGTATGCTGGATGACAGTCCGGTTATCTACCGCTATGTAGAAGAAAATTATAAGCTGAACTAGCTGTTTGCTTCTCAAGCGAAGAATGGCTGTCGCAAATGCACTCCCTCATAAGGAAGTAAATTTAATTTTGAGAAGGGCATAGTCCTCCGGCTATGCCCTTTCTCTTTTTCTCTGCCGTTCAACGATTTGCTTATCCTCGCCCGGTTCCGATTTCCCGATAAAGTTCCACACAATTCACGCAGAATACTCAAGCTCAACCATCCGCCGCTATTCCAAGCAATTTCATGGCCGAACACAAACGTATCAGGGACATATGAACAAGCAGCAGAACCCAAACGGCTTATTCATATTACCCGGAAACAAGAATCGTTCCTCTTAAAAAATAAAAAAGTAACACCGGCAGGATGTGCAATATCTATAAAACATTGCTTCCTGCCGATGCTATTGATTTACGAAGGCGGAAGGTTAAATTTTAGCATTAACCGACTGCCTCTTTTACTATTCTATTCTTCTGATTTTACAGGAAAATGTATTTCAAAATAAACAATACCGAAAGCACATACATAAGAGGTGCCACCTTCTTTGCCTTACCGGTTGCAACCTGAAGCACTACATAGGAGATAATACCAATGCAGATACCCTCGGAAATGCTGTAGAACAACGGCATTGCGATGATTGCAAGGTAAGCCGGAATGGTCTCGGACAGATTCTCTGCATCGAACTTTAACTCTACTACGGACTCAAACATCAAAAAGCCTACAAAGATGAGTGCCGGAGCCGTTGCAAAGGACGGAATAGAGGTAAACAGCGGAGAGAATAACGTTGCCAGAAGGAAGAGGAAACCGGTTACAACTGCTGTAAGACCTGTGCGTCCGCCTGCAGCCACACCTGCAGAAGATTCAACAAAGGTGGTGGTAGTGGAGGTGCCAAATACCGCACCTGCAGAGGTTGCAATAGCATCGGACAAAAGTGCCGGCTTAATATGCGGCAAACGTCCCTTCTCGTCCAGCATCTTTGCCTTCGTAGCAACACCAATTAACGTTCCTAAGGTATCAAATACGTCTACAAACAGAAATGCAAAAATTACAACAACAAAATCCAGAATCTTTACACCTGAAAAATCAATTTTAAAGCACTGACCAAAGGTTTCACCAAATGCAGAGAAATCCGCACTGATAATACCGGACGGCAGCATGCTGTAGGAACCAGCCTCCGGATTCGGCACATAAATACCTACCAGCTGACAGAGGATACCAAGTACCCAGGTAATAATAATACCATAGAGAATTCCACCCTTTACCTTGCGAATATGCAAAATTGCAGTAATCAAAAGACCGACAACAGCAAGCAGCGCGCAAATACCCTTGGTGTTGAAATTCTCAGTAAAGCTTGTAATCGTAACTAAGGTAGAAGCATCTACACAAAGTCCTGCGTTCTGTAAACCGATAAAAGCAATAAATAAACCAATACCGACAGATACACCCTTCTTCAGGCTTAACGGAATCGCATTAAAAATAGCCTCACGTACATTCGTTAAAGACAATGCAATGAAAATCAAGCCTTCTACAAACACGGCAAACAGTGCCATCTGCCATGAAATCCCCATCCCTAATACGACCGTGTAAGACAGATACGCATTTAAGCCCATACCGGCAGATAATGCAAACGGCAGATTTGCCAAAAGACCCATGCAAATCGTTCCGACAAAGGATGCAAGACAGGTTGCAATCAGAACCGCATTGGAATTCATACCTGCTGCACTTAAGATGCTCGGATTCACCGCCAAAATGTACGCCATTGTCATAAAGGTCGTAATACCGGCAACGATTTCCGTCTTCACGTTTGTGTTGTTCTCTTTTAACTTAAAGAGCTTTTCTAACATCGTTTTATTCCTTCCTTTCTTTTGTTGCACCGGGAGGTTCTCCCCTCCGTTGGTAAATTTATGCTACAAGATACATTATAGCCTGTCCCGCGACCGATTGCAAGTGTTGTGGTCAAGCTTTTTTGTAACATTTGTGGCTAAAAAAATACAGTGGATTGT
>CAZAUP010000048.1:0-11282 GCA_964488415.1 uncultured Lachnospiraceae bacterium
CCCATACCGGTCTCTTCCACTGCAAGCTTTGCAAGAGCGATACGTTCCTTGTTCGCAGCCGATGCCGCGGCCAAGAAGATTTTATCTACCTGCTCCTGTGTATAGGTCGCAAAGATTCTCTGTGCCTCTCTTACGCGGGCAATGGCTTCTTCCAGCTTTTCAACGCCATCCACAACTTCATACTTCTTTGTCTTCATAACTTATCCTCCTGTATTGTTATTAATTTAACAAGCCATTTTAAATATGTTTGCCTTTGACTGTTATTATTTTAACAATCTTTTCTCTGTTTGGGAATAACAAAAAAAGTATAACAGTGTTATACTTTTCGATATACCCCAACCTATTCCGGAAACTCCGTGCGCTGCCGCCCTTTTTCTTATTTAATGTATTGGCGTTTGGATTTACACAATTCTGTAATAAACAACTGATCCAATTCCGTTAAATGATAATCCTTTCGATATACGAGCACATCCTTGTATACTTTCTGGTTATCCATGCACTTCTTCTGGACTAAACCATAGCGTTCCAGCAAAGCATCCGTTACCGGCGATACCCACATAAATGTATCCGGGTTTTCTGTCAGAAGCTCAAACTGACTGGCTCTCTCAAATACAAAAATACGACGCGCTATATTATCCGGCAGCTCTTCCTTCTTTACATCTGCAAGTGCAAGAGACGGCACATACGGATCGGCATGTGCGATTTCTATATATGCGCTCAAATCAGGATATCGAATTTCTTCCTTATTACCAAGCGGACTGTTCCTACTCATAATCAGTACATAACGGAACTCCGTAACCAGCTCATAGTCTAACCCTTTCTCTTCAAATACCGCCTTAAAATATTTATCATAATTTTCCGCGTACCGGATAATGCCAAGACGGTAATCGGAATGCAGGATAGAATCCATCGTGCGCTTGGAATTGGTTTCCTTATAAAATAATTCTGCCGATGCTTCCCCGATTTTTTTGGAGAATTGCGCAAACGCATCCGCAACATAGCTTGCCCGCGGAACACAGACAGAGAACTGTCGTTTTGACTGACAGCCTGTTTTATACATAGTTTCTACTTCGTCAATCTGGGCAAGAATTTTCTTAGCATATCCCACAAAGCGTTCGCCCTCCTCGGTAAGCACCATCCCCTTGGCAGAGCGGTCAAAAATTGTAATTCCTAAATCTGCTTCCAGCTCCTTAATGGATCTGCTTAAATTGGGCTGTGCAATCAAAAGCGTCTCCGATGCCTTATTAATTGAACCGGCACCCGCCACCTCAACCGCATACTTCATATGGAGTATATTCATAATCTGCCGCCTTTCCCTAACTACTGTTTCTGACTTTATAGCTTTATAAACAGTATAGCAAAAAAAGACAGTACCGTCAAATTTTGTATAAACAGCATTTTCTTGTTTTCCAAAAAAATTTTTTCTGCTCTTGCTTTTTCAAAACATATGTGATAGTATTTTCTTAGAGATAATGTAGTTTTCAAAACCACGTATTGCATTTTTAAAGTCGCAACATATAATTGTGTCATACAGATATCTGCGTATACGATTTCAAATCACGCATATAATAAGGATTGCCGTATCCGGCAAAGAAAGGAAGGTTTTTATGGAACTTACTACAACAAAGGATCTCACACTGCAGCAACCGGTTACATTTACCGGACGGAAATTTGTCCCGCGCCAGCCCGGCAGTGCTTATACGCATCTGGCCGGTGTCTTATTTTCCGTATCCGGTGCATTTCCACTGCTTTCACGCGCAGCAGATACTTCGGGACTTTCCATGTTTTCCTGCAGCACTTTTATTCTCAGCATGTTTTTGCTGTACGGTGCAAGTACCCTGTACCATACCTTTGGCAGAACAGCAGGCAGCTATCTGCATCTGAAAAAGCTTGACCATTTAATGATTTATATTCTGATTGCAGGAACCTACACACCGATTTGTCTGCTTGCATTAAAGGCTTCGATTGGTATTCCGCTGCTTGCTCTTGTATGGGGGATTGCCTTTGTCGGCATTTTTCAATGCCTGTTTTTCATCCACTGTCCAAAATGGGTCTCCGCAGTCATTTATATCATCATGGGCTGGTGTTGTCTGCTTGCGTTCCCGCAGATTATACAGAGTGTTCCTGGCAGTGCCTTTGCCCTGCTTTTAAGCGGCGGCATTTTCTACACTGTCGGAGGTATCATTTATGCATTAAAGCTTCCGATTTTCGACAACAGACACCCAAACTTCGGTCTGCATGAAATATTTCATTGCTTCTGTCTGGCTGGAAGTCTGTTCCACTATCTGTTTGTATACTGCTATCTGGCATAATAACACTGCACTGTATTTTACGGTGTTGTCGCATCGTTTCGTGCGGCAACACCGTTTTTTCTTATTCAAACAGTTCTGTAGACAAATATCTGTCTCCGCTGTCCGGCAGCACCGTCACAATGGTCTTCCCTGTAAACTCCGGACGTTTTCCAAGGGCAACCGCAGCAGCCAGTGCCGCACCGGAGGAGATTCCTACAAGCAGCCCCTCTGTCCGAATCATAGACCTGGCATATGAAAAAGCAGCTTCATCGGATACCGTCAATACTTCATTGTAAATCCCGGTATCAAGCACCTCCGGAACAAAATTAGCACCAATCCCTTGAATTCTGTGAGTTCCTGCCTTTCCCCCTGATAAAAGCGGAGAAGAAAGAGGCTCTACCGCCGCCACATAAAGCTCCGGCAAATGTTCCTTTAAATAGCGTGCCGTACCGGTCAGCGTCCCGCCCGTTCCGGCCGTTGCCACATAAATATCCAGCTTGCCTTCCGTATCACATAAAATCTCCGGCCCCGTGGTTTTATAATGCGCCGCAGGATTTGCCGGGTTCTCAAACTGTCCTGCAAGAAAGCCTCCCGGTATCTCTTTCGCCAGCTCCTCCGCCTTTTTCACCGCTCCCTGCATTCCTTCTGTCCCCGGTGTCAGTACAATTTCCGCACCGTAAACGGCTAGCAGCTTTCTCCGCTCGATACTCATAGTCTCCGGCATGGTTAAAATCACACGATATCCTCTAAGGGCTGCCATAAACGCCAAACCGATACCGGTATTACCGGAGGTCGGTTCGATAATCGTCGCGCCCGGAGCCAGCCTGCCGCTGCGCTCCGCCTCCTCAATCATCTCTTTTGCAACACGATCTTTTATACTTCCTGCCGGATTGAAATATTCCGCTTTTACAAGAAGTCTTGCTGTCAGACCGTTTTCCCTCGCAAATCTGGATGCCTCCACCAAAGGCGTATTTCCGATTAATTCACTTGCATCCTTTACTAACATTCTCTTTCTCCTTTCCGTTTATTTTCTACACCGGCTTATTTCCGTATCACATATTTTCTTCCCCTACTGAAAATGCCTCTCCGTTTGCAAATGCATATATGATGCAGTCTGCTACCGGAATGCCGGTCATCTGTCTAAGTGCCTGTGCATAATACGCAAGCTGGGTACGGTATCGCGCCCGCAACACTTCCCGTACCTTCTCCTTTACCGCATCGGTTTTATAATCTACCAATACCCATGCATCATTTTCCAAAAAACAGGCATCCATAATTCCCTGTACCATAACATATTCTTTATTATTTTCTTTCGTGCATTCGCCCTTGTATACCTCATGATACGGTAATCCGATAACAAACGGCTGCTCCTTTTGCAGGCTTCCGCTTCTTGCTGCTTTTTGCATCCTTTCCCCAAGGTCACTGCAAAAAAACGCGAAGATTTTTTGGGGCGATACAAACTCCTCTGCATCCTTTCGCAGCAGTCCGGCTTCTGTGAGGCGACGCATTTCTGATGCTACTGACTCCAAATCCGGATATTCCTTACTAAAATCCATACATTCCATAATACGGTGATATAATGTTCCCCGTTCGCTTCCCGAAAGCTTCTCCCGCTCTTCCTTTTGTAAAAAGCGTGGAATAATTTTTACAGGCTCTGCCTCTGGAAACAACTCCTCTTGCAGCTCCTCCTGATATGCCGCCTTTTTCAGCTCCGATACCGACAGCTTCATCTTACCTGAACATAACGGATACGGATAAACGTAGGCTTTTCGTTCTGCAAGCTCTGCTTCCACCAAGGCATCTGCTGTTTCCGTCAAGTCTCTGTCTGCCAGCATTGCCAAACGCTCTCTCCGGAGCATAAATTCTCTTTCCACAGCACCTGCCGCTGTTTCTGCCTGCCGCTCTCCGCACTTTGCCGACACGATACGAAGACTGCCGCGTTCCAGACAACGCTGCAGCGGAAGCTTTAAAAAATCCAGATAGGAATTTGCTGAATACAGGGAAAGATAGCTTGCCTGCCCGTCCGCTGCCTCCTGCTTCATGCTCTTTAAAAAATCTGCTTCCAGCGGCACTGCTGCCGACAAAATCAGTTTTTCCTTTGCTCTGGTCAGTGCAACATAAAAAATACGCAGCTCTTCAGACAGCATTTCGTAATTTAACCGTCCTGCAATCACCTTCTTATACAGCGTCGGAGCCTTCACACGCAGTACCTCATCCCTGAAATCCATCCCCATACCAAGCTCCGGATGCATCACAAGCTCTGTCCGAATGTCCATTCGGTTGAATTGCTTGGAAAGTCCTGCCACAATCACCACCGGCGCTTCCAGGCCTTTACTTTTATGAATACTCATAAGGTGTACCGCATCCTCCCCCGCCGCACTTTGCGCCTCTCCGGTATCCATATCATACTTTATCAAACGGTCAATATAACGTACAAAATCAAAAATGCCGGAATAGCTGCTCTCCTCAAACTTTTTCGCTTTTGCTGCCAGCATGGAAAGATTCTCTACCCGCCTTGCTCCCGCCGGCTTTACCCGCATATAGTCCGGATACGCCGTCCTCCGGTACAGCTCTGCAAGTATCTCAGGCACACCGGCATAAGCAGACTGCTCCCGTAATGCAGCAAAACAGTCCAAAAAACGGTTCAGCTTCTCTGCAGCACTTTTTGCGTTCAAAGCAAACTCTTCCTTTTGCTCTGTCCGCGCCGCAAGGCGTTCCAAAAACTTTTCCTCACCTGCCGCCGTGCAAAAACCGCAAACTGCTTCATAAAAGGAGCCCCCTCCCCCTTCTTCCCGCTCCTTTGCCGCAATTCGCACGATGGCAAGCTCCTCTTCGGTCAAAGCAAACATTTCAGAACGAAGCACCGAAACCAGCGGAATGTCCTGCTGCGGATTATCAATCACCCGCAGGGCATTTAATACAACTGCCACCTCCTGCGCATTAAAATACCCGCTTTGCGTTTCCGCAACAGCCGGAATCCCAAGCTCTGAAAACACCTCCAAAAAAGGCTCTGCATACCCGCTCATGGCGCGGAATAAAATCGTAATATCTCCATAGGAAACCGGACGTGTTATCTTTTTCTTTTCTCCGTCCTCTTCTTTTTCCTCCCCTGTATAAATCGGAAGCTGCTCCGTAACCAGCTCCTTTATCCTTGCACCTACCGTCATAGCTTCCCGCATAATACGGTCCGTGCCTTCTTCCGCAGCCTCCTCATTCCGTAGCTCCGTCAGCATAAGCTCTGCCGTGTACTGCTTCCGCTCCGTGCCATCCTTATCCCCGTCCCACGGGTATTCCGCTCCTAAATACAGCCTTGCCGCAGCATCATAAGCGACACCGCCGAATTCCTTCCTCATCAGGCAGAAGAAAATATCATTAACCGCATCTACCACTGCTCTGCGGCTTCGGAAATTTTTGCCTAACACAATCTTACGGTACGGTCCCTCTGTCTCATACCGGTCATATTTTTGTATAAACAGCTCCGGCATTGCCATCCGGAACTTATAAATACTCTGCTTTACATCTCCAACCATAAAACGGTTCGGATGTCCGTCCTCCTCTCCCGATACACTCCACAAAAGTAAATCCTGAATCCGGTTACTGTCCTGGCACTCATCCACCATTACTTCGTCAAAGCGGGTCCGAAGCAATTTTGCCGTTTCGGTGGTTTTGATACCTTCTTCGGTCTCTTCCACCAAAAGGCGTACCGCCAGATGCTCCAGATCGTTAAAATCTACCAGGGCACGCTCCGTCTTTGCTTCGGCATACCGCCGTCCGTACTCCCTGCACAGCTCCGTCAGTTCCCGCATCAGCGGTACCATAGCCGCCATATCCGCTGCCAGCTGCTGCGGCTTTGCAAAGAAGTAATCCTTCTTTAGCTTTCCTAAAATGTCCTTATACTCAGCACGGATTGCTTTCACCTGCTCCCTGCATTCCTCCGAAGCCTCACATTTTTTTCTGGAAAGTGCCTGAAAGGACAGTGTTTCAAACGCTTCTGACAGCTCCTCATAAGACTCCTTCCCGCAAAGAGTGCGGAGCAGTTCCTTATCAGCTTCTAACGCCTCTGCATAAACATATGGTCCTTCCGGTCCCTGACAAAGCTCCAGTGCCCGGTCACACAATTCCATACAGTCCTCACACAGTGCCCGGATATGTTCCTTTAAACACAGCATGCACGGAGCATCCTCATCAAGCTCCGTTGCATTTCCACAGACCTCCAGCTCTTTCGATAGCTCCGAAAGCCAGTGCTCCGGGAACGGTGCGCTCTGGGCAAATTTATATAAATGCTCCAAATGCCGGATTAACGCCTCATCATTTTTTCCGCTGCCTACGCACTCTGTCAGCCGTAAAAACAGCTCGTTTCCCCCGGCATAGCATTCCTCCAACAGCTCATCCAGCACATCCGCACGAAGCAATGTCAATTCCGCTTCCTCCGCGATTCGAAAACCCGGATCTAAATCAAGCTCATAAAAAAACTCCCTGAGAAGGCTCAGACAAAAGCCGTGAATCGTCATAATCGGTGCATTCCGGAGCAACAGCACCTGTTTTTGCAGATGTATACTGTCCGCATGTTCCCCCGAAGCCAGGCACTCCGTCAGCCGCTTTCCGATGCGCTCCCGCATCTCTGCAGCCGCTGCATTGGTATAAGTTACCACCAGAAGACGGGTCACATCCTGCGGCTGCTCCTTATCAAGCAGCTTCTCGATAATCCTTTGTACCAGCACCGCCGTTTTCCCGGAGCCTGCCGCTGCCGCTACTAAAGTACTGCATTCTTTCGCCTCAATGATCTGTCTTTGCTCCGGCGTAAATTGAATCGTCCCCATGACTCTCCTTTCTAAGCTTCTCCCAAAGCTCTTCTTGTTTTAGCTCCGGCAATTCCCGGTAAGAAAACTCCGGAAGCCGGTTATCAAAGCCGCAGACAGTACGGTACGCACAGTATCCGCACGGTGTGGTCTTCTTATAGCGATACGGCTTCGCCTCTGCTGTTCCCGCCAAAATCTCCTCTGCCTCCTGTTCCAGCTTCGCATAGACATAATTCGTCAAATCGTAAAAGCCTTCTTCGCTGATTCCCCTGGAGGCTGTTTTTAACGTCCCCTCTTTATCCGTCTCCGCAAAAATAAGCTTTGATACCTCGGAAGGCTTTAAGCCGCCATTTTCTGCCCTGAGCGATACATCCAGCGCCGTTACCGCAGACGGTGTCCGGTTAAACAGTCCATCCGGTCGAAATGCCTCCTGCACCGCTGCCTCGGAATATTTTTCGCGCGGAAGAAACGGATCTTCTATATGAAAGTAAAACATACCCGCCGGACACGGCGCAGCCCCGTGCTCCTCTGTCGCCTGCCGCATCGCTGCCGCCAGATACACCTCCAGCTGCACCTGCAATCCGTAATACAGCTCCGCCAAATCAAACTTTTTAGTACCCGATTTATAGTCTACCACTCGGAGATACCATTTCCCCTCATTACGGCACAAATCATACCGGTCTATTTTTCCGTGCAGTGCCAGGTACTTTGCCGTATGCTCAAATACCGCCTCACAATGCTCCGGTTCAAACTTGCTTCCTCTGATTTGTTCCTGCAGCATTTCTACCGTTTTTAGCAAGACCCTCTTTGCTTTTACTATCAAATACTCATTTCGCCTATTTCCCGCAAACACACCGTTTTCAAAGGTTTCTACTGCCTCGTTCAAGCTCGCGGTGCAGAGCCGTTCCCGCTCCTCCCGGGAAACGGTATGCCAGGAAAGTCCCTCATCCCGTACCTTCTTCGTAAACAGCTCCAATGCGGTATGATACAGAGTCCCGATTTCCGGTGCTGATGCCTTATACTGTGTCCGCTCCTCCAGGGAAAGCCCATACTGTAAAAAGTGCGCAAAGGCACATGCCGCATATTTTTCCAGTCTTGTCACACTTCCGTATAAAATCGAACCGTACAGACGCTTTGCGGCATCCTCACTCATATTTTTTGCAGAATTTCCAAAAAAGGCAGTTTCCAACAGCCGCCTTGTCCCCGGCTCGTCCCTGTGCATCGCCTGACGGTAAAGCTCCCAAAAGGCAGAATCCTCTACACCCCCCTCTGCAGCAAACCTCCGGATTCCGTCCAGCAAATACCCTCTTCCCTCATCGTTTTGCAGCAAAAAAAGATATGCATCTTTTTCTTCCTCCCGCACCGTAAGATTCGAAAACAACTCCGTAATTCTCCGGATAAAATACGACGGCTGCAATGCCTGGCCCTCCGCAGACAGGCGGCTGTAGGTCAGCACCAGGCGCTGCTTCGGCTTTGTCAGCATAGAATACAAATAGAACTGCTCCGTATATGCCGCTTCTTTTCTCGTTGGTGCAAGCTCTACCTTCCGCTCCTTCAAAAGCTCTCGTTCCGCCTCTGAAAGCAAGCCGCCTCCACCGGACTGTGCCGGCGTAACACCCTCGTTTACTCCCACCAGATACAAGACATCAATCTCCGAAAGCCTTGTTCTTGTAATATCACCGATTACCACGCAATCGGTACTTGGCGGAACGATTCCCACCTTACACTCCCGAAGCCCGGTTTCCATCAATTCCGCATATTCCCGTAAGGATAGCTCTTCCCTGTCCAGCAGCTCCGCAAAACGGTCAAAAAGCTCAAGCACCTGACGGTACACCTGACGATATTCCGCACTGCGCACTAAATCTCCCTTTTCTTCAAAACGCTCCGCCAGCTGCCGCAACGTCTCCTCTGCCTGCTCGCGCTCCAAAAACTCATACAGCACGCGGGTACGCTCACCCACGGTTTTCTTCTCCGTAAGTCCTTTTGTCACTCCGGAGAGTGCTTCATATACCCTGCTGCGCGCCCTGTTCAACGCATCCATATCCAGCTTCCGTCCCGTGCGGTACCGGTACTTCCATTCCGAACGCCACATACGTTCCCCCCGGATACCGCAGGCAAGACAATAATTTTCAAGTGCTGCGACCTCCTCTGTGGAAAACCCGGTCAGGCCGCTCTTCAAATAGCGAAATACCGCATCATGGGAATACCCGGTCAGCGCATTTTGCAGTACCGCGCGCACCAGCGTAATGCAGGGATTGTGAAATATCTTCCTCTTACTGTCCAGAAACGCCGGAACACCTGCCCTTTGACACTCGGTCAGAAGCAGCTCCCCATAGCCTGCCACATCTCCGGTAACGACTGCCACGGAGCCGTAACGAATGCCGTCCTTCCGCACTGTCCTTGCAATATCCGCCGCTACAAAGGCAGCTTCTGCCGCCCGGTTGGATTTCACATAAATTGCAATCTCGTTCCCGCAGGTGGCCTTGTGCGGAAGCGGATAGCGAAACAGTCCTTTTTCTAACGCAAGTAATGCTTTTTTTCCGGCAAACCGCGGCAGCTCTCCCTTTTCCGGCAACAGCAGGCAGTCTACCGGACAGCCTGCCTCTTTTGCCAGGCGGCCAACCACCTCCTTCGTATGTAGCGTCAGATAAAACAATCCATGCTCCGGAGCAGGGCTGGCTGCTGCCTCTCTGTCTGCCGTAAGCGTCATATAACAATGTCCCGCCTTCTGCAGCAGTTTTGTCAAAAGCCCATACTGAGACGGAGTAAAGCCGGTAAAGCCGTCGAAAAACACATCACAATCCCGGAATAAGGCAGAACGGTCCACGACCCCTGCAAGCACATCAAAAACAGTTTCCGTCGGAAGGTATTTTCCTTCTACAGCCTCGGCAAATCCTTCATACACTACCGCAATATCCGAAAGCTTTTTTTGCAATACCGGTTCGTCCTTTGCCGTTTCAAGCATTGCCCTCAATCCCTCCGGTGTAATTCCGTACTGGTAAAACTCAGAAAGCAGCGACTTCATTTCATCCAAAAAGCCCGCCTTTTTCACATTCGAGGCAAACAGTCTGAGTTCCCCCGCAAAGCGATTCAGCACACGCTTAATCAGAAGGCTTTTCCCTACGTCGCTTAACAGCTCCTTTGCTTCCACATTCAGCTCCTCAAACACACGATAAGAAAGGCGCAGGAAACTCAGCACCTCAATATTTGACATGCTTTTTGTTTCACTGCGCATAATTAAATCTTTCATCGTCTGCAGGGAAAACTGCTCCGGTACGATAACCAAAACCGTTCGTTCCGGATGCTCCTCTGCCGTTTTTAAAATATTTTTATAAAGCCATTCCGTCTTTCCCGCACCGGAGGCTCCCAAAATAAATGTAAGTGCCATGCGAATAAAAACCCCTTTTTCTGAATACCTTGTAACAATAACGCATACATATGCACACCTTTGGAGGCTCTCATGGCAAAAACACGAATCATCGTTTTAAAGCTGAAAAAGCTGCTTCGCATTGCCGTCCCGGCTGCGATTGTACTTGTTCTCTTCCTTCTGTTCCTTATCTTTTTCTCGTCATCCGGCGAAGATGAAGGAAACAGTGCAACCGTGCTTCCGAACGATGCAGCTTATCGTGCCGGGGTCTACACATCCGTGGTAGAATTAAACGGCTCCTTCTTAAATCTCGAGGTAGTCGTAGACGAAAACCACATCAATTCGGTGCGTCTGGTAAATTTGGACGAAGCCACTGCGGCTATGTATCCGCTGGTGGAACCGGCCGCTGCAGACATCAGCGCCCAGCTTTCCGCCGGCACAGCCCTTTCAGACATCACGCTTTCCGAAAGCAGCAAGTATACCCAGACCTTACTACTGGATGGTATTCGTACCACCCTCGAAAAAGCCGTCCTTTCAGACACCGCGGAATAACGATCCGACCGTCTCGTCATCAAAACACCGTGCTTCCGTAAAGCACAAAACAGAAAGCCGCGCAAACAACTGCGCGGCTTTCTTCTCATTAGTGTTTTAGTATGCTCTTTTGTAAACTATCCCGGAATGCCGTTTCCTGTCTTTTGACTCCTAGCTATCGCTAGGTGGGTAACCGCACACAGGTTTTTGCAGTCCACTCAGCGGAGGCATTGCAGCTGCCTGTAAATATAGGAATCCCGTTTAAAGTAATGTAGGTTCAAAATAACAGGGAGT
>CAZAUP010000049.1:0-11098 GCA_964488415.1 uncultured Lachnospiraceae bacterium
TCTATAATAAAATGATGGAAGAAATACGCGAAGCTATTGAGCAGCAGCGTTTTTCGGAGTATAAGAGGCAGAAGCTTGCGGGCTTTGAAGCCGGGGAAGAAAATTAAACGTGCAAAAAGCACAAAAAGGAGGAAGTATGTTTTATTTTTTAACAGCGGATGCGACGGAAACAGCAGCTCCGGCAGGAATGAGTCTGATTTCATCTGTGGTAATGATTGTAGTGTTTATATTGATTTTCTATTTTATGATTATCAGACCACAGAAGAAGGAGCAGAAAAGACATGATGAACTGATGGCTTCTGTTGCAATCGGTGACAGTATTTTAACAACATCCGGCTTTTACGGTGTGGTAATCGATGTGATGGATGAGGTTATTATCGTAGAATTCGGTAGCAATAAGAATTGCCGTATTCCGATGAAGAAAGGCGCAATTGTGGAAATTGAGAAGCCGGTGGAGGAAGAAGCGAAAACCAAGTAAAAGATACAGGAAAAGTAAAGCAGGTCATCTCATTGTTGTGAGGCGGCCTGCTTTGTTTTTTGGGAAATAGCGGGAAAATTAATGCTTTACCAGATAATCGTAGAGAGGTTCCAATAAAGAATCCGGGATAGTGACGTTTTTATTTCTTCCGGTACCAAGATAAAGATTCGGTTTGTTGTCACCGTGGAAATCAGTGCCGCCGGTCATGAGAAGCCCGTAGCGATTGGCAAGTCCGTAAACAATACTTTCGTCAAAGGAGGTGTTGGAGGAATAGTAGACCTCTAGACCTTTAAGCCCGGCTGCACATAAACGCTTCAACAGGGCTTCTAACTCCTTCGGAGGAAGCCGGTAAAGAAGCGGATGGGCTAAAACGGGGATACCGCCGGCTTTTAAAATAAGCGAAATGGCACGCTCCGGCTGCATATACTCTCTTGGAATAAAACACGGTGCATCGTATCCTAAATAGCGTTCAAAAGCCTCCGGCTGGTTTTTGACATAGTGGTGTTCTAAAAGGTATTTGGCAAAATGGGCTCTGGTGATGACCGTGTCCGGATTTATTTCCCGGAGTACTTCTAAGGAGAGCGGAATACCAAGCGCACGGAATCGTTCTGCCATAAGCTCGTTCCGGCGTTCTCTGGCGGAAACGGCTTCCTCTAATGCGGTAAGCAGGGCGGGATCATGTTCATTGATAAACAGACCCAATATGTGAATGTCTCTTTTGGCGTAAGCGGCGGAGATTTCAGTGCCGGAAATAACTGTTACCGGCCGGCCTGCGGCCGTGCTTTCCTGCGCAGCCTGTTTGGCTGCTGCGATACCGGAAACGGTGTCATGATCCGTCAGCGCAAAGGCGGATAGTCCCGTGGCTGCAGCAAGTGTTACCAGCTCTTCGGGCGAAAGTGTACCATCGGAATGGTTGGAATGTACATGAAGATCTATCATAAACCAGACTCCTTTCGAAATGAACGGTGTTCGGGAACGAAGCATCACTCTGTTTTGCTGCTTTCGGATATTATAACACAAAAAAAGTGTAGGAACAAGGGAATGGAAGGAAACTTGTTTTCATATAGTAAAAGAAAGAAGGTAACAAAACGGAGCAGAAAATGGAACAGGGAAAGTTGTTGAAGGAAATCGGGAAGGCACTTGGACTCTCTTTTTTGGTCACGGTATTGTTTTTGGTGCTATTTGCATTTGTTATGTTAAAAACAGGGTTAAGTGAAGAAATTGTGTCAAAAATAATGATAGCAGGGTATTTGCTTGCACCTGCTGCCGGTGGCTTCCTGATTGGAAAAAAGCAGAAGGTGAACCGCTTTTTATGGGGGCTGCTGATAGGAGTGATTTATTTTTTTATTTATTTTGCAGTTGCAGTTTGCACAATGAATGTACCTGTGACTGAGCTTCTTTGGGTGGCGTTGCCGGTTTGTCTTGGCGGTATGGCAGGCGGCATGATAAGCTGACATAAAAAAGAAAGGCTTCACACCAAAGGGAAAATATGGTATACTGTTTGAAAAGGTATTTAAAACCTTTGTAAATAAGGAATGGCATCAAGAGCAGATGCTGTTTTCTGAAAAAGGGAGAATGAAAATGAAACGAGGAATAAAATTAAAGGGAGTGTTGCGGCTGTATTTAAACTGGCCGGTATTTCTTACGCTTCTTTTGGTTTGTATGAATTTGAGTATACTTACGGTGAATCGCCGGGCAGCGGCGCTGATGTTTGTATTTGTTTTGATTTACGCGGTCATTGCGGTTATGCTTTATTTTGTCAAAAAGCCGTTGATTGTAAATGAGCTGGTCCGCTTCGCGGCGGGATACAGTCAGGTACAGAGAAGATTGCTGAAGGAGCTTGCCATTCCCTATGCAGTGATGGATTCCGAGGGTGTGATTCTTTGGGCAAACGATGAGTTTATGGATTTGGCAGAGCAGCTGCCGAAGCAGAAGCGCATTCGGGAGATTATTCCGGAGCTTACCGCAGAGAATATGCCGACGGTTGAGGATGATGTCAGCCTTCATGTGGAGATTAACGGACGTAATTATGAGGTATGTCTGCGTGTGGTCAATACGCCGAGCTTTGATGAAGATATCTTATGGCAGGAGAACAGCAAAAAGGCAAATGAACTTGTGGCACTTTATTTGTACGATGAGACGGACATTGTGACACTTCAGAAGGAAAATCAGGAGCAAAGGCTGATTATCGGCCTTTTGTATATCGATAATTATGAAGAGGTATTTGAGAGCATTGATGAAGTCAGACGTTCGTTGCTGACCGCATTGGTTGACCGAAAGATTAATAAGTTTATGGTGAGCATTGATGCCATTATTAAAAAGCTGGAGAAGGACAAGTATATGTTTGTGTTCCAGCATAAGTATCTTGCACAGCTGGAGAGCAGCAAATTTTCACTGCTGGAGGAGGTGCGCGGCTCCAGTATCGGAAGTGATGCACCGCTTGTGACAATCAGTATGGGGCTTGGGGTGAATGCAGCTTCCTATCTCGCAGGCTATGAGCTGGCGAGGGGGGCGATTGACCTTGCACTTGGTCGTGGCGGTGACCAGGCGGTTGTAAAGGATGGTAACAAAATTTCTTATTACGGCGGTACCAATGTTCAGGTGGAGAAGACCACCAGAGTGAAGGCGCGCGTGAAGGCACATGCTTTAAAGGAATTTGTTGAGGGTAAGGATAAGGTCGTGATTATGGGACATTCCATTGGCGACATCGATTCCTTAGGCTCTGCAATCGGCGTATTTCGCATTGCGAAGACACTGAATAAAAAGGCACATATCGTTATTAACGAGGTGACAAGCTCCATTCGTCCGATGCTGGCGAAGTTTCAGGATAATCCGGATTATGAGCCGGATATGTTTATCGGCAGCGCAAAAGCACAGGAAATAGTGGATGAAAATACCCTTTTGGTAGTGGTAGATGTCAATCGTCCGAGTTATACGGAATGTGAGGCATTGCTATCCATGACCGGGACGATTGTAATTTTGGATCATCACAGACAGACAGGAGAAGCGATTCCGAATGCGGTGCTTTCCTATGTTGAACCATACGCCTCCTCTGCCTGTGAAATGGTTGCGGAGATTTTGCAGTATATCGGCGAGGGTCTAAAGCTGAAGCCTCTGGAGGCTGATGCGATGTATGCCGGTATGATGATTGATACGAATAATTTTCTTACGAAGACCGGCGTGCGTACCTTTGAGGCGGCGGCTTATCTTCGAAGAAACGGTGCCGATATGACACGTATCCGTAAGATGTTTCGCACGGATTTGCCGGAATATCATGCGAAAGCAAAAGCAGTGGCAGCGGCAGAGATTTTTGAGGGACGCTTTGCGTTTGCAATTTCGGAAAGTGATGGGGTGGACAGTCCTACGGTAGTAGCAGCGCAAACGGCCAATGAGCTGCTTAACATCAATGACGTGATGGCATCCTTTGTATTTACGCAGTTTGGTGGTAAGGTGTATGTCAGTGCGCGTTCTATTGATGAGGTGAATGTGCAGGTTATGATGGAAAGGCTGGGCGGCGGAGGACATATCAGTGTGGCCGGTGTGCAGTTTGAGGATTGTGATGTGACAACGGCGGTAGAACGGGTGAAGGACGTTTTGCGTCAGATGATTACAGAGGGAGAAATCAAATTATAACGGAAAGGAAGAAAAGATTATGGAAGTTATTTTATTGCAGGATGTAAAGAGCCTTGGGAAGAAGGGAGACATTGTAAAGGTAAGTGACGGTTATGCCAGAAATTTCATTTTCCCGAAGAAGCTTGGTGTAGAGAAAAATGCCAAATCCCTGAATGATTTGAAGCTTCAAAAGGCTGCGGAGGAAAAGCACAGACAGGAGATTCTGGCAGAAGCAAAGGCTTTGGGAGAGAAAATTGGTAAGCAGAGTGTGACCTTAAAAATTAAATCCGGTGAGGGAGGAAGAACCTTTGGCTCTGTTTCCACGAAGGAAATTGCAGTGGCGTTAAAGGAGCAGTTAAAGCTAGATATTGATAAGAAGAAGCTTGTGCTTCCGGAGCCAATCCGAACGCTCGGAACGACTGTTGTCCCGGTGAAGCTTCATCCGGAGGTGACGGCGGAGCTTACCGTAAAGGTTGTAGAAGCATAAGAAAAGCGGAAATGCATGAAAGGACAGTAAGATGGATGAGGCACTGATTAAGCGTGTAATGCCCCACAGTACGGAGGCGGAACAATCGGTTATCGGCTCCATGCTTTTGGACAGGGATGCCATTATGACGGTTGCCGGGATGTTGATTCGGGATGATTTCTATAATCCGATGTACGGGCTTTTATTTGAAATTATCACAGAGCTGTTTAATGAAGGGAAGCCGGCGGATATTCTTACGGTGCAGAATCGCCTGAAGGAAAAGGACGCACCGCCGGAGATTTATGAATTAAAGTATTTTACAGAACTGATTGGTGCGGTTCCAACCTCTGCCAATGTGCGCTTTTATGCAGAAATCGTAAAGAATGAGGCGATGAAACGCAGAACAATAAAGGTGACAGAGTCGATTGCCAATGACTGCTATCTGGGGAAGAAGAGTACCGATGAGATTTTGCAGGATACGGAAAAACAGATTTTTGATCTTGTGCAGCGAAAGGGCAGCGGTGACACGGAGGATATCAGAAGCATTGTATTAAAGACAATCGAGAATATCGAGAATGCGGCAAAGAACCGAGGTGCAGTAACCGGTATCGCAACAGGCTTTTATGATTTGGACTATAAAACTGCAGGACTACAGCGTTCGGACTTGATTCTGGTAGCGGCAAGACCGTCTATGGGAAAAACGGCATTTGTCTTAAATATTGCAGAGTTTGTTGCTTTAAGGAGCAAGGTACCGACGGCAATTTTTAGTTTGGAAATGTCGCGTACCCAGCTTGTTAACCGTATTCTTGCAATGAATTCAAAGGTAGATTCCCAGGCAATTCGTACCGGTGATTTGAAGGATGATGACTGGGTGAAGCTGATGGAGAGTGCAAGACTTACCGGCGAGTCGCCGTTGATGATTGATGATACACCGGGGATTTCCATCGGGGAGCTTCGTTCTAAATGCAGAAAGTTTAAGCTTGAGAAAAATCTCGGTCTGGTGATTATTGATTATTTACAGTTAATGTCCGGCGGTAAAAAGTCAGAGTCCAGGCAGCAGGAGATTTCTGAAATTTCACGTTCTTTAAAGGCGCTGGCGCGTGAAATTAATTGTCCGGTCATTGCGCTGTCACAGCTTTCCCGTGCGGTGGAACAGCGTGATGATAAGCGTCCGATGTTGTCTGACCTTCGAGAGTCAGGTGCCATTGAGCAGGATGCGGATGTAGTAATGTTTATTTACCGGGATGAGTACTACACAAAGGAAAAGTGTGAAGAACCGGGAGTTGCCGAAATTATTATTGGTAAGCAGAGAAATGGTCCGACGGGTATAGTGAAGCTGGCATGGCTTGGAAATTATACAAAATTTGCAAATCTTGATAATCGGAAGCAGTAATGAGAAATGCGGTATGTGCTGCATTATGTCGAAACAGATAGCTTGAAATTGGAAGAAAATGGGAACAGACGCTTGCACGCCTGTTCCTTTTTTGTGTATACTGTTTTGTGCGGACAAGCAAAGAAACTGTTGCATAAGGCGGGAAGGTTTGGGCTGCGGAATAGAAAAAGGGGGATAAAGATGAACAAATCATATCAGGTGTCAGAAGCGGCCGATGAGCTGGAAATAGAGGTGTATACGCTTCGTTACTGGGAAACCCAGTTGGGAATCGGAGTGCCGCGGAACCGGGCGGGACATCGGTACTACGAGGAGGAACAGCTTTCCTTATTCAGAAGTGTAAAGAGGTTAAAGGAGGCGGGCTTTACGCTTCGTCAGATAAAGGCAATGGAGGAACGTATGTCTGCGGTAGCAGCACTTCCGGAGGAAAAACTGGAGGAACTGAGACGACGGATTGTCGGAATGGAATCGGAACAGGAGGAGGCTTTGGCACAGAGAGTGAGCAGGGAACCGGGAACGGAGACGGCTCCGGAAGAAACAGAGAGCTTTGGGAAGGAACTTGTGCCCCTTCGCACGGATACAGAAACTGTATTTGCCGGGATGCTGCAGACGGACGGGGGCAGATTATTGCAGGAAGGAATGACGAGGTGGTTGGACGAAATGATACAAAAAAACAATGAACAGCTGTCACAAAGAATTGAAGAAGGGGTATCAGAGCGTATGGCGAGAGAATTGCGTTTTTTGTTCCGCCAGCAGGAGGAAAGAGAAGAAGAACGTTATCGCAGATTAGATCGTACCATCAGAGAGTATCAACAGGCGAGGGCAAATGGAAAGCAGCAGACGAGCAGCCTGGAAAGCTTTCTTTTGACGAGAAAGATGCGGCCGCTTCGTTAGAAGGAAAAAAGATCTATACGGAATCAATAGGAAACTACCAGAACACTTTTATGAAGAAAAGAGGGTGTCTGATAGTTTTTCTTTTTGATAAGTTTAGAAATTTAAAAAAATTTTTAGGGTTCTCCTATTGATTTAAAATTGTCCTGCCTATATAATAAGCAATAGGAATCATTCGGATAAATTAAGATGACGGTACAGTGAAGAAAGTTCGGTGCAGTCATGAGAAAGGATATATTATGGGAGAAAGTAATAATAACGGAAACAAAGGCAAAGGTTCGCAGAATAATCGTACCGGTATGATTGTGTGTGTGATTATTGCACTTGTTATGGTTATGATGTTTTTTTACACGATGAACCAGATTAAGGAGAGTACTACCCAGGCGGTAACGTATGATACTTTTTTGGAAATGCTTGAAAATGGAGAGGTTTCGGAGGTGCGGGTAGACTCTGAGAGCGGAAAGATTGTGATTATTCCGGTGAAAAACGAAGCGGATAGGACGAGCTTTATCATCACCTATTATACCGGAATTTTAGAGGACGGCAATAAAATTCAGGAACGTTGTGAAACGGCTGGCGTGACGTATTCCAGAGTGACGGTGGATAAAACGAATTCGGTGCTGCAGTCAATTTTGAGCTATATTGTGATGTTTGTTATTGTATACGGCCTTATGTTTTTTGTGTTCCGCATGATTAGCAAAAACAGCGGTGGCATGATGGGGGTCGGTAAGAGCAATGCAAAGGTTTATGTGGAAAGGGAAACCGGTGTGACCTTTAAGGATGTGGCGGGGCAGGAGGAAGCCAAGGAGTCTCTGACAGAGATGGTGGACTTTCTTCATAATCCGGGGAAGTATACCCGTATCGGCGCAAAGCTTCCGAAGGGGGCGCTTCTTGTCGGACCTCCCGGTACAGGTAAGACATTGCTTGCAAAGGCAGTGGCCGGTGAAGCAAAGGTGCCGTTTTTTTCATTATCCGGCTCGGATTTTGTAGAGATGTTTGTCGGTGTGGGTGCATCACGTGTACGCGATTTGTTTAAGCAGGCACAGGCACAGGCTCCGTGCATTATCTTCATTGATGAGGTGGATGCGATTGGTAAGAGCCGTGATTCCCACTATGGTGGCGGAAACGATGAACGTGAGCAGACGTTGAACCAGCTTCTTTCGGAAATGGATGGATTTGATACATCTAAGGGGCTTGTGATTCTTGCTGCAACGAATCGCCCGGAGGTATTGGATAAGGCACTTTTGCGTCCGGGACGTTTTGATCGGAGAATTATTGTGGATAAGCCGGATTTAAAAGGGCGCATTGATATTTTAAAGGTGCATGCGAAGCATGTGCTGATGCATGATTCCGTAAATTTGGAAGAAATTGCAATGGCGACCTCCGGAGCGGTTGGATCTGATTTGGCAAATATTATTAATGAGGCGGCGATTCTTGCAGTAAAGCAGGGAAGAACTGTAGTGACGCAGGATGATTTGTTCGAATCGGTAGAAGTGGTAATTGCCGGTAAGGAAAAGAAGGATCGCATTCTCGGTAAGGAAGAAAAGAAGATTGTGGCGTACCATGAGGTTGGTCATGCACTGATTGCGTGTTTAGATAAAAATGCGGAGCCGGTGCAGAAAATTACGATTGTGCCGCGTACCATGGGAGCTCTCGGCTATGTAATGCAGGTGCCGGAGGAAGAAAAATATCTGATGCAAAAGGACGAACTGCTTGCGCGTCTTGTGACGCTGTTTGGCGGCCGTGCGGCAGAAGAGCTGGTATTTGGCAAGGTGACGACCGGTGCGGCGAATGATATTGAAAAGGCAACTTCCCTTGCCCGTGCAATGATTACCCAGTACGGTATGTCGGAGCGTTTTGGTCTGATGGGACTTGAATCTGTGGAAAACCGTTATTTGGACGGAAGACCGGTACAAAACTGTGCAGATGCCACGGCAGCATTAATTGATAATGAAGTGATGGAACTGTTAAAGACCTGCTACGATAAGGCGTATACAAGGCTTGCTGAAAATCGTGATGTACTCGATTGCCTGGCAAAGTTCTTGGTAGAAAAGGAAACCATCACCGGGAAGGAGTTTATGAAGATTTATCGTGAGGCGAAGGGGCTTCCGGAGCCGGTTTCCGAAGAGAAAGAGGAGGCAATCGCGGAAGGAAATGTGGCAGAGATGACTGCAACCGAGGAAGATAAGAACACGACAGAACAGGACTACGCTAAATCGGAGGAGGATGCGCGTGTTTAATATCGAAGAAGAGTTAAAAAAGCTCCCGGCTAAGCCGGGAGTTTATATTATGCACGACAAGAATGATGCTATTTTATATGTAGGAAAGGCAATCAGCTTGAAGAATCGTGTGCGCCAGTATTTTCAAAGCAGTCGGAAGCTGTCTCCCAAAATACAAAAAATGGTATCCAGGGTGGTTCGTTTTGAGTATATTGTAGTGGATTCCGAGATGGAAGCACTGGTGTTAGAATGCAATTTAATTAAAGAACATCGTCCGAAATATAATACTATGTTAAAGGATGACAAGCATTACCCGTACATACGGGTAACAGTAAATGAAGCATTTCCGCGGGTGATGCTTGCACGTGCGAGGGGAAGGGACAAAGCGAAGTACTTTGGTCCGTATACCAGTGTACAGGCGGTAAAGGATACACTTGATTTGTTAAAGAAAACGTATCAGATTAGAAACTGCAATCTGAGTCTGCCTAAGGAAAAAAACACGCGTCCGTGCCTGTACTATCATATGGGGCAGTGCAAGGCACCGTGTCAGGGAAAAGTGTCGCGTGAGGAATACGCGAAAGCCATCGAGCAGGTACTGGCATTTCTCAGCGGAAATTATGCATTGATTACGAAGCAGCTGGAGCAGCTGATGAAGGAAGCGTCCGAAAACCTGGAGTTTGAGCGCGCAGCAGAATACCGTGATTTATTAAGCAGTGTGAGAAGAATGGCAGAACGGCAGAAGGCGGATGCGGATTTAACCGTGGACCGGGATATTGCAGCTATTGCCACCGCCGGAGAAGAAGCCGTGGTGCAGGTGTTCTTTGTGCGGGAAGGGAAGATGATTGGGAGAGAGCATTTTTATTTGACCGGTGTGGAGGGAGAAGAACGGGCGCATATTCTTCAAGAGTTTATTAAACAGTTTTACGGCGGAACACCGCATATTCCAAAGGAGCTTCTTTTGTCGGAAGAAATCGAGGAACAGGAACTGCTGGAAGCTTATTTGTCAGAACGCTCCGGACGTAAGGTGAAAATATGTGTGCCGAAAAAAGGAGAGAAAGAGCGTCTGGTAGAGCTGGCAGAGAAAAATGCATCTATGGTGTTGCAAAAGGATGCGGAAAAGATTGCGGCGGAAGAAAAGAAAACGAAGGGAGCCGCAGATGAGATTGCAGCACTTTTAGGTCTGCCAAAGCTGGGAAGAACCGAGTCCTTTGATATTTCTAATACGGCCGGCTATGCATCGGTAGCATCTATGGTGGTGTTTGATAACGGCAGACCAAATAAAGCAGAGTATAGGAAATTTCGGATTAAGACGGTACAGGGGCCGGATGATTATGCCAGTATGCGCGAGGTGCTAAGCAGGCGTTTTTTACATGGCTTACGGGAAAGAGAGGAAGGAAATGAAGAGAGCTTTTCTAAATTTCCTGATTTGATATTGATGGATGGCGGTAAAGGACAGGTTGGCATTGCGGAAGAGGTTTTGCGGGAACTTCATATTAACATTCCGGTGTGCGGCATGGTAAAGGATGATAAACACCGTACCAGAGGGCTGTATTTTGGTAATGAGGAATTGACTATGAATCAACACAGTGAAGGCTTTCGATTGCTTACCAGAATTCAGGACGAAACGCATCGGTTCGCGATTGAGTATCATCGCTCTTTACGGGGGAAGGAGCAGGTGCATTCTATATTAGATGAAATTGAAGGAATCGGACCGACAAGACGACGCGCCTTAATGAAAGCGTTCCGGTCGCAGGAAGCAATTTGCGCGGCAAGCGAAGAAGAACTGGCGGCAGTGGATTCCATGAATGCAGCGGTGGCACATGCGGTATATACGTTTTTCCGGAAAGAGCAGACGGATGCTATTCATTGGAAGGATGATGCGGGTGGTAATTCCTTAAAATAACGGAATGCGGAACAAAAAAGTGTGAATAAAAAATGTTGAAAAAATGCAAAAAAGTGCTTGACATGCGGTTGGTTATATGTTAATATAATCAAGCACTGTTTCGGAGAGTTGCCCGAGTGGTTTAAGGGGCTGGTCTTGA
>CAZAUP010000050.1:0-11061 GCA_964488415.1 uncultured Lachnospiraceae bacterium
CGAACATCTGTCTGAATGCAAGACGTCCGATACGACCAAAGCCGTTAATTGCTACCTTTACTGCCATTTTAATGTCCTCCTGTAAAAAGTTTTTCATTATTAAAAGGCTTGTCATTTTTTTGTCAAGCATATGCATGACATAAAACAACTCCCCCTAACGAACCATTTCATATTTTACCTAATATGTTAGAAAATATCAAGTCCTATTTTCAAAAATTTACGATTCGTTCACAGTTCCGAACTTATCAAAAGGGAATATACGTATCATCAGCCTTCCTCCAATCCTGGAAAGCGGCACAATTCCAACCTCTGCGGAACGGCTGTCCTTGCTGATAGCGCGATTGTCACCCAGTACAAAATATTCCTTTTCTCCGAGCAGCACCGGCTCTGCCGCAAGCCCGGCATGGTCAAGCGGTGTAGAACCGAAGGCTTCCGAAAGCGGTTCTCCGTCGATGTATATCACACCGTCCGCAATCTGTACCGTTTCTCCCGGCAGCCCGATAATGCGTTTGATATAGTATCGCCCACCTTCTTTTTTTGATTCCTCATCCGGATAAAATACAATAATATCAAAGCGCCTCAGCGCGCCAAAATATCTGGAAACCTTTTCTACCAGCAGGTTATCACCATTTTCAAGCGTTGTCTCCATAGAGGAACCGTCCACGATGACACGCTCCATGACAAACCTCGGCAGAACCAATACAAGGAAAGCAGAAAGCACGCAAAATACGATGATTTCCACAACGTTCTTTTTATATTTCATAACTGTTCTTATTCTTCCTCATCGTCTCCGACAATCTTTACTTTTCCCTGATACACTTCTTCTACAGCAATAGAAAGCGGTTTAGAACACTTTGCGGTTGCATACGGCTGTGCCCCGGAAATAATCTGGCGTGCTCTCTTTGCCGTAGCCAATACTACGGAATAACGGCTGTTTACTACCGGATGCTCGCCCGGCTCAACCTCACTGTTTAATACCTGCATCAAATCTGCATAAGACGGATGTAACATAATTGTATCTCCTTCCATATCTCTATATTCCGGCTTTTACGCCAACTTACTGTTCCATGCGTTCGTTCACACGCCCTGCGACGGTTTCCGGCAAAAGTGCCGACAACACGATATAACCGTTTTCAGTTACAATCACGGACTTGCATTTTCGTCCGCAGGTAGCATCCAGACAACGCTCCGTATCCTTTGCGTTTTGTACCATACGTCGAACCGGAGCTGCCTCCGGCTTTACCACCCCGATAATCTTTGCTGCATTCACCATATTTCCAAAGCCGATTGGTATCATTCGTTCCATCGCATCACACTCCGTTACTCAATATTCTGAATCTGTTCACGGATTTTTTCAATCTCGGTTTTTAAATCAATGGCAATATTAGAGACCGTAATATCATTTGCCTTGGACAAAATCGTATTCGCTTCACGGTTCATCTCCTGCGCCACAAAATCCAGTTTGCGCCCGATATTCTCACCCTCGCGAAACGTATCCAGCATATTAGCCACATGACTGCGCAAGCGCACCGTTTCCTCATCGGTACAAATCTTATCGGCATACAAGGTAATCTCGGTAGCAAGCACTCGCTCGTCAATTCTGGTATCTCCAAGCACCTCCGCCACTTTCTCAGAAAGCTTCTTACGATACTCTGCCGTAATCTCCGGAGAACGTTCCTCAATCTGCCCTACAAGTCCGGACACCGTACCACACTTTGCAACCAAGTCCTCCCGAAGGCGTTCGCCCTCTGCTATACGCGTCTCCACAAACTGCTTTGCCGCACCATGTACCGCACGCTCCAGAAGTCCGTACAGTGCTTCCTCATCCTGAGACTCATTTACAACAGTCAGTACCTCCGGATATTTGGAAAGCGTAGAAATCCGAATATCATTTTCCACCGGAAACTCTTTTGTCATACGCATCAAAATATCATAATATTCCTTTGCAAGCTCCGCATTATAATGCACACAGCCCTTTTCTTCCGTTTCATCCTCATAGGACACAAAAACGTCTACCTTACCACGGCTGATATACTGCTTTAAGATATTACGCACCATCACGTCACACGCATTCAGACGCTTCGGCAATTTCACAGAAAGCTCACTGTAACGGTGATTCACTGCTTTCATTTCAACTGTAATCTTTCGTCCTTCCTCCGCCAGTTCACATCTGCCGAATCCGGTCATACTTTTTATCATGACGGCTCCTTTCCCCGGCAAACCGGTTTCGTAAGTAATCCATGAAAAATATATGTGGCAAAAGACTGCCATATCTAGTTAATTATATAGTGGATTTTTGAAAAAGTCAAGTAAAAAAACGCCGGGAACCACCTTTTACCGGTCATTCCCGACGTTTTCATTTTCCGTTAACTTATACCTGCTAAAACTGCTCACACCACTGAAACACAATTTCCTTCGCTCTCTCAAAATCCTTTGGATAATACAAAACACTCAGTTCATAATACATTGCCCCGTCTGCTATTGTTCCCACAAGAGAACGATTTCCGTCAGCCCTCTCTTCATATATGAGTACGGCTGTATTTCCACCTGCAGTTATATACTCCTCGCTCCGGTATTCCGGAATATAATCTACATTCTCCACGAAATCCTCTGCATACAGAATTCCGGTGCCGTGCAGTACCAGCGGACATTCTTCGGTAAATACTGCTGCTGTCTCATTCAAGGAAATATCTCCTTCCATCGAATGCACAAACAATGATACCTCACCGAGATTTCCATCTGTATCCCCGATAACACGGACATTTACCTCCTCTACTGTTCCCGGAACAAGTGTTTCCTTCATGCCCGCATAACCGATGTAGGCTCTTGCTTCCTCCACGGTTTCGAATTGCTTTAACCAGCTCGGATAGCTCTGACTGTAATTCTCCTGTGCCATATACTCCTTCAAAAAGCCCTTCACCTCATGGATTTCTCCGGTCAGCTCTTCCGCCCGGATTCGCTCCGTTTCTACCGTAAGAGAATAGCCGTGCTTCGATTTATCCTCAATTTTTGTAAACTGTAATACTCCAAGCTTTGCCGCATAGGCTATTCCGCCGCCGCACAAAAAAACTGCCACCGCTGCCGCCACTGCCCATTTCGCTGCGCTTCTGCCAAAGCCTCCAAACCATATGTTTTTTGCATCTTTTTCATTACTTTCTTCCATTTCCTTTGCTTCGGCTGCTTCATAGCAGCTTTCAATCCACGCTTCCGGCATTTCATTCATCCTTATTAATACATCTGTTTCCTTACTCTTTTTTGTCATACCGCATCCTCCTTTTTTAATTCGTTCCACAACTGTTTCCGCAGTCGGAATAGCATACTTTTTACTTTGCTTTCCTTGTATCCGAACGCTTCTGCCAACTCCTTTACGGATTCCCCATACCAATACCTCCGCAAAAACAGTTTTCGTTTTTCTTCCGGCTGTTTTTCTAAAAATGTTACAAGCAGATCCCGAAGTTCCGTTTTATCATCCGCCAGGGCATTGTCCGGGATACACTCCAGCAGCTCCGCAGAAAGCTCAACTACCACGGCATTGCGCTTAGCCGACCGGTCCCATTCTATTTTGTTCAAAGCCAGATTCCGACAAATCTTTGCCATATAGGCGAATAAATATTCCGGCCGTTTCGGTGGAACACTGTTCCATACCGCAAGATAAGTATCATTGATACACTCCTCTGCATCTTCTTCCGAAACCATACGACCTGCCAGCTTTTTCAGACGCATGCCGTATTTTTGCTCCAGTACAGAAAGTGCCTCCTCCTTTCTTTCCCAAAGAAGCGTCAGAATTTCTTCGTCTTCCATCCCGTTTCCTCCTTTCACCTTAATAAACAGAAAAACGTGCAAATGGGTTGCACCTTTCATCAAAAAAATACTGCCGCAACTGCGATTCTCCAATCACAGATGCGACAGCACTTCCTCTGACTTACATTTTCATTTTTCCTCAGCTTCTCAGCTCCACACCGTAATTTCTGCCAAGCTGTTTTAAAATCTTCTTTACGAAGCCATCCACAGACTCTGCAGTAAAGGCTTCCTCCTTCGGGGTAAATACCACGGAAAATGCCATGCTTTTCTTATCCGCCGCAATCTGTTCACCTTCGTAAATATCAAAAAGGCTGATGCTTGTAATATACTTACATGCCTCCTTCATCACCTTCTCAATTTCGCCACAGGTAATGTTTCTGTCTACCACGAATGCAAGGTCTCTCTTCTCCTCCGGGAATTTGGAAAGAGGAGTAAATACAGCCTTCTTTCCGTACCACCGGGATACGGTCTTTAACTCCAGCTCCAAAATGTAAGCCGGCGTGCGCATATCGCATGCATCCATTACATCGTAAGCCAGCTTACCGAAGTAACCGATTTCAATACCCTCACACAAAATCTTTGCGGTCTGATACGGATGCAGGAAGGTATTCTGCAGAGTCTCATAGGTAAAGGTAAGCTGCAGGGTCTCAGCCACCTTTTCTGCCATCCCCTTCATGGTGTAGAAGCTTTCCTTTTCCCCGAATACACCGATACAAAGTCTTGCCTTCTCGTCCGGATACTGCGTTAACGGCAGCTCATACGGAAGAAATACATTACCGATTTCAAATAATCTGCCCTCTAAGCAGCCCTTCTTCTGATTCGAGGCAATCGCATTAATCATAGATGCTGCAAGGGTCGTTCTCATAAGCGAAAGCTCCTCGCTGATTGGGTTCATGATACGAATTGCCTTACGCTCTTCCGCATCCTCCGGAAGCTTTAACATATCAAGATCAGACGGAGAGAAGAAGGAATAGTGGATACATTCATAAGCGCCTGCGCTGCAAAGTGCTCTCTTTAAACGAAGCTCACTCCTCTGGGTCTGATTTAAGCCTCCCAGCGTCACCTGTGCTGACGGCATAAACGCCGGAACCACATGCTCATAGCCATACAAACGGATAACTTCCTCCGCTACATCCTGATAGGTTTCCATATCCTCACGGAATGCCGGAACCTGAAGGTTTAAGATATCCCCCTCAATCTTTGGGTCAAACGTAAGATGATTCATAATTCTTATAATATCATCATTCGGTACTGTAATGCCAAGGCACTTATTTACCTTATCAATACTTACCGTTAACATTCTCGGCTCTACACTGTTACCGGTATTTACATCCACGTGGGTACACCCTACCTTGCCGCAGCCCAGCTCCTCAATCAAATGAAGTGCCCGCTTCATCGCCAGCACGGTCGCATACTCATCCACACCCTTTTCATATCGCGCGCTGGAATCGGAACGCTTACCTAGTGCTCTGGACGTTCTTCTGATGTTATCTCTTGCAAATTTAGCGGACTCAAACAATACTGCATTTGTAGTCTCACGGATTTCCGAGTTCAGACCGCCCATGACACCTGCCAAAGCCACCGGCTTCACACCGTCACAAATCAGCATATTAGCATCTGTCAGCGTAAGCTCCTGCTCATCTAGGGTCACAATTTTTTCGCCGTTTACCGCACGTCTGACATTAATTGCATTCCCCTCCAGAGTATTAAGATCAAAGGCATGCATCGGCTGACCGAGCTCCTTTAAAATGTAATTCGTAATATCTACCACGTTAGAAATCGCATCAATTCCCACAAGCGCAAGTCTGCGCTTCATCCATGCCGGAGACTCCGCAATCTTAACATCTGTTACATAATGTGCACTGTAACGCGGACAAAGCTCTGGACACTCTACCTTCACGGAAAAGCCGGTAAGCTCCGCATCAGTCTCGGTATAATCTAACGCCGGCATCTTTATGTCCTTCTCAAGAACAGCCGCAACCTCTCTGGCAATGCCGAAAATGCTTTGGCAGTCCGGTCTGTTTGCCGTAATGGCAATATCAAAAATCCAGTCATCAAGCCCCAGCATCGGCTTTACATCTGCTCCGATTCCGGCATCCTCCGGAAGCACTAAAAGACCATTATAGCCTGCACCCGGATACATATTCTCACTGACACCCAGCTCTGCACCGGAGCAAAGCATACCGAAGGACTCGTAGCCACGGAGCTTGCCCTTTCCAATCGTCATGACACCCTCTACTGTCTTGTGATCCTTCGCAGTTGCATATACCGTCGCACCAACCAGTGCTACCGGGAATTTGCCTCCCGCAACAACATTATCCGCGCCGCAGCAAATCTGGAACGTACCATGTTCCCCGCAATCCACCTGACACACATGCAAATGAGTTTCCGGAATCGGCTCGCAGGTCAACACCTTACCTACGACTACCTTACTGATATCCTTACCAACTTCGTATAATTCTTCCACTTCAAATCCACAGGAAAATAGCTTATCCTGCAATTCCTGCGGAGTAACATCTACGTCAACATATTCTTTTATCCAGCTTAATGGTGCTATCATCTTATTTTCCTAACCTTTCTGCTTCTTGCAAGCTTTTTCCCGCTTTTAATCGTTTAACTGCTTCAATACACGTAAATCAGATTCAAACAGCAGCTTAATATTGTTGATACCGTATTTTAACATCGCGGTACGCTCAATACCGATACCAAAGGCAAGACCGCTGTACACATTCGAATCAATACCGCAGTTTTCGAGTACCTTGTTGTTTACGATGCCTGCACCGAGAATTTCAATCCAACCGGTTCCCTTACAAAGCTTACAGCCCTTACCACCGCATTCAAAGCAGCTGCAATCCACCTCAACCGACGGCTCGGTGAACGGAAAGTAAGATGGACGAAGTCTTGTTCTGGTACCTTCGCCATAAATCTTTTTTACAAACACATCCAGCATCCCCTGCAAATCGCAAAGCGTGATTCCCTTGTCTACAACAAGTCCTTCCATCTGGGTAAACATCGGAGAATGTGTGGCATCGTCATCGGAACGGAATACCTTGCCCGGAGATAAAATCTTAATCGGAGGCTTGGAATTCTCCATTACATGAATCTGCCCTGCACTAGTTTGGGTTCTGAGCAAGAACTCCGGAGAAAGATAAAACGTATCCTGCATATCTCTTGCCGGGTGATCCTGCGGGGTATTTAATGCCGTGAAGTTATAGTAATCGGTTTCTATTTCCGTACCCTCATAAATTTCAAAGCCCATACCTGCAAACACGTCAATCAACTGATTACGTATTAAGGTAATCGGGTGAAGATTTCCTTCCTCTGTCTTTTCTGCCGGCAGGGTAATATCAAGCTTTTCCGCCTCGTATCTTGCTTCCAGCTCCTTCGCCCTCATCTTCGCATCAAACTCGCCGAGAAATGCGTTTGCCCATTCCTTAAGCTCATTGACCCCTTTTCCGTAGCCTGCCCTCTCCTCCGGTGCAATGTTTTTCATTTCTTTCATTAACAAACCGATTTTTCCTGTCTTACCGTCTAAAAAAGACTTCTTAAACTCATACACCTCTTTAGAAGACTTTAACGTCTCCGAACCCGTTATGATTTCCTGCCTGATTTGTTCCAAATTTGCATTCATCGTTTTCTTTCCTTTCTGTTCGCCTGTTTCCTTTTCTTTTGCGTGCAGCACCTTGCTCCGCAAGCTCCACGCACTTCGCGACCTTCGGTCGCTTCGTCGTGGACGCGTTCGCCTGTTTCCTTTTCTTTTGCGTGCAGCGCCTTGCTCCGCAAGCTCCACGCACTTCGCGACCTTCGGTCGCTTCGTCGTGGACGCGTTCGCCTCATCGGAATTTTTGGAAGCTATGCTTCCAAATTCCCGATGAGGCTCACTTTGTCTGCACGCAAAAAGTCCCTTACATGTTTCCATGTAAGGGACGAATTTACTCCGCGGTACCACCCTGTTTCCCGAATCAAAGACTCGGACTCTCTTTTTGCTTAACGCGCACAAACGTTTCGAACTACTTCCATTTCTCCTACTTCATCAGAAAAGCTTTTGCCCGAACGGCTCCGGTGGGAAATTCAATGTTTCATCTGAACTCAAGGAAGCTTTCAGCCGGTGGCTTCCTCTCTCTGCTAGAAAACGAAACTCTACTAAACACCTTCATTGCCTTTTATATTCTTAAATATCATACCGAACTTTTCGCCAAAAGTCAAGCATAACCTAGCCCATTTGCAGAAAAAAGGGGACCTTTTTTCTGCATTTAAAAGAGAAACCATTTATTTTACACATCCGATTAATTCATTAATATCCTGCACACCATGGCGCTCCATATAAGCCGCTATACCGTCAATAACCTCAATAGTGGTATACGGATTCACAAAATTTGCAGTTCCTACCGCCACCGCGGTTGCCCCTGCCATAAGAAATTCCAGTGCGTCCTCTGCAGTACAAATACCACCCATACCAATAATCGGGAGCCTGACGGCATTTGCTACCTGATATACCATGCGCACTGCTACCGGCTTAATGGCGGGGCCGGAAAGTCCGCCGGTTTTATTGGCTACAGCAAAAGTCCTGCGCTCTGTATCAATCTTCATACCGGTCAGGGTATTGATTAAGGATACCGCATCCGCTCCTCCCGCCTCTACGGCACGAGCCATTTCCGTAATATCCGTTACATTCGGTGAAAGCTTCATAATCACCGGCTGCTTCGCGTACTTCTTTACCTCTGCCGTAATCTCCTCTGCCATCTTCGGATTCTGCCCGAACGCAATCCCGCCTTCCTTTACATTCGGACAGGAAATGTTGATTTCAAGCAGGTCTGCATTGGTATCCGCAAGCTGCTGTACCGCATCCACGTAATCCTCCTTGGAGCGTCCGCACACATTTACAATAATCCTTGTATCGTAATCCGCAAGAAACTTTAAATCCCGCTCCTTAAATACTGCCAAGCCCGGATTCTGTAAACCAATGGCATTCATCATACCACCGCAGGTTTCTGCAATACGAGGCGTGGCATTTCCCGGCCACGGCACATTGGCAACCCCCTTGGTGGTCACTGCGCCAAGACGGTTCAAGTCTACAAATTCACCATATTCCATACCGGAGCCGAACGTACCGGAAGCAACGGTTACCGGATTTTTTAACGTAACACCTGCAATATTCACTGAAAGCTTCATCGACTTACCATCCTTTCCGAGCTGCCTTATAATTCAATGTCTTCCGCATAGAACACCGGACCCTCTTTACAAATGCGTGTGTTGTTTACCTGTGAATGCCCGTCCACCTTCGTAGTTTTACAAACGCAGGCCAGACATGCGCCTATGCCGCATGCCATTCGCTCCTCTAAAGAAAGCTGTGCCCTTGCACCCTGCTCCTGTGCATATTCCTTAATTCCGCGAAGCATCGGCTTCGGACCACAGGCAAAGAATAAATCTCCCTTTACATTTTTTTCCTTCATGGCATCCACAACATTCCCCTTTACACCTACCGCGCCATTATCGGAAGCAAGGATTACCCTGCCGTAAGCCTCAAACTCCTTTGCAAGGAAGGTATCCGCATCCCGGTAGCCAAGCACAATTGTCTTCTCTCCCGGAAGAGTCTTTGCAAGTTCAAGCATCGGCGGAATTCCGATGCCGCCGCCAAGCAGCACCGCATGCATGCCTTCCTTTAAATCCCCTGTCATAAAACCGTTTCCTAACGGTCCCGTTATCACAATCGTATCTCCCGCCTTCATCGCAGAAAATTCCTTTGTTCCGGCTCCTGCAATCCGATATACAAGGCGCAGCTCACCTTTTTCCCTATCTATCCCGCAAATACTGATTGGACGCGGAAGAAGTCTGCCCCCCTCCTTACAGTACAACGACACAAACTGTCCGGCCTTTGCTTCCTTCGCAATTCCTTCTGCCCGAATCTTCATCTCATAAACATCCCCGGTTATGCTTTTCTGCCCCGTAAGCACCGCAGTTACCTGTTCCTTCCTGCTCATTTCCACAGCCTCCTTTTACTTATTTATACCCCCTGCCTATTTCTCCCGGACAAAAACATCCGGTATATTTCTTACATTATGCCTTTCTTAGCTTTGCAGGCATACCTCGCATCCTGCTTCTGCAGATGTTCCCGATATGCTTCTATCACCCATTCCGGTTCACTGATGCAGATATTTACTGCGCCGCATACCCAGCCAAAAAACTGCTGACTCACCTGCACATCCACCATAGCCTCATACAGCCCGTTTTCCCGGCATATCAACACAATATCCGTACCAAACCGATCCAGCACTACGCCAAGGAGAGATTCCTCAAAAGCAAGCCGTACTCTTTCCTCCTTACCGTCATACATTCCAAAAGTTTTTTTTGAGAGCTTTGCGGCATTTTCCGCTGTAAACAGCTTACCATGGGTCCTGAAGCTCTCCTCCACCCGAATAGCCGCCATTTTATCCACTCGGTAATACCTCCGGCTGCCGGAAACCTCATCGTAGGCTACCATATAGTAATTTTCCTCTTCCCACATAAGCATATACGGACTCACCAGATACCGTTTTCCCTCATGCCGCGGAACAAGCTTTTTCTCGCCATTCCATTTCATATAACAAAATGAAATCATTTTGTTTCCGGCAATTGCCTCATGTATCGTATCCACATTATACAAAATGCTTTCATTCATCGATTTTACCCTGTCAATAATATGTACCTGGCGCTGTAGCTTTCCTGCCTCGTGGCGACTGCAAAACCGTTCCAGCTTTTTAATCAGCTCGTTAGACTTTTTCTCTGACAAAAATCTGGAGGACTGCACCGCATCTACAAGAAGCTTCAGCTCAGGAAGTTCAAATTCTCTGGCACCGAGATAATACCCTTTTTTGCCACTGGAAATCACATCGTAGCCCAGCTCCTGCAACACACGCACATCATCATAAATACTTTTCCGTTCCGCCTTAATATCATTGAATGCTAACGCTTCAATCATTTTTTCCGTAGAAACCGGATGCAGTTCATCGGTCTCCCGTTCCAAAAGCTGTAAAATTAAAAACAATTTCTTCTTTTGATTTGCTCCCTTTGCCAAATACATACCTCCTCCGCTTGTATGATTCTGACCGGAAGAAAACAAGTTCTCATCCGTTTATGCATGCCCACTTTGCTTATACGCAGAAAAAGCCTGAACCCTTTTCCTGCGAAAGGATATCAGACTTCACATAGAGCTGGAAATCAGACTTGAACTGACGACCCCTTCATTACGAGTGAAGTGCTCTACCGACTGAGCTATTCCAG
>CAZAUP010000051.1:0-10817 GCA_964488415.1 uncultured Lachnospiraceae bacterium
GTGGAATCCATGGTAAGACCGATGAAGCAGCCTCTTGCATTCGGATTGTTGTGCGGCGTTCTCTCACCCATCAGGTACGGCAGATAGTAAACATGATTCTCACCAAGCGTCGTAATCGCCTTCTGCTCACCTGCATAATCCTTCGTACCGATGATTTCATCCATCCACCACTTATTGGAGGATGCCGCCGAAAGCATGCAGCCCATTAAGTGGAACTTACCGTTTGCATGCGCAAACATATGTAATGCATTCTGATCATCTACTGCAAACTTATCACAAGCTACAAATACCGTACCGGAGGTCCCAAGGGATACGATACACATTCCGTCCTTTGTCGTACCGGTACCGATTGCGCCTGCGGCATTGTCACCTGCACCCGCAATAATCTTTACGCTCTCCGGAAGTCCGAGACGCTCTGCCATAGCCTTAGTCAACGTACCAACTACCTCATAGCTGTCGAAAATCTTCGCAAGCTGCTCTTCCTTAATACCACAGATTTCAAGCATTTCCTTAGACCAGCACTTGTGCTCGACATCCATAAGAAGCATGCCGGCTGCATCGGAAGCATCCGTGCAGTGTACACCGGAAAGAAGGTATGCAAGATAGTCCTTCGGAAGCATAATCTTCTTAATCCTTGCGAAGTTATCCGGCTCATTCTTTTTTACCCAAAGAAGCTTCGGCGCAGTAAAGCCTGTGAGTGCCATGTTTGCCGTATAAGAAGAAATCTTCTCACGGCCGATGGTCTTATTTAAGTAATCGCACTCCTCCTGTGTTCTGCCATCGTTCCAAAGGATTGCCGGACGAATCACCTTATCGTTCTCATCCAGAATAACAAGACCATGCATTTGACCGCCAAAGCTGATACCTGCAAGCTTGCTCTTATCAAGACCGTCAAAAATCTCGGTAATACCGCTCTCAAAGCCTGCAAACCAATCCTCCGGATTCTGTTCAGACCAGCCCGGCTTCGGGAAGGACAGACCATACTCGCGACTTGCAGTCTTCACAATCTTACCGTCACCCTCCATAAGCACAAGCTTAACGGAAGAGGTACCTAAATCTACACCTAAATAATACATTTTTTCTCCTTTCTATACTTCTGCCCCTTACCATGTTTACAGTCTGTATATTTCCGAAACGGGTGCAAAAGCCTCTGTCCTTATGATATCAATGAACAAGAACGCTGTCAATGTTTTTTTATCACGCAGTCCCTCTTCTCCCAAAAATCCCGCAGTATTTCCGGCATACTTTTTTCCGTCACCGTCACATACGGATACCACTCCTTCGGAAACAGCGCAGCATATTGTTTTCCGGCAAAACGGTCATCCAGCAGAAGCACCGCCCCCGTATCCCCCACAGTCCGGATAACACGTCCCGCTGCCTGCTGTACCTTGTTCATACCTGGATACAAATATGCGCTTTCAAAACCTGTTCCGTTTTTCTCGTCGTAATATCTGCGGAACATTTCCCGTTCCTCGCATACCATCGGCAGCCCTGTTCCCACAATGACAGCGCCAATCAGACGCTCTCCCTTTAAATCAATGCCTTCCCCGAATACACCGCCCAGTACACAAAGGCCAATACGGGTTTCGGAGGCATCCGCAGTAAATTCCGCCAAAAATGCTTCCCGTTCAGCTTCCGTCATGTTTGCTTTTTGTTTATAAAGCTGTATCCTCCGGGGCTTGTCGTTTTCCCTTTCAGCATCGAAAGAAGCCGATTCCTTTGTCTCCTCCTGTAATCGTGTTTCCAGCACCTCCACAACATCCTGCAGCATCCGGTACGAAGAGAAAAACACCAGGTAGTTTCCTCTTTTTGCGTCTGTAAAGCTTAAAATGTAATCTACCGCCTTTTCATACATTTTCCGTCCGCGGTTGACATAACGAAAATTCACGTCACAGCCCACTAAAATCAAACGCTGCTCCTTCGAAAAAGGGGACGGCACATAAATGGCGTAATCCTCTTCGCCACCGCCCAGCTCCTCCATATAATAACGTACCGGAAGTAATGTCGCCGAAAAAAACACTGCCCCTTTTCCCTTCTTCATCTGCTCCGCCAGTGCTCTTGCAGGCTGCATACACTGCACCCTGGCATAAAAGGAGCCTTCCTCTCCGTATGCGGTAAAATAACGGTAATCCGTATCGGAAAAATCATACATAGCCACAAAATGCTTCACTTCAAAATAAAGCTTTAATACTGCCTCCCGCTCTGGTCCGGTCCGCTTTTCCTCCTTTAAATACTCCTCACATTCCGTCATAAAACGCAGCAGTGGAAGCATCAGCATACCGAACTCCTTCTGCTCCGTGAAAAAATCGCACTCCCGTTTCAAGCGCAGCATCTCTTTATTGCAGGCCTCCAGCTGCTTTGTCAGTCTCGGTGCCTGCTTCCCCAGCAGCCGCTTCACGGACAAAAGCTCCTCCTTCCAAAGCGTGGCGCTGTACATTTCCCTTGCACGCTCCGGCAGATTATGTGCCTCATCAATTAAAAACACATAGTTATTTTTCGTATCTCCCGAAAAAAAACGTTTCAATGCTGCCGTCGGGTCAAATACATAGTTATAGTCACAAATTACCGCATCTGCCCATAGCGTCAGATCCAGGCAGAACTCAAACGGACACACCATATGCTTTTCAGCATATGCTACAATCAGGTCCCGTGTAAGGTTTTTTTCGTTATGAAGCATATCAAAAAGAGCTTCGTTTATCCGGTCAAAATGCCCCTTCGCGCGCGGGCAGGAAAATGCATTGCACTCCGGCTTTTCCAATACACATATTTTTTCCTTCGCAGTGATGGTGACAGTTTTAAACAAAAGCCCCGCCTCTGCCAAAAGAGAAAACGTCTCTTCAGCCACCGTCCGCACAATGGTCTTTGCCGTCAGGTAAAACAGCTTTTCTGCAATTCCCTCCCCGACCGCCTTCACCGCCGGAAACACCGTCGAAACGGTTTTTCCCACACCGGTAGGTGCCATGGCAAACAGCTTTTTTCCCCGCAATATCGAACGGTATACTCCTACCGTAAAATCACGCTGTCCCTCACGATACGGAAACGGAAACTCCAATCTCTTTGCTGATGCATTCCGCTGCCTTCTCCATCGCCTCTCCCACGCTGCCCACCTGGCATACTCCTTTACCAGAGCCGCAAACCAGTCCGTCAGCTCTGTGGCAGAAAGCTCCTCCGTAAAGACTTTCACGTCCTCGTTTTCTATATTGCAATAGGTAAGCCGTACCCCAAAGCCCGGCAACGCTTCTTCCGCAGGCTTCCCCGCCTCATTTTTTCCGAGCCTTCCTTCCTTCACTCCAAGCATATACGCATAGCATCTTGCCTGTGCCAAATGTACCTGCTCTGCCGCCTCCAGACGAAGCACCTCCCGGTATGTACATTTTATCTCATCAATCAAAAAGCCACCGTCCGGGCGACGTATCACTCCATCGGCTCTACCCTCAATGACAAGCAGAAAGCTTTCCTCTCCGTCCTTCAACGGTAATTCAACGGAAAGCGGAACCTCTGCCGTATAATCACTCCCCATTCCTTTTTGGAGCTTTCGGTGCAGCCTGCTGCCCGCCTGCATGGCATCCGCATCCATACGCCCGCTTCCCGCCTCCAAATCACCGGCGCGCATAATAAACTCAACCAGTGTCCGCACAGACACCTTTACCCTGTCCGCTACCGGTATCTCCAGCTTTTCCGACAAGTATTTCACCCCCAGCACTTGTTTTTTGTTTCTTATCATATCACACCCAGAGATAAAACACAAACTATTGTTCCCTTCCGTTTCCTTTTGTTGTCCGTACACTCGCATCGTCTGCGGAAGTAAAAAAAGAAGGAACCCAGCCACAATTTGCTGCAGGATTCCTTCTTCTCCGCTCCGCCCTGATTTTCGATTTGTTTTATTCACAGCCCGTATTGGCTCCGGTCCTGCAAGGTTTACCTTTCCTCTGTCTTTTCCTCATCCTTCTTTTCTGCCTGCTGCTCTGTTACAGCCGTTTTCTCCTTGCCGAGAAAATTCGGAAGCTCCATCCCTACCTGCTGAAACACCTCATTTAATGGCGGTACCGCCTGCATCATACCGGAAAGGAAACCGGAGGTAGCAGTCTTTCCGTCTCCGTTCTTGCCGCTGTCCCAAACCGTAACCTTATCAATCTTAATATTCTTAATTGCATCCACCTGAATTTGAAGAAGCTGTTCCATCTTATCTGCAAGAATAAGCTTTACCGCATCGTCAGAATTCCCTCCGGCGGCTTCTACCAGCTTACGCATACCTTCTGCCTGCTTTTCCAAAATTTCCTGTGCGCCGCGTGCCTCTGCGGACATTTTTGCAAAAATTGCATCTGCCTCACCCTGTGCCTTACGTCTTGCAACCTCTGCCTCCGCATCTGCCTCAATCTGAGCCTGTTCCTTCGCAATCTGCGCCTTAACGATAACGTCAGCCTGCTGGGTTGCCCTTTCAAGCTGTGCACGGGTCTGCTCCGCCTCCTGCTCGGCAATATATGCTTCCTGTTTAGCCTTTGCTGCCTGTACTGCCTCGGCTGCGGTTGCGATACGAAGTGCTTCTGCCTCCTTTTCACGGCGGTTTGCCTCAGACTGTGCCACTTCAATCTTCGCATCATTTTCACCCTGAATTGCAGTTGCATCTGCGGCAGCCACCTGAATACGCTGATCCTTTCTTGCCAGTGCCTGACCAATTTCACCGTCTCTGTCCTTCTCTGCCACGTTCTTCTTCGCGTCATTGATTGCCTTTGCTGCTGCTTCTTTACCAAGTGCCTCGATGTATCCGGACTCATCGGTAATATCGGTTACATTTACGTTTATCAGGCGAAGACCGATTTTCTTTAACTCAATTTCCACGTTTTTAGAAACAGCTACAAGGAACTTATCGCGGTCGGTGTTAATCTCCTCGATTTCCATGGTGGCAATAACAAGACGCAACTGACCAAAAATAATATCCTTTGCAAGCTCCTGAATCTCGTTTAACTTCAGACCGAGCAACCGCTCTGCCGCGTTCTGCATCACACCGTCCTCGGTGGAAATACCTACCGTAAACCTTGACGGAACATCTACACGAATATTCTGTTTAGAAAGTGCATTTCTTAAATCTACATTTAACGAAATCGGTGTTAAATCCAAATACTGATACGACTGAATTACCGGCACCACAAATGCCGCACCGCCGTGAATACACTTTGCACTTCTCGGCTGTCCGTCCTTATCCGTTCCTACCTTACCGTAGATAACCATAACCTTGTCGGACGGACACTTACGGTATCTGGATAAGATACCGGCAAATGCCGCAAACACAATAAGTACAATTACGCTGATCATAATAACAGTATCCATTTATTAAATCCTCCTTTAATTTATGTTCATTTGTTGCATTTCCCGTTCAACAACTACAACATCGCCCCGTACATCTACAATGCGAACCGTACTTCCGCTCGGAATCTCCTGCCCGCTTTCCGTGATGGCATCCAGCTCTGCAAAACGGGATGCACTGCGCAGGGTAACCTTTCCCCCGATTTCTCCGGCCGGCATAATCGTTACATAAACCTGTGCCACTTCGCCGATTACCGACTTCATCCGAAACGTACCATTCTCCGCAAGCTTTGCCATCTGCTGCAACAGCTTTGCTACCATATACATCATGGCTCCGCCACAAACAAAACCGATGAGCAGTGCCACCATGTCCGGCAGCGCGGTCTTTACACAAACAAGCGATACCCAGCCAAAGGTTGCCAAAAACGCCACTGCACCCTGTATGGTAAAAAGCTTCAGGCTTCCGATATCTCCAAAAACCGCATCACTGCTATTGACCTCCGCAAGCTCTGCACCGGATACATCACCCGGCGTATCCAGATCCAGCCCTGACGTATCACTCGGATTAAAATCACCGCCGCCGTCTCCAAATCCCATAATCACCAGCACCGTCTGCAAAACAAGAACGAGTGTAGCCGGGATTGCGATGCAATACAGCACCCTCTGCAGGATGCTAAGGGCTTCCCACCAAGCATTCATATCTCTTCCCTCCTTCTCCCCTTATGAAGTGCATAGGGTAAATAAAATTTACTTTATAATATCATGTCGCCCCCCTGTTGTCAATGGTTTTTTTATATTTTTTCCTTTTTTCCGACATTTTCCCATTTTTTAATTTAAGACTTGCTTTTTATTTCTTTTATGATATAATAAGCGTAAATACAATTTACGAAATCATGTGGAAGGAGGTTCCATGGATTCCAAACTTCTCGGACAGCGCATCAAAGAAGCGCGTCTTGCAAAAAAAATGACCCAAAGTGAAGTCGTCGGTTCGTTTATTACAAGAAATATGCTAAGTCAGATTGAAAGCGGCAATGCCGTACCTTCCATGAAAACATTAACCTACCTTGCGAAGGTCTTAGAAGTCCCCCCGGCGGTATTACTTCAGGGTATGACAGAAAGCGAAGCCGGAGAGTTCTCCCAGGAAAACATATCGGCTGCGGTCACGCCACCGGAAGCCGCTGCATTTTACAAAGCAAAGAAGGCTTACCTTGCAGGAGAGGACCGTGCAGCCTATGAAATACTCTCCTCCTTTCCGGAAGCCTCACCCTTAGCAGATGAATGTCACGCTCTGTCCGCCCGCGTAATACTGCGTTTAGCCGATACCGCTTTCAAAAAAGGAACGCTTGCCGAAGCCCTGGAGCTTGCCAAAGCAGCAGAAGCAGCCGCCTCCAAAGGCATCTATGCCTCCATGGAAATCAAATCCCGTGCATTACTTCTCCTATCCGACGTAGCCGCAAAGCTTGCCTGTGTAAACGAATGAAAAAGGCACCTGTCGTCTCCTGTACACGACAAGTGCCTTTCTGTTTTCTCTATTCTTTCTGATATTCCAGCGCCAGTCCTTACTCACTTCTAAGTGCAATGACCGGATCCTTCTTTGCCGCCACCTTTGCCGGAAACAAGCCTGCAATAAAGGTCAGCAGCATACTGATAAACACTAAAATCACACCGGCTGCCGGCGGAAGAACTGCATTTAAATTTGCAATTCCTGTTACGGAATGCAGGATAATGTTAACAATCACAATCAATCCAACGGTTACCAGAATACCAATCGCACCGGAAGTAAAGCCGACAATAATCGTCTCCGCGTTAAACACACGGGAAATGTCCTTCTTGGATGCACCAATCGCACGCAGAATACCGATTTCCTTAGTACGCTCCAGTACGGAAATGTACGTAATAATGCCAATCATAATGGAGGATACCACAAGAGAAATTGCCACGAACGCAATCAGTACATACGAAATCGCATTGATTACCGTTGTGATAGAGGACATCAGCAGTGCCACATAATCCGTATACTCAATCACATCCTCCTCAGCCGCATTTTCATTATACTCCGCGATTAAATCCGCAATCTTATCCTTGTCCTCAAAGGTATCCGCATAAATGCTAATTGCGGACGGGCTGTCCGGATCTGCATAGCCAAGGAGCTTCAAATTCTCTTCATAGGAGGATTCGGAATATGCCTTCGGAAGATAGCTCTCGTAAAATGACACATACTCTTCCGTCGAAAACTCCGCCAAATCAAGCATGCCGGCCAGCTGCTCTGCCGGAAGAATACTTAAATTTTCCTGCACGCCCTTCGCATACTCCTCCGTTACCATTGCCGCAAGCACCTGAAACGCATAGGTCTGCAGCGTCTCCGCATCCATCTCCGTCACATAACCTTCCACCTGAGCGGTATCCACTGCCATCTGCCTGGAAAACGCCTGAATCAGCATCTCGCGAATCGCCGCTTCGTCCATCATTGCAAGCCGGGCGCTTACCGTCTCTGCCAAATACCCCTCCGGCGGTGTTGCCATAATTGTGCCATACAGCTCTGCCTTCGATTCAACATCAAGACTCTCGAAATAAGCCTTCACCGCATTCGTTTTCTCCTCTGTGGAAAGCTCCTCCTCCATTCCGGTTTCAAACGGGAGACCGGAAATCACATCAAAGGTATTGTCAGCTAGCTGCGCCTGCAAAATTTCTGTCCTCGCATTTTCTTCCATAACATACTTCGTCAACGCACTGGTATATGCAATCGCACCAGTCATAGAGGTCGCAGCAGCATCCTCATTCGGACGAAGAATACCAACAACCTTCAGATCAAGTCCCATGGTATCGTACAAATACGAAAGTCCTGCTTCACTATCGGATAAATCCTTAAAACTGCCGTCCGGCTGCTTTTGATACTTTAATGCCCCCGGAATAGCACGGAAGGACATATCGCAAATCTCTTCATAGCTCCACGGCCCAAGATTCTGGGAAACCTGCTTTCCCGCCATAATATCCTGCATGGACTCCATCATCACATCCATGGTAGTAAGACCGAGTGCATACAATACCATGTCACTGACCTCGTTCCTATTGTTGACAAGAATCACTACTTCATTATACTCCTCCGGCCATTTGCCGTAAATCAAATCATACTGCTCCTTTACGGTCTGGCTGATAAGTTCATCATTTTCACCCGTCATCATCTCGCTCCAGACATCCATCCCCATCATCATGGAACGCATATTCTCCATCATGGTGCTTGCCATGCCAAAGGAATTCATCATCATGGCCATCAGCTCGTTTACATCAGCCTTTACTACCTTTCCATCCACATCCTTCGTATAAATACTCAGGTCCATATCGTAAGAATACTGAACGGAAGAAATATACTGCCGAATTTCCTCATTCTCCTCCAGAAACCGTTTAAACGCTCTCAGATTATTGCTCTTAGTATCCATATCCGTAAAGGCGTTTACCATGTCATACATCGTAGAATTTGCATACACCTTATCCAGCTCATGCTGACTTAAGGCTTCTCCATCCTGATTCACCCCCAGCATCGTCGCCAGAAGTGCTGATGAATCCACGACCTCCGCCTCCATAGTAATCGGATAGCTGGAAAGCGTATCCCTCTGTACCGAATCAATATAAGCCTGTACGCCGGTGGACACCGACAAAATAAGCGCAATACCGATAATACCGATGGAGCCCGCAAACGCCGTCATAAAGGTACGGCCCTTCTTCGTAAGCAAATTATTAAAGGACAGTGCCAGCGCGGTAAAGAAAGACATCGAGGTTTTTTTTGCCTTTTTCTCCTTTTTCGTCTGCTCCACCGTCCTGCATTCTGCTTCATACGGATCCGAATCATCGACAATCCTGCCGTCCAGCAAACGGACAATACGGCTGGAATACTGCTGTGCCAGCTCCGGATTATGTGTTACCATAATAACAAGCTTATCCTTCGCAACCGTCTTTAAGATTTCCATAATCTGTACACTGGTCTCACTGTCAAGTGCTCCCGTCGGCTCATCCGCCAGCAAAATATCCGGGTCGTTTACCAGCGCACGCGCAATTGCCACACGCTGCATCTGCCCGCCGGACATCTGGTTCGGCTTCTTATTCATCTGGTCACCAAGACCGACCCTTTCCAACGCTTCCTTTGCTCTTCTGCGGCGCTCCGACTTGGACACGCCGGAAAGCGTAAGCGCAAGCTCCACATTAGAAAGCACCGTCTGATGCGGAATCAGGTTATAGCTTTGAAATACAAAGCCGATGGAATGATTGCGGTAGCTGTCCCAGTCAGAATCCTTAAACCTTTTGGTAGACACACCGTTGATAATCAGATCCCCCTCCGTATACTGGTCCAACCCGCCGATAATGTTCAGCAATGTAGTTTTACCACAGCCGGACTGACCTAATATCGATACAAACTCATTCTCCCGAAATTGAATACTGACTCCCTTTAACGCCGGAATGGTCATATCCCCCACGCGGTAGTCTTTTACAATATTTCGTAATGTAAGCATCTTTACCTCCGTTTCCTTTTTGCTCTCCAAAATAAAAACCTTCACACTACATTTTTATTATGTATCAAAAAACAATAATAAGAACTTCTTATAAAATAGCAGATTGATTTTTTTTCGTCAATATATTGTGAGGAATTTAATAAATAATTTAGGATTACAGCCGTGCTGTGCAAACAGCAGCAGAACCGATCCCAAAAAAGGACGCAGTGTGCATAAACCGAACCCTTTCTACATAAAATACAGTATATACCGAAAGGAGAATTCAGGCATGGAGCTTACCCCAAAAGGACGAAAAGGACTTATCGCGATGTTTATACTGCTCATCAGCATACCGATTATCCTTTGTACCGCATTCATTATCACAGCATCCGTATACAGCAGACAAACCGAACCGCCATCCGTCACGCAGATACAGATAGAAGAGCTTGAATCGAAAGAACAGACAATAAAATAGGGGCTGCGCACGACATTGTGCAACAGCCCCGAAAGTATCTTATTTTGCTTCAATATATCCCTGTGCTTTCAGAAGCTCTGCACAAAGCACGGCTCCTCCTGCTGCACCGCGAACGGTGTTATGGGAAAGTCCCACAAACTTCCAATCGTATACGGAATCCTCACGGATTCTGCCAACGCTTACGCCCATGCCGTTCTCATAGTCAACATCAAGCTTAACCTGCGGGCGGTTATCTTCTTCGAGGTACTGAATAAACTGCTTCGGTGCACTAGGAAGTGCAAGCTCCTGCGGAACCCCCTTGAAGTTTACTAACTTCTCAATGAGCTGCTCCCTGGTCGGCTTCTTTCTGAACTTTACGAATACCGCAGCAGTATGACCGTTCAATACCGGTACACGAATACACTGACAGGTAATCACCGGAGAGGTTGCCGGAACGATAACACCATCCTTGATTTCGCCCCAGATACGAAGCGGCTCCTTCTCACTCTTCTCTTCCTCACCGCCGATGTACGGAATAATATTCTCTACCATTTCCGGCCAGTCCTTAAAGGTCT
>CAZAUP010000052.1:0-10784 GCA_964488415.1 uncultured Lachnospiraceae bacterium
CGATTTCATACAACTTCTTTGTGTTGGAACTCTGCTTTCCGCCAATCACAATCATTGCCTCCGACTTAGCTGCCAATTGTGCTGTCTCGGACTGCCGCTCCTCGGTTGCATTGCATATCGTATTCAGAACAAGTATATCATACCGCTTTTTTTCAAAAATTTCAACTAATTCTTGAAATTTCTTGTAATTAAATGTCGTCTGTGCTACGATACAAAGCCTTTCGCCGTCGGGAAGCCCTGTTTTTTCCGCTTTTTCCGCAGTATCCAGCACAAGCACCTCACCCTTTGCCCAGCCGCGGATTCCGATTACTTCCGGATGATTTTCATCTCCGATAATAATAATTTTTCGTCCGGCAAGGCTTTGCTCCTCAACAATCCGGTGAATCTTTTTCACGAAAGGACAGGTCGCATCCACCACCTCAAAGCCGTGGGCTGAAAGCCTTTCCTGCTCCTTTCTTGTAACACCGTGGGAACGTATCACTATTGTACCCTTTTCCACCTGTTCCCATTCATCCTCCGGATTTAAAATACAAACTCCTTTTTTCTTAAACTCCTGCACCACTTCCTCATTATGGATAATCGGGCCGTAGGTATATACCTTTTTTCCGGTCTTTAACCGCTCCTCCACCGTTTCCACCGCACGCTTTACGCCAAAGCAGAACCCGGCCGTCTTTGCAACCGTAGCTTCCATCTTTTCTACCGCCCTTTCGTACCTTTCAACATATTTATTCCTGTGCCTTCCTGCAAAGCCTGTAAAGCTTTTCAACATTTTCTTCAATCGTCATATCAGAATTGTCAAAAAGAACCGCATCCTCCGCCTGTACAAGCGGAGCAAACTCACGATGCGAATCACGATAGTCTCGCTCCCGTATATTTTCTTCAATTTCAGCAAGGCTGCACACTGCCCCCTTGGCAATCTGCTCATCGTAACGCCGCTTTGCACGGGTTTCCACACTTGCTGTCAGAAACACCTTTACGTCGGCAGCCGGCAGCACATAGGACCCGATATCCCTGCCATCCATGACTACATTTTCCTGCTTTGCAAGATTACGCTGTAACTCAACCATCTTCATGCGCACCTTCTTGTTTACGGAAGCTACGCTGGTCATACGGCTGACCTCCTCTGTCCGAATCAGTCCGTTTACATTCTCACCGTTTAACAATACCACCTGCTCACCATCCTTATGCGCAATCGTCACCTCTGCGGTATCACAGGCCGACTCCATTGCAGCAAAATCCTGTTCTGCAATGCCATTCCGGATAAAGTGCAATGCCATGGCACGATACATTGCTCCCGTGTCCACGTAAATATAACCAAGCTTCTTTGCCAACAGCTTTGCAACCGTACTTTTTCCGGCTCCTGCCGGTCCGTCAAGTGCTATACTAAAATATCCCATTGTAGTTCCTTCCCGTGCTTACGCACTCTTTATTTTTCTTTATCTCCGCAGGACTGTTTCTCTTATCCCTTTTGTTGCCCCGCCGCAGAGATTCCTGCCAGATATCCGGTAGACCAGGCAATCTGTAAATTATAACCACCGGTCAGTGCATCCACATCCAGCACCTCTCCTGCAAAATAAAGCCCGTTTACAAGCTTTGACTCCATAGTGGAAGGCGTAATCTCCTTTACCGAAACGCCGCCTCTTGTAATCACTGCTTCGTTAAAACCACCCGTCTTTTTTATATGCAGCTCCATTCCCTTTAATACATCTGTCAGGACTGCTCTTTCCTGCCTTGTAATAGCATTGACCTGCTTTTCCTCCGGAATTTTGCACAAACTGATTATAACCCGAATCAGTCGCTGTGGCAACAGTTTATCTAATGCATTTCTGAACTGCTTATTCTTTGCCTCTTCAAAATCCCGCAAAATCCGCGCGTTGAGCTCCTCCTTCGACAATGCCGGCTTTAAATCAATGGAAAGCACTATCTCTCCTGCCGAAAGCCTGTCTGTCACCGCAGCACTGGCAGATAGCACCAGCGGTCCGCTGACACCGTCTGCGGTAAACAAAAGCTCCCCCATATCATTATAAAGCTCCTTCCTCCCCTGTACCGCACGAAGCCGCACATTCTTTAAGGAAAGCCCCTCCAGCTCCTTTGCAAAGGACTCCGTAATTTTAAGTCCTACTAAAGACGGATAACACTCTTTTACCGTATGTCCGCAAAGCCTGGCAAAGGTATAGCCGTCGCCGGTGGACCCGGTAGATGCATAGGAAAGTCCTCCCGTTGCTACAATACAGGCATCACACGGCAGCATCTCTCCGCTTTTTAATAAAACACCGGTTACTCTGCCCTCCGAAACACAAAGCTGATTAACCTCCGACCGAAACCGCAGTGTAACCCCTGCCTGTAGCAGCCTCCTTGTCAATACCGCAATCACATCCGAAGACTTGTCCGACACCGGAAAGGCTCTGTCTCCCCGCTCAATTTTCACCGGCATACCACTCTCTTCAAAAAAACGAATGGTATCCTCATTGGTAAAGGCATACAAGGCACTGTACATAAATCTGGAGTTCGTAACAATTTTCTTCCGCAGCTCCTCCAGTTCGCACGCATTTGTCAGGTTGCACCTTCCTTTTCCCGTAATGTATAATTTTTTCCCGATTTTTTCGTTTTTTTCCAGCAGCTCCACCCTTGCACCCTGCTCCGCAGCAGCAATCGCTGCCATCGCCCCGGCAGCTCCGCCGCCGATTACTATTATCCTTTTCATCGTTACTCCTGTTTCAAAAAAATGGAAAGCTGCCACACGAATTGCAGCAGCTTATGTTATTTGTGTTATGTTAACGGCTTACATAGATGTCATCCTTTTCCAGTTCAAAATGCCCGGAGCTGTAAACCTCTCCGTCCACGGTAAAGCTGACTCCGTTACAATCCGCAATATTGTCCAAAATGCTTTGACCAAAGGCATCCAGAATCATGCCCTCAATGCTTGCGCCCACCTGTGTTACCGGCGGTGTCTCAGAAGAAAAATCTACAACAACAACCGTACCATTAGTGGTTACCTGATTGACTGTAACATAAATCGCACTGTCAGCCAAAGCATCTACAACGGCATGTACTACCAGCTGCTCCGTAATCTCCTCTTCCTCCGGCACCAGTGCCGTAACTGCCATAACCTCCACCAAATCATTGTTTATCGTATAAATCGGCAGCTCCGTCGTCTGTATCGGAGCTACCGTACCAATCACATCCGGCTGCGTCGGCTGCAGCGACGGTGTCAGGGAACGTGTCGGCACGGAGGTTGCCCCCGAAACAGATAACTCCTTATCCTGCTCTGTCTTGCAACCCACGCTTGCACAAAGAATAAGCAGCAATCCAAGTAAAACCCTGCTTTTTTGTCTCATAACGGCTCCTTTCTGCAACATTTGCTGTTACGCCCCTTCATTACTGCGCCCCACACTTACCATATCAGCGAAGTATGTCATTTTCATGGTAAAACCGTTACGATTTCATTAAATAGCGTACTTATTTCTGCTCCGATAATACACTTTTATTCTTCCAAATATATTCCACCAGAGATACAACCGTTAGCAGCAGGGAAAGATAAATAAAACTCTGCTCTGCTACCTTTGCCCAGGAAAACGGCAGCTGCACAATCAACAGAATACAGGCAATCATCTGGGCTATGGTTTTAAATTTTCCCCAGTAGCTTGCCGCTATCACTACACCATTGTCAGAGGCAATCAGCCGGAAGCCGCTGATAATAAACTCCCTTGCAATAATCACAACCACAATCCATGCCGGCATATAGGACAGCTCCACAAAACAAATCAATGCCGAACAAACCAACAGCTTATCCGCCAACGGATCCATAAACTTTCCGAAATTCGTTACAAGATTATGCTTTCGCGCAAGATAACCGTCCAGCGCATCGGACAGACAGGCAATCACAAACACTACTGCAGCAAAAACATTTCCATAAGGAATCCCCGGTGCAAGCAAAAGTACCAGAAAAATCGGAATCATACTCACACGAAAAATAGTAATTTTATTCGGTAAATTCATACAACACGCCTCCTACATCAGCTTTTTCTTTTCCGTATTTACACCTGTCAGGTCATATCCCTTCGCCCCGGTTACCTTCACCTTTACAAACTCACCGGACTCATAATGCTCTTCGGACTCTACAAACAAATATCCGTCAATATTCGGTGCATCCATATAGGTTCTTGCCAGATATACGTTATCCTGCGGAAGTCTGCCTTCAATAAACGCCACATAACGCTTTCCGATACGTTTTTCTGCATTTTCAAAAGCAATTTTCTGCTGTAGCTTCATAATCTCCTTCTGACGACGACGCTTTTCCTTTGCCGTTACCTGTCCCTTCATCTTTGCCGCAGGGGTATTCTCCTCTCTGGAGTAAGTAAACACGCCGAGGCGGTCAAACCGTAGCTTTTCTACAAAGGCCAGCAGCTCCTGATGCTCCTCTTCGGTTTCTCCCGGAAAACCGGTAATCAAAGAAGTGCGCAGCACAAGCCCCGGCAGTTCCTTCCTGAGTTTACGAACCAGTGCCGTCAGCTCCTTCTTCGTAGTTCGTCTGCCCATGCGCTTTAATACGCTGTCAGAGGCATGCTGAATCGGCAAATCCAGATAACGGCAAATTTTCGTTTCCTCCTTCATTACCGCAATAAGCTCTTCCGTAATTTCCTCCGGATAGCAATAAAGCAGACGAATCCACTCGATACCATCAATTTTGCAAAGCTGCTTTAAAAGCTCCGGCAGCATCTTCCGTCCGTATAAATCTATACCGTACAGTGTCGTCTCCTGTGCAACCAGAATCAGCTCCTTTGTACCGTCCTTTGCCAGCTGCTCCGCCTCAGAAATCAGGCGTTCCATCGGTACACTGCGATACTTCCCGCGAATGGACGGAATAATACAATAGGTACAATGCTTCTCACACCCGTCTGCAATCTTTAAATAAGCCGTATAACCACAGGTCGTATTCACCCTCTTTGCCGCAGGCAGCGGCAGATAGGACAATGCCTTAAACATCTCGGATCTTTCTCCTGCCCCGGCTGCAGCCAGCGCGGTTACAATCTCATCAAAGGACGCAGTGCCAAGCACTCCGTCCACCTCCGGAATTTCATTTATAATTTCACCGCGATACCGCTCCGCAAGACAGCCGGTCACAAGTAAAGCCTGGCAGCTTCCCGCTTTTTTATATTCGGCTGCTTCTAAAATCGTTTCAATACTTTCTTCCTTCGCATCATGAATAAAACAGCAGGTATTGATAATAATTGCCTCTGCTTCCCCTTCCTCCTCCGTCAGGGTATGCCCGGCTTCACGGAGAAGCCCTAACATATATTCACTGTCTACCAGATTCTTGTCACAGCCGAGAGAAATAAAATAAATACGCATTTCAAACCTTCCTATGCTTTATTTCTGCAATTCTACACTTTCTACGCAATTCTTCATCAGCATTGCTATGGTCATCGGACCCACTCCTCCGGGAACCGGAGTGATTGCACCGGCAACCGGCTCTACCTCCGCATATGCCACATCACCGCACAGCTTGTTATCCGCATTACGATGAATCCCTACATCAATTACCGTAGCCCCCTCCTTTACGTAATCCGCGGTCACAAAACACGGCTTACCAATTGCTACGATAAGAATATCCGCACGCTTTGTAATCTCTTTTAAATTCTTTGTTCTGGAATGGCAGACGGTTACCGTTGCATTTTCCCTGAGCATTAGCATGGACATCGGTTTGCCGACAATATTGCTTCTTCCAAGCACCACACATTCCTTGCCTTCTATTTCGATGCCGGTACGTTTTAAAAGCTCTATGACTCCCGCCGGTGTACAGGACACAAAGCCCTTTCTTCCAATGCTTAGATTCCCTACATTTTCCGGATGGAAGCCATCCACATCCTTTAACGGAGAAATTGCAAGCAGCACCTCCTCCTCATTCAGATGCTTCGGAAGCGGAAGCTGCACCAGAATACCATTCACATCCTTACGCCCGTTTAACTCCGCAATAATGTCCATAAGCTCCTTCTGGGTCGTTTCCTCCGGAAGCTCGTATGCAAGGGAACGTACACCGATGTATTCGCATGCCTTCTTTTTATTTCCCACATAGACAGAAGATGCCGGGTCGTTTCCGACCTGAATCACTGCCAGCGTAATCTCAAGCCCCTGTGCCTTATACGCTGCCACCTTTTCCTTTAATTCCTCCTTAATCTGTCCGGAAATCGCTTTTCCATCAATTCTGACTGCCATAACCTTTTCCTCCATTATTTGATTTATTCTATTTTCCTTCTGCCAAACCAGAGCCTTGCTTTATACATTTATAAAAGCGGAGCAAATACACGAAGCATCGCCTGTGCCAGACGAATCGGCAATGATTTCCGTACCAGCTCTCTTGTAATTAGTTTACTTTTTTTCATCGTTTCTGTCACATCTTCTTTGATTTTGGCAATTTCACTGCAATGACTGAGAAACACGCCGCATTCAAAGTGCAGATACAGACTGCGGTAATCCAGATTAATCGTACCTACCGTTGCATATACATCATCACATACAAACACCTTTGCATGCAAAAAGCCCGGTGTATACTGATAAATTTTCACGCCGCTGTCTATCAGCTGCGCATAATAAGACTGTGTCAGCCAGAACACCATCCTTTTATCCGGCTTTCCCGGCGTGACAATCCGCACATCCACCCCCCGCTTTGCTACCAGACACAGTGCTGTCATCATTTCATTGTCAATAATTAAATACGGCGTAAAGATATACAAATACCTTCTTGCAGAGGAAATCATATTAAGATATACGTTTTCTCCGACCGTTTCTTTATCAAGCGGTGAATCCCCATAGGGCTGAATATAGCCGTCACCACGAAACACACCGGAATGATACGCATGAGGCAAAAACCTCGTATAATCCGCATCTGTCGGTCGAATAGCATTCCACACAGTCAGAAACATTGTGGTAAGATTGGCTGCCGCCTCTCCCCTTACCATAATACCGGTGTCCTTCCAGTAACCGAACTTTTCCTTTTTGTTTATATACTCATCCGCCAGATTAATTCCTCCGGTAAAAGCTGTATGACCGTCAATCACTAAGATTTTCCGGTGATCACGGTTATTCATAACCAAAGAAAATACCGGAATAAATTTATTAAAGGCTTCACATTTGATACCAAACTGCTCCAGCGTCCGATTATACTGGTATGGAAGCACAAATACCGAGCCTAAGTCATCGTATATCATCCGGACCTCCACACCTTCGGCTACTTTTTCCTTTAATATCTCTAAAATGGCATTCCACATCTCCCCTTCTTCTACAATAAAATATTCGAGAAAAATAAAATGCTCTGCCTTTTTTAGCTCCTCCAAAAGCACCGGAAAATTTTCTTCACCGCTTTTAAAATAGGTTGCCGTACTATTATTCCACACCGGGAATTTTGCATAGTCACGGATGTATTTTGCCTGTCCTGCTGCCGCCGGATCAAGCTCTGTCAAAGCATCCATCACAGCCTTTTCCTGCTTGATAAACGGCTTCATCTGTCTCTCCACCCGGCTCAGCTTGTTCCTCAGCTTCTTAGACGGAAGCCAGCCGGAAAACAGAAGATACATGGTGCCGCCCAAAAGCGGAAGCGTCATAATTGCGATCACCCATGCAAGCTTATAGGCAGGATTATCCCGTGTATTCACTACTGCAATTACCGCAAGTGTACTCAGCAGTGTCAGCATGCGATGAATCATCGGCGAATATGCCGCAAGCTCTGTTAAGTTAAAAATCATCCAGGCAATCTGCAAAAGAATTAAAAGTCCTACAATTACGACCCTGTTCAGTACAAGCTTTAACAGCTTCCGTACTGATTTTGCGATCCAACGAAGCAGCTTCATTCTTTCCTCCTTTTCCTACCCCTCTCCATCCTTTCAGAAAGAATTTCTCCCATTTAAAACTATACCTAATTCTTCCAAATTTGTCAACGCAGGGAAGTCGCTCCTGAAAAGAATTTTGTCTCTGCTTCCTACAGAAGACTCTCTTTTTTTTCTTCTGCCAACACTGCTTGCACCTTTGCTTCAATACGTGCCCTTACCATGGCTGCCAGCTCCTTTGTCGTCATTCCTTCATATTCCTTGTATGGAATCACCGGAAGAAAATGAAGCTGCGCCTGAAGCGGTTTACTCCCCTTTTGGTCCAACACCTTATAGCAGTCAATTAATGCAATAGGTAAAATCGGACATTTTGCCCTTGTCGCACACTTAAAGCTCCCGCCGTGAAATTCCAGCAGCTGATTTCCGGATCTGCTTCTGGTGCCTTCCGGAAAAATCAAATAGTTTCTTCCGCTTTGTACCTCCTTTGTCACCGCCTGAATCACCCTCATGGACTGTTTTATGTCCTTTCTGTCCATCGGAAAGGACTTAGAGCACTCTACCATCTGCTTAATTAGCGGCAGATGATACAATTCTTTTTTCAGCACAACTGCCCATGGCTTCTCTATGGCACTGACAAGTGCAAGAATGTCAAATAAGCCTTGGTGATTGGAATACATTAAAAAGCCGTTTTCCTCCGGAATATGCTCCTGTCCGTACACCTGCAGCTCAATGTTTCCCCTCTTAATTGCCCGATTGAAAATGCAGCGTATATGAGCATACTTTTCCTGTTCGGAATACCGTTCCGAATGCTTTGCATAGTGGCAGATTTTTACATATGCACCCGGTATATACAGAAAATTTTTTAATAGCATCATAGCCAGACGATTCATAAAAGCTCCTCTTTTCTGCGTTATTCTCTATTGCCCTTCCTATGTAGTATACCCTAAATTTTTCCGTGCTGCAATCCGTACCTCTCATTTTCCGGCTTATTTTTTTCTGCACAGACTTGTTTGAAACTGCTTTTTTTGCTTCCCTCAGCTTGTTTTTGACTGCTTCTATGCATTCCCCGGTTTCCTTCCGATTGATTCTATCTGTTCAAGCTTCCAAAAATGTGGTACAATGATACTATTCTATATGAAGGAGGATTTTTTATGAAGAACCGCATACAGTTCAAAAAAACCGGTGCAATCGTACTTGGCATCCTGCTGATACTTGCACTTTCAGTTCTTATTTTTTTCAAGAGAACAGAAACTGCAGACAACGTACCGACGACACAGCCGACGGCTGCTGCAACCACGGCTCCGACCACCACTCCAGAGCCAACAGCTTCTCCGACTCCGGAGCCTACACCGCGGCCGGCCGCTGACACCTGGGTATCTGCCTGGAGCACCTCGGAGGAAAAATGTAATTTAAGCGGAGCAACCGATTCCGCAATGCCGAAGCTGGCACTGGAGGGTACGACCATCCGGGAAATTATCCGTGTCACCACCTACGGCGAACAGATTCGTCTCCGTCTTTCCAACCAATACGGTGAAAGTGATGTGGAAATTGTTTCATTACATATTGCAAAACAGGCAAAGGACGCATACTCCGACGGTACCGGCAGGGCAAGCATTGATCTGTCTACCATCGACACGTCAACAGACACCGTTATTACCGTAAACGGTCAGGAAACCTTTGTAATTCCTGCCGGCGAATCCATTATTACCGATGCTGTTTCCTTTCAGGCGGAAGCCTTGGACAATCTGGCAGTTTCTATCTGCTTTGGCAAAACGCCGGCTACAAACATTACGGGACATCGCGGTGCAAGAGCTACCACATATCAGGTAGAAGGGAATCAGGTTTCCGGGGAAGTTTTCACCGGCTATCAGACTACCACCAGCTGGTTCTTCTTAGCTGACGTTTCTCTCTATACTGCACCTGGCAGCCGTGCGGTTGTTTGCTTTGGCGATTCCATTACCGACGGCTACGGTACAGATGCAAGCTACCTTGGCAAACGTCCGGACAGCTATACCCGCTGGGGTGACTATTTTGCAAAAAGACTACAGGCAAACGAAGCCACACAAAATGTTACTGTATTAAACGAAGGCATCGGTTCCAACTCTATCCTCGGCTCCTGGCCGACGGATTCCGGCCGCGACCGCTTTGCCAGAGACCTTTTAGAGCATGACGGTGTTGCCTATTGTATCATCCTCTTCGGTGTCAACGACCTTGATAAGCTTTCCGATACTTCCAAGTTCGATTTGCTTATTCCGGAATACAAAAAGATGATCGAACTGTGTCACGAACACAACATTAAGGTATACGGTGCCCCGATTCTTCCGTTCGGTGCCAACGGCTACTACAGTCCGGCTTCTGAGGAGGTACGTACTATGATTAACGACTGGATGCGCTCCGACGAATCCGGTTTTGACGGCATCATCGATTTTGAAAGTGTTTTAGCAGACCCGCTAGACCCGACCAAATTGCAGAAGCGTTACTCTCCTTCCGACGGCTTACACCCGTATGAGGGCTACGACGTTATGGCGGAAGCCATTGACCTGGAGCTGTTTACGGAATAGCTTTGACGTAGCGTTACACACAGGACATCACTTCTTCTTATCGAGGGGCGGTGTCCCCATACTTATAAGCAACGCAAGGCGCACTAAAAATCCCGGTTAGGAACACAAGGTTCCCACCGGGATTTATCATTTACTTATTCGTGCGTGCGTAGCTTGTACTACATACCCATCTGCTTTGCAACCTCTGCTGCAAAGTCTTCCTGCTTCTTTTCAAGACCTTCACCTGTCTCGAAACGAACCACGCTCTTCACCTTAAGGGTCATGCCGTTTGCCTTAGCAACCTGCTCTACGTACTGAGCTACGGTCTGCTTTCCGTCCTCTGCTCTTACATAAACCTGGTCTAACAGGCAGATTTCCTTTAATTCCTTCTTGATACGTCCCTGAATCATACCCTCGATTA
>CAZAUP010000053.1:0-10575 GCA_964488415.1 uncultured Lachnospiraceae bacterium
AGGTAGGCGATACCGTGAAGGCATTCATTAAGGATATTCAGGGTGAGAAGGTTGCACTCAGCATGAAGTTCCCGGATCAGAATCCGTGGGCTGATGCAGAGGAGAAGTTTGCAGTGGGCAGCATTGTAACCGGTAAGGTAGCAAGAATGACCGATTTCGGCGCATTTGTTGAGCTTGTTCCGGGGGTTGACGCATTACTTCACGTTTCCCAGATTGCAAGAGAGCATATCGAGAAGCCGGCAGATGTATTAAAGGTTGGTCAGGAAATCGAAGCTAAGATTGTAGACTTCAATCTGAACGATAAGAAAATCAGCCTCAGCATGAAGGCTCTTTTAGCACCGGTTGCTGAAGAGACTGTAGCAGATGAGGTTACCGATGTAGAGTAATGCATTTGACGGACTGAAATAATTTGAAACGCCCCGGCAGTTTGTCGCGAGGTGCGCAGCTGTAACTGTCAGGCAGACACTGCGCGGCTTGTTTATAAACCGCCGGGGCGTTTTCTTCATAGGAGGAAGCTTCATGGAAGATAATTATGAATTATTTAAAAAGGATGTATTTCAGTTAACAAAAATCGATTTGAATGCTTATAAGGAGCGTCAGATGAAGCGCAGAATCGATGCTTTGATTGCAAAGCATCAAATCACCTCATACAGGGAGTATGTAAAGGAGTTAAAGGGAAGCAAGGATTTATTTGATGAATTTGTCAATTACCTTACGATTAATGTTTCCGAGTTTTATCGTAATCCGGAGCTTTGGAAGGTGCTTGAAAAGGATATTATGCCTGTTATTTTTGAAAAGACAAAAACGCTGAAGATATGGAGTGCAGCGTGTTCTACGGGAGATGAGCCGTATTCTCTTGTGATGATGCTGAACCGTTTTCTTCCGCTTTCCCAAATACATATTATTGCGACGGACATCGACAAGCAGGTATTGGATAAGGCACGAATGGGGCTTTATAATGATAAGAGCCTGAATGGTCTGCCGGATGGCTTTATAAAAAAGTATTTTACGCAGGTAAACGAGCACAATTATCAAATTAATGCAGATGTAAAGAGATGCGTAGAGTTTAAGGAACATAATCTCTTAAAGGATCCTTATCCGACAGCCTGTGACCTGATTGTATGCCGGAATGTTTTGATTTACTTTACCGAGGAGGCAAAGCTGGACATTTACAAAAAGTTTAATGCGGCGTTGAAACCGGAGGGCTTTTTGTTTGTCGGCTCCACAGAGCAGATTATCCAGCCGGCTGTTTTGGGTTACAAAACGTTCCGCTCGTTCTTTTACCGGAAAGAATAATTTTTTTAAAATATGTGGTTGATTTTTAAAGGGAGATTTAGTATAGTGGGTTATAGATACGAAAGGAGCGACAAATGAACCAGCAGAAGCTTGTCAGAGTTGCCGTAGATGCCATGGGCGGAGATAATGCCCCGGCAGAGGTAATTAAAGGTGCTGTTTTGGCCGTGAACGAGGATGAGCGCATCCATGCCATATTGGTCGGTAAAGAGGATGTGATTCTGAACGGGCTAAAGCAATATACTTATGATGAAGAGCGCATTTCGGTTGTACATGCGGAAGAGGCTATCACCAATGAGGAAGCACCGGTTATGGCGGTTCGCCGCAAAAAAGAGTCATCTGTAGTAAAAGCAATGACTTTGGTGAAAAATAACGAAGCAGATGCTTTTGTTTCAGCAGGAAGCACGGGTGCGGTACTGGTAGGTGCCCAGCTTATCATAGGCAGACTTCCGGGAGTAGAGCGTCCGCCGCTTGCACCACTTCTTCCAACGGCAAAGGGAGTGTCACTTTTGATTGACTGCGGAGCAAATGTGGATGCAAGACCGTCACATTTGGTACAGTTTGCCAAGATGGGTTCTGTTTATATGGAAAATGTTATGGGCATCCGTAATCCGCGGGTGGCCATTGTGAACATCGGCGCTGAGGAGGAAAAAGGAAACGCTCTGGTAAAGGAAACCTTTCCGCTTCTTAAAAACTGCAATGAAATCAATTTTATCGGCAGTATCGAAGCAAGGGAGATTCCGTCCGGCGATGCAGATGTTATCGTCTGTGAAGCCTTTGTGGGAAATGTTATTTTGAAATTATATGAAGGTCTTGCAGCAACGCTTTTATCTAAGGTGAAGCAGGGAATGATGAGTTCGCTTCGCAGTAAAATTGGTGCCCTGCTTGTGAAGCCGGCATTAAAGAAAACATTAAAAGCCATGGATACCTCTGAACACGGCGGTGCTCCGATGCTGGGTCTGAAAGGGCTTGTTGTAAAGACACACGGAAGCTCCAAAAGCATGGAAATCAAAAATTCTATTTTACAGTGTATTGCGTTTCAGGAGCAGAACATTAACGAGAAAATCAAAAACAGTATTGTAATTAATGAAAGTAAATAATTTGAAAGGAGATATAGAAACATGGAATTCGAGAAATTACAGAAAATAATCAGTGAGGTATTAAATGTGGATGCAGAGGATATTACCATGGATACTACATTTACAGATGACCTCGGCGCTGATTCGTTAGACGTATTTCAGATTCTGATGGGTATCGAAGAAGAATTTGACATTGAAATCGCAAATGAAGCAGCAGAAGGTATCGTTACTGTGGCAGATGCGGTTGAGCAGATAAAGAATGCACTGAACTAAGGTTTGCACCGTAGGAGGGGCTGTCGCAGGTCGCGCGGCCCCGTTCTTTCTTTATGGGACGGGTGAAGGTAGTACAGGGAGGAGGTCCTATAGGGCAAAAATGCTGCGGAAGGGAGAAAACGCTATGAATAATGAAGCATGGATTGACGAGCTTCAGCAGAAACTGCAATATCGGTTTTGTAACAGGGAACTGCTGCGTCACGCCGTAACGCACAGCTCCTATGCCAATGAGCACCACTTAAAAAGGGAAAACAATAATGAGCGTCTGGAATTTTTGGGAGACGCGGTTCTTGAAATGGTTTCCAGTGAATATTTGTTTCGGACAAAGCAGCAGATGCCGGAGGGAGAGCTTACAAAGCTGCGTGCCAGTCTGGTCTGTGAGCCGGCACTTGCACAGTGTGCAAGGGAAGTAGAGCTTGGTCGTTTTCTGCTTCTCGGAAAAGGAGAAGACGGGACCGGAGGGAGAGAGCGGAAATCAATTCTTTCTGATGCCTTTGAGGCAATCATCGGTGCGGTATATTTGGATGGTGGCTTTACTAATGCAAAAGAGTTTGTAGAGAGGACGGTGCTGTCTGATATTGAACACAGGGCACTCTTTTGTGATAGTAAAACTATCCTGCAGGAATTAATTCAAAGCGGGCACAAGGGACAGCTTTCGTATCGTACCGTATCCGAGGAAGGACCGGAGCATATGAAGCGGTTTACGGTATGCGCATATTTAGATGATAAATCTCTTGCAAAGGGAGTGGGAAAGACAAAGAAAGCGGCAGAGCAGGAGGCAGCATACGAAAGCATATTACTGCTCCGCAGAAACGCAGGAGACAAAAGAACGGGAGACGGTTTATGTATTTGAAAAGTATTGAGGTACAGGGCTTCAAATCCTTCGCCAATAAAATCTTGTTTGAGTTCCACGACGGGATTACCGGTATTGTGGGTCCGAACGGTTCCGGTAAAAGTAATGTAGCAGATGCGGTGCGGTGGGTGCTTGGTGAGCAGAGTGCAAAGCAGCTGCGAGGCAGCTCCATGCAGGATGTAATCTTTGCGGGGACCCAGCTGCGAAAGCCACAGGGCTTTGCTTATGTTGCAATTACGTTAGACAATAGTGACCACAAGCTGCCAATTGAGTTTGAAGAGGTGACGGTGGCACGCCGAGTATACCGTTCCGGTGAGAGTGAGTATTTGATTAACGGTAATTCATGCCGTCTTCGTGATGTGCAGGAATTGTTTCTGGATACTGGTATCGGCAAGGAAGGTTATTCCATTATCGGACAGGGGCAGATTGATAAAATTCTCAGCGGTAAGCCGGAGGAACGCCGGGAGCTTTTTGACGAGGCAGCAGGAATCGTCAAATATAAAAAGAGAAAAGCGGCGGCAGAAAAGCAGTTAGAGGAGGAAAAGCTTAATTTGTCCCGCATCACGGATATTTTAGCCGAAATAGAAAAACAGCTGGGACCTCTTGAAAAGCAGCAGACAGCCGCAAAGGAGTATTTACGTTTAAAAGACGAATTAAAGCGAGTGGAGGTCAATGCCTTTTTGCTGGAACAGGAAAAGCAGGAAATGGCGGAGGCAGAGCTTAATGAGAAGCTTGCTGTTGTACAAAACGATTATAATGAAACCTCTGCTGCCTATGAAAGCAGCAAGGAGGCTTATGAGCGTCTGGAACAGGAGTCAGAGGCTTTAACAGAGCTGCTTTCCGGGAACACGGCGAGAAAGAGCGAGCTGCAGCTGGAAATTCAAAAAAATGAGAGTGAAATCAAGCTTCTTATGGAGCAGATTTCGTCTATCCGTGTCAGCGAGTCCCACTATAAAGAGCGAAAGAGTGTAGTGGAGAAGGAGCGAGAGGAAAAGCACAAGGAGCTGCTCCGATATAGAAATGAAAAGTTGGACGTGGATGGTAAGCTTTATAAGCTGGAGGATGCCAGAGAGGAGGCAGACAAAGAGCTTGAGGAAGTCAGGGAGCGCATCAATGGCTACGCCAATGAAATCGAAAATCGGAATGCAGATGTATTTCGTCTTCTCGGAGAGAACGGTACGATTAAGACGAATGTGCAGCGTTACCGCACTATACGAGAGCAGAACCAGATTAAGAAAGCTTCCCTGACACAAAAGGTATTAAAGAATCAGACCGAAAAGTCAGCAGCGGAAAGTGCAGCATTGGAGGGAAGAAAGCGTCTGGAGGAAATTTCTGACAGAATTTCCGAGCGTTTGTCCGGGAACCGAGAGGATGAGGCAGAGCTTACAAAAATCCGGGAAGAGTTAAATCGTATCCGTGAAAATTATGAGCAGACGCAGAGAGAATGTATGCGTGAGCAGTCCAAAGCGGAATCATTGCGGAATATTTCCGAACGGTATGATGGCTACGGCGGCGGCATTCGCCGCGTCATGGAGCAAAGGGACAAAGAATCCGGTATTGTCGGAGTGGTTGCAGATATCTTTGAGGTGGAAAAGCAGTACGAAACCGCGATTGAAACGGCTCTCGGCGGAAATATCCAGAATATTGTTACCGATACGGAAGCAACTGCAAAGCGCATGGTACAGTTTTTAAAGCAGAATAAGGCCGGACGTGCTACTTTTCTACCATTGGATGCTGTAAAGGAGCGGTCCGGCGGCAGTCAGGCTGAGGTAAAACAAGAAAAGGGAGTTGTGGGATACGCGGCGGATCTGGTTTTTACCGATGCACGTTTCCAGGCCGTAATTAACTTTTTACTGGGACGGATTGTGGTGACGGATACCATTGATAACGCACTTGTGTTAGCAAAAAAGTACCGTTATTCTCTCCGGATTGTGACCCTGGAAGGAGAACAGCTGAATCCGGGAGGATCCATTTCCGGTGGCGCATATAAAAATGCAAGTAATCTGCTCGGAAGAAAGCGTGAGGTTGATGAGGCGCAGAAAAGGGTTGAAGAGCTCGGAGAGCGTCTTTCCTCTATGGAAGCCAGACGAACAGAGCTTCGCGAAAAGCGGGAAGAGATTTCTGCCAGACTGGAGGCTTCCAAGGCTGCCCTGCAGGAGGAGTTTCTGCTTCAGAATACTGCAAAGCTGGAGCTTGACCGCATGGAAGCAGAGGCAGAGGAGCACAGCTCCTCTTATGATGAAATTCATAGGGAGCTGCTGGAAATTGAAGCACAGGAAAAGGAGCTTGCGGAGAACATTGTGAAAATGGAGCAGGCTCTGGCGGAGAATGAGGCGGAGAGTAAGCATAATGAGGAATGTATTGAGGAGTGCGGACATCATTTGGAGGAGGAACGCCGCTTAGAGCAGTATGCCATGGAAAAGGGCGAAAGCCTCAGAATGGAGCTTAGTACCATAAAACAGCAGGACAGCTATCTTGCGGAAAATGTTGCACGTATTGAAGCTGAAATTGAAAAGCTTGCGGGAGAAGAGACACAGCTTTCTGACGAAGGAGCAGGTGCGGTAAATGCAGTTTCTGAAAAGGAAACTGTCATTTTGAAAACAAAGCAGGCTGTCGAGAGCTTACGCCGGGCTTGTGAAGCCATAGAAAAGGAAGCAGAGGACTTAACCAGACGACGTGAGGAGACAAGTGGAAAGCATAAACGCATTTTAACGGAGCGGGAGTCTTTATATGAGCGTAAGGCAGAGCTTGATAAAGAGCTGTTCCGTTTAAATGATAAGAAGGAAAAACTGAAGGAGCAGATAGAAGCGCAGTGTGCTTATATGTGGGAGGAGTATGAGATGACTCTTTCCGATGCAGCAGCACTTAAGGAAGAGGGCATTTTAAATCTTTCTCAGGCAAAAAAGCAGACGAATGATTTAAAAAGTAAGATTCGGAGTCTTGGCTCCGTCAATGTCAATGCCATTGAGGAATACCGCGACTGTATGGAACGGTTTACCTTTTTAGACGGTCAGCGCAATGATCTTGTGACAGCAGGAGAAACCTTAACAGCCATGATTTCCGAGCTGGATGGTAAGATGCGGGTACAGTTTGAAGAAAAGTTCGCTCAAATCAGGGAGCAGTTTGATGTGGTATTCCGTGAGCTGTTCGGCGGCGGCAAGGGGACGCTGGAGCTACAGGAGGAAGAGGATATTCTGACTGCGGGGATACGCATCAATGCGCAGCCTCCCGGAAAGAAGCTGCAGAACATGATGCAGCTTTCCGGCGGTGAGAAGGCATTGACTGCGATTGCGCTGCTGTTTGCAATTCAGAATTTAAAACCATCTCCGTTCTGTCTTCTGGATGAAATTGAAGCGGCCCTTGATGATTCTAATGTAAAGCGTTATGCAGGCTATTTACATAAGCTGACCAGACATACGCAGTTTATTGTCATAACCCACAGACGCGGCACTATGGCGGCAGCAGATATACTTTACGGAATTACCATGCAGGAGAAGGGTGTTTCAACCCTTGTATCCGTAAATCTGATTGAAGATAAATTAGACGCATAAAAACAGGAGGGTAATTATTTATGGGCGAAAAAAAAGGATTTTTTGGAAGATTGGCAGAAGGGCTTTCCAAAACCAGAAAGCAGATAGCAAGCGGCTTTGATTCGTTATTTTCCGGCTTTTCCGGTGTTGATGATGATTTCTATGAGGAACTGGAAGAAATTCTGATTATGGCGGATATGGGAATGGATACCACGGAAGCCGTAATTGCGGATTTAAAAAGCAAGGTCAGGGAGCGTCATATTAAGGATCCGGCGGAGTGTAAGGAATTGTTAAAGGAAAGCATTTGTGAGCAGATGTATGTACCGGAAAATGCATATGAGTTTGAAAACCGGAAATCGGTTGTGCTTGTTATCGGCGTAAACGGTGTAGGAAAAACTACCTCCATCGGAAAGCTTGCGGGTATGTTAAAGCAGAACGGAAAAAAAGTTCTTCTGGCGGCGGCGGATACCTTCCGTGCAGCGGCGGCCGAGCAGTTAACCGAGTGGAGTCACAGGGCCGGAGTTGATATCATCGCACAGAAGGAGGGAGCAGACCCGGCGGCAGTGGTTTTTGATGCACTGACGGCGGCAAAGGCAAGAGATACGGATGTGCTTCTTTGCGATACGGCAGGCAGACTCCATAATAAGAAGAATTTGATGGAAGAGTTAAAAAAGATTGATCGTGTCATTTCCAGGGAATATCCGGAAGCATACCGGGAAACGCTGGTGGTTTTGGACGGTACTACCGGTCAGAACGCATTGGCACAGGCAAAGGAGTTTAATGCTGCCGCAAAGATTGACGGCATTATTTTAACAAAGCTGGACGGAACGGCAAAAGGCGGTATCGCGGTGGCGATACAGGCCCAGATGAAGATTCCTGTGAAGTATATTTGTGTCGGGGAACAGCTGGAGGATTTACAAAAATTTGACGCAAAGGCATTTACGGATGCCCTTTTCGACGGGGAATAAAGAAACGGAGGATATTTGTTATGATGACCATGGAACATTTTGAGGAAGCAGTGGAGGCGGTAAAGCGTGTAACGGCACCGACAAAGCTTGTGTACAGTAATTTCTTTTCCGACCAGACCGGAAACAAGGTTTATTTGAAGCCGGAAAATATGCAGGTAACGGGTGCGTATAAGATTCGTGGTGCATATTACAAAATCAGTACACTGACAGAGGAAGAGCGTTCAAAGGGGCTCATTACCGCGTCTGCGGGAAATCATGCGCAGGGAGTGGCATATGCAGCAAAGGAATATGGCTGTAAGGCGGTTATCGTGATGCCGACTACCACGCCTCTTATAAAGGTAAACCGGACCAAGAGCTACGGGGCAGAGGTGGTTTTACATGGAAATGTGTATGATGAGGCTTGCGAGTATGCGTTAAAGCTGGCAAAAGAAAACGGATACACCTTTATTCATCCGTTTGATGATGAGATGGTGGCTACCGGTCAGGGGACAATTGCCATGGAACTGTTTAAGGAGCTTCCGACTGTGGACATTATTCTTGCACCGGTAGGCGGCGGCGGACTTCTTGCCGGTGTTTCCACGCTTGCGAAGATGTTAAATCCGAATGTTAAGGTAATCGGTGTGGAGCCGGAGGGCGCAAGCTGTATGAAGGCATCCCTTTCGGCGGGTAAGGTGGTTACGCTTCCGAACGTAGATACCATTGCGGATGGTACAGCGGTAAAGACACCGGGCAGCAATATTTTTCCGTATATTCAGCAGAATGTGGATGAGATAATGACAGTATCTGACAAGGAGCTGATTGTTTGCTTTCTTGATATGATTGAAAATCATAAGATGGTAGTAGAAAATTCGGGACTTTTGACCGTGGCGGCCTTAAAGCACTTGAAGGCACAGGGAAAGAAAGTGGTTGCAATTATGAGTGGCGGTAATATGGATGTGATTACGATGGCATCTGTGGTACAGCAGGGGCTGATTTTACGGGAGCGTATTTTTACCTTTTCCGTATTGCTGCCGGATAAGCCGGGTGAGCTTGTTCATGTGGCATCTGTTCTGGCGGAAAATCAGGGCAATGTAATTCGTCTTGACCACAATCAGTTTGTCAGCATCAATCGGAACAGTGCAGTGGAGCTTACCATTACACTGGAGGCATTTGGTCCGGAGCATAAGCAGAAGATTTTAAAGGCGTTGGAGAAGGCAGGCTATCAGCCGAATGTAGTTGCGCCAAAGGCAATGTATCAGTAAATCGGAGGTTTTATGAAGCTATTTATCGTAACGGGGATGAGCGGTGCCGGAAAGTCAAAGGCAGTAGACTATCTGGAGGATTTAGGTTATTACTGCCTTGATAACCTTCCGGTAAAACTGCTCTCCTCCGTAGTCGGCTGGATGAACCGGAAGGATTTTTCACAAAAGGTAGCGGTAACACTGGATATCCGCAGCCGCGATATATCGGACAGCTTTTTTGCATCACTGGAAGCCGTGAAAAAAAACGGTGTTCCGGTGCATGTGCTTTTTTTGGATTGTGAGGACTCTGTGCTGATGAAGCGTTATAAGGAAAGCAGACGTTTGCATCCGTTAATGAATTTGGAAAATCAGACGGATATTTCCTCGGCGATAAAAGAAGAGCGCAGAGTATTGGCATCGGTGCGGGAAACGTCGGATTATATTATCGACACTTCGCAGCTTGCTACCGCTGCGCTGCGGGAAAAAATTGTCGAGCTTGCGGAGGCGGACACGGAAGCAGGAGGAATGCTGCTGCATTTTATGTCCTTTGGTTACAAGTACGGCATTCCGGCTGAGGCAGATTTGGTTTTTGATGTACGCTGCCTTCCGAATCCTTTTTACGAAGAAGGAATGCGGATTTTAACAGGACTGGATAAGCCGGTGCGAAAGTTTGTTTTTTCAACAGAAGAGGCAGAGGGCTTATATACAAGGATTCGTGAACTTCTTGCATATGCTTTGCCGCTTTATGAAAAGGAGGGCAAGGCACAGCTTGTTGTTGCGTTTGGCTGTACCGGAGGGCAGCACCGTTCCACGGCCTTTGCCTATCGTATGCAGAAGGATTTTGAAAATGAAAGGGATAATGTAAAGCTTACCTGCAGGGATATGAGTGCGAACAGAGATGAAGTGAAAAACCGGTAAAAGGATACGCTGCCGGGATTGCATTACACGGATAGGGAATAATGGTAGGATTTTGGGTTTACAGTGAAGAAAATTCGTGCTATACTGAAAATGTCCTTTTGTTCCTGTCGGAACAGTTTTCCCGAAGTATTTTATAAAAAGCAGTTGACAAATGTGAAGGGTAGTTGTATTATAACTATAGAAAGAACATTTGTTCACGAACATATGAGCGAATTGCGGAATGGAGGAGGTTTATTTTTATGGCAAATACAGAAAAGATAAAAGCGTTAGAATCGGCATTACAGCAGATAGAAAAGCAGTATGGTAAGGGGTCGGTCATGAAGCTTGGCGACACCAGTGCAAATATGAATATCGAGACGGTCCCGTCCGGCTCGTTAAGTCTTGATATTGCATTGGGGCTGGGCGGCTTTCCGAAAGGTCGTATTGTGGAAATTTACGGAC
>CAZAUP010000054.1:0-10538 GCA_964488415.1 uncultured Lachnospiraceae bacterium
TCCTTTTCAATATACATACGGTATTCATTTAAGGTGGTCGCACCGATACAATGCAGCTCACCTCTTGCAAGCATAGGCTTTAACATATTGCCCGCATCCATGGCTCCGTCCGTCTTTCCGGCTCCCACAATCGTATGCAGCTCGTCAATAAAGAGAATTATCTTCCCTTCGCTCTTTTTTACTTCCTCCAGCACCGCCTTTAAGCGTTCTTCAAATTCACCGCGATACTTTGCACCTGCCACCAGCGCACCCATGTCCAGTGCAAACAGGCTCTTATCCTTTAAACTCTCCGGCACATCTCCCCGCACAATCCTCTGTGCAAGGCCTTCTACCACTGCCGTCTTTCCGACACCCGGTTCACCGATTAAGACCGGATTGTTTTTGGTCTTTCGGGAAAGAATCCTCACCACATTACGGATTTCCGAATCGCGACCGATGACCGGGTCCAGTTTCTGGTTTCTGGCACGCTCCACCAAATCATAGCCGTACTTACTAAGCGTATCATAGGTTGCCTCGGGATTATCCGACATTACCTGCTGGTTGCCGCGCACCGTGGCAAGCGCCTGCAAAAACTTCTCTCTCGTTATCCTGAAGCTTCCAAACAGCTCCTTTACCTCACGGGACGGCTGCTTTAGCAGGGATAAGAACAAATGCTCCACCGATACATAGGCATCCCCCATGGCTTTTGCCTCGTCCTCCGCATAAATCAGAACCTTATTTAAATCATTTCCGACATACACCTGCGCTCCGCCGCTAACCTTCGGACGCTTCAAAAGCAGCCCCTCCACCTGTGCCGTAAACACCTCCGGCACCATCTCCATTTTTGTAAAAAGCTTCGGAATCAGACCTTCGCCATCCTTCATCAGCGCATACAGCAGATGCTCCTGACAAAGCTCCTGATGACCGAACTCATAAGCAAGCTTCTCGCAATCCTGCACTGCCTGCATCGACTTCTGTGTAAACTTATTGATATTCATACCGCATCTCTCCCTTCTGATACAATCCATGGTCTCAAAAACCATACAGCCGCTGCCCCGTTCTGCGAACACCTTATATGCTCCTTCACAGCCGGACACCCACTGTACTAGTATCAGCCCCGGAATCGCATCCTATTCACTACATTTTCTACTTGTTCTACACAAACTATAACACCATTCTATAAAAAAAGCAAGTACAAAATTAAAAAAGTCCCACCCGGTACAGAAAATTCACACAACCGCTTGCGTGACAGCTTCTGCACCGGACAGGCTTTTTCTTTATCCCTTCGCCTCCATATGAAAGCCGATGGCTTTCCACAATACCTCATTTATCTCGATTTTCGCCCCGGCACGCCATTCCTCATAAAGCTCCTGAAAGGCTTCCTCCTGACGAAGCGCAATCAGCTCTTCTTTTTTCGCAATGGTGGCATCCTCATCATATTCCGACACACAGTAGAAAATGTAATAGCCGCTTTCGGCACGAAGCTGCATTGCCTCACCCGCCTTTAAGTCATATGCGGCACTTAACTCCTCCGGCAAATCTCCCTCACCGACCCGGATATCCAGATACTGCTTATCCTCACTGTTGGCATAGGCCAATGAATAAAAATCCTTTGTTGTCTGCGCCTCGGCATATAACGTATCAAAACGGTCCAGCGTCGCGATCAGCTCCAGAACCGTAAGTGCCGTGCGATTTCCCAGCTCATCCTCATGATAGTTCTTTAGCATCAGACTTTGTAAATGCTTCTGCGCCGCCTCCTCATTGGAAATGTCCGTATCCACATTTAACGTAACGCTGTCATAAATTTTCTGTGCCAGTGCATTGTCAGTGTAGACCTGTTCCACGTCCTTTCTGGCAATTCCGTAAAGTGCAAGTGCTCCATATTCCGCATTGCTCATATATTCCTCAGTACGCTCGTTAATCAGCTTTTTTTCTTCACTGTCCAGCTCCACTCCCAGCTTTTTTGCCTCAGCGCACACAATCTTAATATAAATAATCTGCTCCAGTGTCTGGTTTTTCACCCATTCCCCCAGTGTGGTGCCGTCCTCGTTCAGCATATACTGCCAGATTTCACCGCCGTATGCGCTTTCGTATTCCTGCTTTGCAGACTGCAAATAAAGCATGGCTTCCCGGTAGCTGACCTCCGCTCCGTCTACCGTCACCACGGTATCGTTCATGTACTCCGTCACATCGCCGCCGAGGGTCGGGATGTTTCCCTTCGGACCTTCTTCCCTGCATCCGGCAGCTGCTGACAGCAGCATACCAAACAGCAAAACCACTGCCACTCGTTTTTTTCCTCTCATTCGCAAACTCCTTCCTGTAACAGCTGCACCTCTTATACCTGAAAATGCGCTGATTATATCAGCATTTCCTTCATATTCAAAAGCAACTCCCTTACCTCCTTCAGCACCGACTGCACATCGGCACGCGCGCCGGTCTTCCCCCGTGCGGCGCAAAGCTCATAGATAAACTCCGGCTGTCCCTCCGCAGAAAACCGCAGACGGCCTCCGTAGCAGCTTACAAGCTCCGGAATACGCTGCGGAATCAGCTTTGCACGCTGATAGAGCGCAAGCCTCACGGTAGTACCGCGCCACGTAAGCTGCGTCACATACACCTCATGTGCAGCCGCACGCAAAAGTGCAATTTCCAAAAGCCGGTTCACACTCTGCGGAATATCCCCGAACCGGTCGATTAACTCATCCTGCAGCTCTGAAAGCTCTTCCTCCGTCTGAAGCAGGGCAATCCGCTTGTACATATCCAGCTTTTGCACCTCGTTTCGAATATAGGCTTCCGGGATATAAGCATCCGCCTCTACATCTACCGCAGTTTCAAACTCCTCCTCTTTGGATTCGTCACCTTTAAGCTCTCTTACCGCATCATTTAACAGCTTACAATATAAATCATACCCTACCGCTTCCATATGACCGCTCTGCTCTGCACCCAGCAGATTTCCGGCACCACGGATTTCCAAATCCCGCATGGCGATTTTAAAGCCGGAGCCCAGCTCCGTAAACTCCTTAATAGCCTGTAAGCGTTTCTCTGCAATCTCTTTTAACATCTTATCGCGCCTGTACATCAAAAACGCATAGGCAGTACGATTGGTACGTCCCACACGACCCCGGAGCTGATACAGCTGGGACAGTCCGAGACGGTCTGCATCCGCAATAATCATGGTATTGACATTGGAAATATCAAGGCCGGTTTCGATAATGGTGGTAGACACAAGCACATCTATGTCACCGTTAATAAATTCGTACATGATTTTTTCCAGGGTACGCTCGCTCATCTGCCCGTGCGCATAAGCCACATTCGCCTCCGGAAGCATTTTCTGCAGTCCTGCTGCCACCTCGTCAATCCCATGTACCCGGTTGTAAACATAGTACACCTGACCTCCCCTTGCCAGCTCCCGGCAAATGGCCTCCCGCACCATTTCATCGTTTTGCTCCAGCACAAAGGTCTGAATCGGCAGACGATCCACCGGCGGCTCTTCCAAAATACTCATATCACGAATACCAATCAGGCTCATATGCAGTGTCCGCGGAATCGGGGTCGCCGACAGTGTCAGCACGTCCACGTCTCCCTTTAGCTGCTTTATCTTCTCTTTATGCGCCACGCCGAACCGCTGCTCCTCGTCCACAATCAGAAGCCCCAGATTTTTCGGCTGAATATCCTTTGACAGCACCCGATGCGTACCGATTACAATATCCACAGTACCTTTTTTCAGGCCTTCAATGACTGCCTTTTGCTGTGCCGGAGTCCGAAAACGGGACATGAGCTCAATCCGCACCGGATACTTCATCATACGCTGTGTAAAGGTGTTATAATGCTGCTGTGCAAGAATGGTCGTCGGCACAAGCACTACCACCTGCTTTCCGTTAGAAACCGCCTTAAATGCGGCGCGCAGTGCCACCTCGGTTTTGCCGTAGCCCACATCTCCGCATAACAGACGGTCCATAATCCGGGTACTTTCCATATCCCTTTTAATTTCATCAATCGCACGCAGCTGGTCATCGGTTTCGTCATACGGAAACATCTCCTCCAGCTCTCTCTGCCATACCGTATCCTCCTCACAGGCAAACCCCTTCTTGGCGCTTCGGAGTGCATAAAGCTCCACCAGCTCCTTCGCCAAATCCCGTACAGCCCCTCTCACACGGGTCTTTGTATGCTTCCATTCAGCAGAACCAAGCTTGTTCAGCTTCGGCTTCTTTGCGGCATCCGCCGCCGCATATTTCTGAATTACATCAAGCCCTGTCGCCGGAACGTAAAGATTACCGCCGTCGCCATACTCGATTTTCACATAATCCTTAATCACACGGTCCACTTCAATCTTTTCGATTCCACGGTAAATACCAAGACCGTGATTTTCATGTACGACATAATCACCAAAGGATAGATCGTTTAAGCTTCCGATGTGCTGTCCGTCATAGCTTCTTCTCTTTTTCTTCTTTTTGTGCTCAGTGCCGAAAATGTCACTTTCGGAAATCACAGCCCACTTCAGCATCGGGTATTCGAAGCCCCGGTGTACACTGCCGCTGCCAACCAGAATTTCTCCTGCCTGAACCACGCGGTCCGGGTCATCACTGTAAAAGGCTGTCAGCCCACGCTCGCGCAAATCTCCTGCAAGCCGCTCTGCCCGTACTCTGGAAGCGCAAAGCAATATCACACGGTAACCGCTCTTTTTCCACGCCAGCAAATCCTTTACAAGAAACTCAAAATTATTATTGTAGCCCGCAACAGAACGCACCGTCAAATCAAACCGCGCAGCCGCCGGCAAATACGGAAGCTTTTGCTCCAGTGTGGACAAAAGCACGGTCTGCCTCCGTCCCAGATTTGCAAGCAGACGCTTATAATCAAACACCACATCCGCCTGTCCCGGCAAAATATAACCCTTTTCCAGCCGCCCGGTCATACTCTGTGAAAACTCCTCTGCCACCGCATCGCCCTTTTCCGCAAGACGGGCCGGTTCATCCAGAAACACAATGGTATCCTCACCAAACCAGTCAAAAAAAGATACCGTATCCTCATAAAAGTAGCGGATACAATGGTCTGCTCCCGCAAGACCACCCAAGTAAGAGATACGTTCGCAAAGCTCCTCCGTCTCCCGGCGCAGTCTTGCTCCCTCCTCGGTCTTCATCTCCTTACGAAAGACCGCTGCCTGCTGCTCTGCTTCATTCCGCAGCCTTTCGATACCGGACTGCTTTCGCTCCTCATCTAAAATAAGCTCGGTAGCAGGATAAATACAGACCTCCTCTATCCGGTCAATGGAACGCTGGTTCGTTACATCAAAATAGCGGATGGAATCTATTTCGTCACCGAAAAATTCAATACGGAACGGTGCATCTTCGGTCAATGCAAACACATCCAAAATACCGCCGCGTACCGCGAACTCGCCCGGATGCTCCACCTGTCCCTGACGCTCGTACCCAATGGCGGAAAGCCTTGCAGTAAGCTCCGTAAGCTCTACCGTATCCGCCTCCGCAAGCGAAATACAGTGCTCCCTCATATAAGAAAGGGGAAGTACATGGTCAATACCGCCGTCTATGGTAGTAACCACCGTAACCGGCTGTCCTTCCGCAAGTCTGCGGATCACCTGCATACGCTCCCGTACCAATGTGTTTCCGTGAATATCTGCACTGTAAAAGATAACATCCTTCGCCGGATAATACACTACCTCGGAATCATATAAGCGGTAATCCTCACAGATTTCCTTCGCCTTTAAATCATTATAGGTAACGATCAGACGCACCCGGTAATTTTCACCCAGGGTATGCACAAAATGGCATTTCTGGGAATCGATACACCCGGTAACCGCTACCGGGGTCTTTTTCCGCAGCAATGCCTCTGCACATTCTTCATATTCTCTTAACGCCTTTAGCGGCTCGGTATAGGTACGCATACTCCTCCTTACAGACCATTGCACCTTGTCATCGCAAGCTCAATGCCTTCCTGCATAATTATATCGCACGCCCTTGCTGCGTTTCCCACCGCCTCGCGCATCAGAGGCAGCTCCTCCCCGGAAAAGCGACCCAGCACATAATCTGCCAAATCCCAACCCGACGGCTTCTCACCGATGCCGATACGGACTCTGGCAAACTCCTCCGTCCCCAGCCTTGCAATAATGCTCTTCATACCGTTATGGCCTCCGGCACTTCCCTTCGCCCGCACTCTGAGCTTCCCCACCGGCAAAGAAATGTCATCGTAGATTATTATTATATGCTGCGAATCAATTTTGTAGTAGTCCGCCGCCTCCCTGATACAGTCGCCGCTTAAATTCATATAGGTAAGAGGCTGAATCAAAATAACCTTTTCACCGTTTATTACGCCTTTTCCACAAAGTCCTTTATGTTTTTTGAAATCCAGCGGAATCCGATAATCGTCCGAAAGTCTCGTAACGGCAGCATACCCGATATTATGTCTTGTCCCCGCATACGCTCCGGTCGGATTTCCTAATCCTGCAATTAAATACATACACATCGTCCTTTTCTTAATTATAGGAGCTGTGATAAACCGCACCGTTTTCCAGCTCAACTCCCTTATAATACAGCAATTCCCGCACTGTAACAATCTGATAGCCCCGTTGAATCAGCTCCGGTATCACAACCTCCATCGCATCAACGGTACAGGTATGAATATCATGACAAAGCACAATCTTTCCGTCACCGGCTTCTCCAAGTATCTGTTCAATAATAGAATCCTTATTCTTTGTCTTCCAGTCCTCGCTATCCAGATTCCATATAATCAGCGGGGTGCAGGCATACTTCTTTACCATGTCATTATAGCTTCCGTAAGGTGGGCGGATAAAGGTCGGATAATCCCCCGTCAGCTCATAAATTACATCTCTTGCCTTCGCAATCTCCGCCACAAGTTCCTCCTCGGACAGCTGGCTCAGCATCTTGTGGCTCTGCGTGTGGCTTGCGATTTCATTGCCGGACTCCGCCATAAGCTTCAGTGCCTCCGGACTTCCGTTCCAGGTTGCACGGTCTCCCAATACGAAAAAGGTTACATGAACACCATACTGCTCCAAAAGCTCCAGCAGACGCGGTGTATTCTGATAATGCGGACCATCATCAAAGGTCAGTGCAATCATCGGCTTCTCCGGGTCCAGCTCTCTTATGGTTTCCGCTACTACCTTCCCGCCCACCGTGACATTCATATAGGTATGAAGCTCCGGATACGACATCAAAACAGAGCTTTCCTCACTATCCTTTTCATAGAAAAACCTTATCCCCTCCGCCGTCAGCAGGTAGGCAGAAAAGCTCTCCCTGTCCACGAAAACCGACTCTGCCTCACCGGCTTCCGCCGTCCCGTCATTCTTCGTCACCGCTTCGTTTACTTTTTCCGCAATTTCAACATAAGCCCGGTCCGCAAACAAATTCTCTGCATCCACCGCTTCGCCTTTTTTCTTATTATAGACCCACGGAACCGCTTCGCATTCTGTTACACCGTCCGCTTCCTTTTCTACCCGAAACAGTACGGAATATAATGCGCCAAAGCCTCCGTCCTCATAATCAATGCGAAGTGTACCCGCTTCCCCGGCAGTATCCCCGAAGGTATCCAGCCACTCTGCCAGCAGTGCCTCCGCCACACTCTGCACAGCCGTCTGCAGTGCCTCCTCCTCACATACCGGATATCGAAGTCCGTAAGCAACTCCGTTTTCATACGCCAGTACCTCCTTCATTTCACCGGAATGCACATAACCATCATCAAACGTAAGCGGCGGAAGCGGCGTTACCACCGGCTTTTCATCCGTCTGCTCCAATGCTCTTGTCGGTTCTGCCGGCTGTTCCCTCCATGCATCTGCCGCATCATCTGCCTTTCCCGCATTACCATAGGCATACATAGCCTTATCCGACAGCCTGTTTATATATTTTATCGTAAAAGCAGTCAATACCACAATCAAAACACCACCGGACGCAAACAGCACCCGTTTCAATCCCCGTCCTGTTCCCTTTTTTCTCTTCATACCGCAATTCCTCTTTTCCTCTGCCGTACCCTAAACTCCTGTATCGCTTCTTTTAGCTTACTCCAAAATAAAAGAACTTTCAAGTCCCCAATTAGAGAATCTCCTGCGGGAATTGTTGGCAGCCGGGGCAGCCTCCCATAGAAAACAGTCTGCTTTGCAGTCTTCTGTACCGCACAGCGTCTTTTCCCTTACCGGAATGCACTTCCATGTGCCGTTGCAACACCGTATAGTCATAAAGAAATAAAGAGTCCGCTTGCGGACTCTCGCGCCGAGCGCGGTCGCATACGACATCTTCCATTCGCGCGAGTGCGCATCCCGCGGAGCGTTTTTTGCTTTACAGGAACTCACTTTGGCGCGCCGTCGTAACGCAGTATTCCCCATAAAGCAAAAAAGGGCACTGTAACCCGACAGCTACAATGCCCACTTTCCGTTTCTTTTTACAAAGCAAAACGGTCGTTCTTTTCTACCACAATCTTAATCCTTCCGTTTTCACCTACATGTCTGGAATTTGGCCGAATCGTGTCACGGCTCTCTACAATACAATTCTCCAGATACGTATTATCACCAATGTGTACGTCATTTAAAATCACACAATTTTTGATGGTGCAGTTGTTGCCCACAAAAATCTTCTTAAACAGCACAGAATTTTCCACCACACCATTAATAATACAGCCGCTGGACACCAGACTGTTCTTTACCACAGCCCCCGGATTATACTTTGCCGGCGGCAAATCATCAATCCTGGAATAAATATCCGGATACTCCTTATAGAAGTAATTGCGGATATCACGCTTTAAAAAGTCCATATTGGTACGGTAGTAGGAATCCACCGAGGCAATATTGCTCCAGTAGGTATCCATCTTATAGGAATAAATGCGCTTCACGTCCTTGTAACGAATCAGAATATCATGTACAAAATCAAAGCGTTCTTCCCTTGCAGCCTCCTCCATCAGCTCAATCAGCTGACGGCGGCGGATTACATAGATGCCGGTGGAAACCAGGCTTCCGGTCGGGGTAAGCGGCTTCTCGGCAAATGCGGTAATACGGTTCGCTCCGTCAGTCTCCACAATGCCGAAACGGTCCAGCTCATCCGCTTCAAAAATCTCCTTCGTCACAACGGTAATGTCCGCTTTCTTTTCAATATGGTACTCCAGAACTTTATTATAATCCAGCTTGTACACACAGTCACCGGAGGCAATTACGACATACGGCTCATGGCTGTTGCGCAAAAATGTAAGGTTTTGTGCAATTGCATCCGCCGTACCGCGATACCAAAATCCGTTATCGTTCGTAATGGTCGGCGGGAATACAAACAGTCCCCCCTGCTTTCTGCCAAAATCCCACCACTTCGAAGAGCTCAGATGCTCGTTTAAGGAGCGGGAATTGTACTGCGTCAGCACTGCCACCTTCTGCACATGAGAATTGGACATATTGCTAAGCGCAAAATCAATGGCACGATAGCTGCCGGCAATCGGCATTGCCGCAATCGCACGTTTATTGGACAGCTCCTTCATTCTTCCGGAGTTTCCGCCTGCCAGAATAATACCTAATGCTCTCATATACGGTCACCTGCCTTAATAATATTCTCACCGCTTGCAAGAATCCCTCTCGGATAATCATCAACGGTGGTACCGCCGGAGATTGCGGTATTCTTTCCGATACGGACACGATCCGGCACAATGGAGTTTTCTCCGATGGTTACCATTCCGTGAGAATAAATATCGGGCTTCCAGCTGTTCGGAACCTCATCAAAGACACCGAGCTCACAATTTACACCAATGTAACAGTTCTCAGCAATAATCGCCTTATTTACCGTAGTATTGTCACCAATTACCGTCCCCTTCATAAGAATGGAATCACGTACCACGCAGTTCTCACCGATGATAACACCCGGTCCGATTACTGAATTGTATACCTTACCGTAAATCTCAGCACCCTCACCGATAATTGCCCGTTCGATTACGGCATTCTCGGAAATGTACTGTGGCGGAATCACATCCGACTTTGTATAAATCTTCCAAAACTCTTCGTAAAGATTGAACTCCGGAATCAAATCAATCAGTTCCATATTAGACTCCCAGTAAGACTGCAGGGTTCCTACATCCTTCCAATAACCGTTATACTCGTATGCATATACCCTGTCGCCGCGCTCATGACAGTACGGAATAACATGCTTGCCGAAATCACAGCCCTTCTGGTCAGAAAGCGTAATCAGTGCTTCTTTTAATACCTTCCATGTAAAAATATAAATCCCCATCGAAGCAAGATTGCTGCGCGGATTTGCCGGCTTTTCCTCAAATTCAAGAATCCGTCTGTCCGCATCCGTGATGGCAACACCAAAACGGCTGGCCTCCTCAATCGGAACCGGAATGGTTGCAAGGGTAATGTCTGCCTTTTTCTGCTTATGATAGTCTAACATTGCCTCGTAATCCATCTTGTAAATATGGTCTCCTCCAAGAATAAGTACATACTCCGGATTATAATATTCCATATACTTTAGATTCTGGTAAATTGCATTTGCCGTACCCGTATACCACTCGCTGTTCGCACTCTTTTCATACGGCGGCAGCACGGACACGCCGCCCACATTGCGGTC
>CAZAUP010000055.1:0-10366 GCA_964488415.1 uncultured Lachnospiraceae bacterium
ATGTACTTGTTGGAATAACCATCGTTCTTAACGGGACAAGCCCATTCCTTTGCCAGCTCAATACTCTCCGTGCAGTAAAACCCCTGCCCGTAGTCATTATATGTTTTGCCGATGCCGAACTTCGGCACCTCCACGATTTGCTGAGAACCGTGATAGATAATCAAATCTTGTTTCATGGTACACCTCCAAAAGTAATACCGAGGTATTAGTCTGACCATATTATAATACCACAGTATTAGTTTGTCAACGGATTTCCGAAAAAGACACAGAAAAGATACAAATTTTGAAAGGAGCAAAGGTTGAAACACTATAATTTGAGTACCATTCCGAAAAAGGGCGCACAAAAGCAAGCCCCTGATTGCGGGCGAAAAAGTTATGCTTGAGATTTAAGTAACAGGTGGGGCAGTTATCAGGTAGCCTTCTCATCAAGTGCTTTATCGAAATACTCGTCTGCACTCTTAAAGTCGCCATCTTCAAGGAAGAAGTAACCACGCTTAGTCAATGCCCCTGTAGGCGCACTTGTAGTTGCGGTAGGCTTTTCAGCAGAACCACGAATGATTTTTGTAACACCACGAGTCAAGTCCTAGATAAAGCCAAACTTGCCCATATCCTGCCCCTGCAGGTTCTTGAACTCCGGTGGCATATCATAGGGGTCAACATCTTTGTAACAAGGAATAAGGATCTTGCTACGGTCTTTTGGCATTAGAGAGAGGAATCGGCTCCACTCGTTCTTAACCCAAACAGCATTATAGTATTCACTGTTAGTTCCAATAGCCAGCATGACCTTTGCAGAGTTAAGTGCAGCAAAAATATACGGCTCATACTCTTGACCAAGTTTATCTTCCAATGTAATACGAGCAATCCGGGTGACGACCTGACACAGAAAGCCTGTGTGATACAGATTATTTTATGGTAATACCGGAAGTAATACAGACAATGGTTGGTAATACACCGGGTATTACAGATAATTGCCCCTAAAGGGGCACATATTGAGAGGGTTTTAGGGAGATTTGGTCTTCTTAACCAGATGTTGTAAAATGCATGGCGTTTTACGTATCTGGCAAATTCTCTCTACACACAGTCTGAAAAAAGGAGGGATTTTTATAGGAAGAAGAGGACAGTTAATAGAACCAAGGAAGAATTTCACCATCCGTCTGTCGGATGAGGAGCGTGAGCAGGCAGAGTAGTTTCGAGCATTTTTATATGCTCATGAATAATTCGGGATTAATCAGCGTTTCCCTGAAAATACTATTTTTTTACTTTTTCTTGCAACTTCAATGAAATTTATGATTACAATATTCTTTTGTTGGATTTTCCTTTGAAATATTAGAAAAAAACAAAAAAAGGTTGACAAATTAGGGCGGCGTAGTATAATTGTATTTATGCAAACGAAAGAATGTTTGCATAAATATGGTTGAACCATTGAAAATACGAAGGAACATACAAAGGAGGAAGTTTTAAGATGCTGAAAAAATTGAACAAGTTAAGAATTGGAATCCGTCTAAAAAAGTCATTCAGGCAGGTAATTTATATTTTTGGTGCTTTATTGGCGGTGCTTCTGTTGGCTCTGTTTTACATGGTATATGATTATACGAAAATTTTGGACAAGTATGCATATCCGCAAGGCGACATTGCTTTGGCAATGAACGAGTCGGCAGAGGTAAGAGCTGCAGCAAGAGGTATTGTAGGCTATGAAACCGATGAATTGATTGCTTCTATGCAGGCACAGCATGATACGGCTGTAGCAGAGTTTGAAAGAATTTTGGAGGAAATCCGTCCGACAATGATAACAGATGAGGGTGAGGCGTGCATGGCTGACATAGATCAGGCATGGGCGGAGTATAAGGCAATTGATGCAGAAATCATTGCAATCGGAGCTACCACGGATGAGCAGGCATCTATTAAGGCGCAGGAGATGATGAGCAGCGATGCTGCTCCGAAATATGAGGCTCTTGCTGTAGCATTAGAGAGGCTAATGGAGGTCAACATTTCCAAAGGAACGGCAGAGCGAACCACTTTGAATATAATACTGCTTGTTATGATTGTTGCCATTGTGGTTGTAATTGGTATTGCGGTTATTTATTCGACAAAACTGTCTCTTGGTATTACGAAGAGCATCGAGACTCCGTTGAATGAATTGAAGGAAAGATTCGCTACATTTGCGGAAGGTGATTTGGATTCTCCACTTCCGGTAGTAGAGACGGAGGATGAAATAGCAGAGCTTGTCGGGAGTGTTACGGAGATGGCAGACCGAATCCGCATAATTATCAGTGACGCGGGCCGGCTGCTGAATGAGATGGCAGCAGGAAATTTTGCGATTGCGACAGAGTGCGAGGAACAGTATACGGGCGCATTTTATGCTCTTCTCATGGGAATTCGTAAGATGAACCGCCAGATTGATGCTACCATCAGAGGAGTGAGTGATGCATCCGAGCAGGTATTAATGGGCTCCACCAATCTTGCAGAGGCTGCACAGTCTGTAGCAGAGGGCGCGACTGATCAGGCAGCTGCTGTGGAAGAGATGCAGGTAACGATTGATGAGTTAAGCAATGGAATTAAGACAACGGCAGAGGAGCTTGAACACTCTTATGTGGAAGCGCATAAGTATGCGGAGGTTGCTGAGAACAGCCGCACAGATATGGAAGCAATGATGAGTGCCATGAATCGTATCAGCGAGACCTCTAAGAAGATTGGTGAAATTATTGCTCAGATTGAGGACATTGCAAGCCAGACAAATCTGCTTTCCTTAAATGCATCAATTGAGGCTGCAAGAGCCGGAGATGCAGGAAAGGGTTTTGCGGTTGTTGCTGATCAGATTCGTAATCTGGCAGAGCAGAGTGCAAAGTCGGCAGTAGATTCAAAGGCCCTGATTGAGGCTGCGATTTATGAAGTTGGTGAAGGAAATACGAATGCGGCAAAGGCTTCCGATTCCTTGAAGGAGGTTGTGGAAGGCATACAGATGGTTGCAAACAGTGCAAAGAAAATGAAGGAGATTTCTCTTGAGCAGTCGGTAAGCATGGAGCAGGCAGATGAAGCGGTAGCAAGAATTGCCGAGGTTGTACAAAATAACTCGGCTGCAGCAGAGGAAACATCCGCAACGAGTGAAGAGCTTACGGCCCAGGCAACAGAGCTGAGCGGGTTGGTTTCTGTATTTACGCTCAGGGCATAGGTTATAAAAGTAAAAAGTATTTAGATAGGAGGTGCATCGAAGAACGGTGCACCTCTTTTGGCGCGGATTCGCTATATTGACAAGCATACATAAGAGCTGTATAATTATAAAACCGAAAGAAAAGGAGAGCTGACTATGAAAACCAAGGTATTTATCGATGGAAGCGAAGGAACCACAGGGCTCAGAATTTATGAGCGTTTTCAGAAGCGTGACGATATTGAAATTATGAAAATTGACCCGGAGTTAAGAAAAGATCCGGAAGAGAGAAAAAAAATGATTAATGCATCAGATGTAACTTTTTTATGTCTGCCGGATGCGGCAGCAAGGGAAGCAGTTTCCTTTGTTGAGAATGAGAATGTAGTGATTATTGATGCCTCTACGGCACATCGCACGGAAGCCGGATGGGCATACGGCTTCCCGGAGCTGTCAGCAGAGCATAGAGCCGCCATTAAGCAGGGAAAGCGGATTGCAGTGCCGGGCTGTTATGCTTCGGGCTTTATTTCTCTTGTATATCCGCTTGTAAAAGGCGGCATTTTGCCGAACACTTATCCTGTGAGCAGCTTTGCGCTTTCCGGCTACAGCGGGGCGGGGAAGAAGACGATTGCCGTGTATGAGAGTGAGGACAGACCGGCGGAGCTTGCGTCCGGCCGCGAGTATGCGCTGACGCAGCAGCATAAGCACCTGAAGGAGATGAAGGCTGTTACCGGGCTTGAACGCACGCCGTTGTTTTCTCCGATTATTGATGACTATTACAGCGGCATGCTTGTAACCGTACCGCTGTACGCGGATATGCTTTCGAAAAAGGAAACACCGGAGAGTCTGCGCGCATATTATGCGGAGTACTACAAAGGGGAACCGTTTATCCGGGTGAGTGCGCCGGACGATGAGGTGGCAGCCGGTGGTTTTATTGCCGGAAACGGTTTATCTGGCTGGGATGGCTTAAAAATTTATGTAACCGGCAACGAGGAGCGTATTGTCGTATCCGCACAGTTTGATAATCTCGGCAAGGGGGCATCCGGTGCGGCAATTCAGTGTCTGAATATATTACTTGGCTGTGATGAGAGGAAGGGCCTGAATTTATAGGAGGTTCTGTGGCTTCCGCTGTGGCAGCGGAAAAGGAACAGCAGAGTGACAGGAGGAGGGGCTTTGATGAAGGTGACATCAGCATATGCGAATAAGCTTTTAAAACAGTTGAATGAAGAGAAGGAGTTTTGGATCAATAAGGAACGGCAGTCCAGTGTGTATACGGCAGCAGTGGACGAGATACCGGTAGTGCCTGAGTATGATTATACGGCAGTGGCACAGACCATTGAGGAGCTTGACCGGAAAATACGTGTCATTAAGCATGCGATTAATGTGGCTAACGTGATAAGTACAGTGCAGGTGGGAGAGGAAACTCTCAGCATTGATACAATATTGGTAAAGATGGCACAATGGAATAAACGTAAGGAGCTTTTAGATTATTTGCGTAAGCAGGAGCCGAAGATGCGTAAGGAGACAGGGTATGGAGGAAGAAATGCTGCTCCGGAGTATCAGTACATTAACTATGACCTGACGCTGATTAAGAAGGAGTATGAGCGGATTTCCACAGAGCTTATGGAGCTGCAGTTGGCGTTGGATCGTTATAATCAGAGCTTTGAGTTTGAAGTGGAGCTCTAGAAGGAGACAGGGCAGGCGGGAGGAAAGCTCCGTGCGGTTCAGAGCTTTTTGAAACGGCGGCAGAAATGCAAGGGTTTAAGGTTGCGTGTTGTTTGTTGTTTTGTTGTTATGTTATCGGATACGGTTTATGGTTCGGGTAAGCATACATTTTTTCTGAACTGCAAAAAACTTGTCTGCGGACACGGGATGCGGAAGTACGGTTATACGCATTCCTTTTTTAATATTTCAGAAACATTTCATTAGTATTTCTAAAACAACCGGCCGGTAAAATACAGTCATCAAATGAAATAAAACAAAGAACAGGAAAGGATGAAAGAAAATGGAAAAGAAGAATTTTGTTTTACTGCTTATGACTGTAGTCGGAGGAATTTTGTTTTCATTGGGTATGTGTATGTGCTTGCTTCCGGAGTGGGCTATGCTTTATCAGGGAATTGGTTTGGGCGCAGCCGGTGCGGCTGAACTGCTTGTTACATTGTTCGTGTACCGTAGACTTTCCGGCAGGAAGCCGGTGAGGATTAATGTAAGGCTGGTGGGAAAGGTGTTATACGGTGTGTTTTCTGTAATCGTATTCGGTCTTGGCATGTGTATGGTTATGGTGTTTGAAGGAATGCTGCTTTGGGGTATTTTGGTCGGAATTGTGGGAATTGTACTGTTACTTTGTCTGCTTCCGATGTGTGTCGGCTTAAAGGATGGAAAGAATGAGAAATGATGGAAAACGAAAGCAACATTGATTGAATTAATGAACGTGAAGGAGATTTATTACTGTGAAATGCGCACAGAAAGGCTTATAGTCCAAGTCTTTCCGTGCGCATTGTTATATTCTGCGGTGGTAAGCAGACAAATTGATATCATTCGTGGTTTGATTGATGCGCTATCGATTCGCACATGGCAGGAGAGACTGCTGTAATTACGCCACAGGCAATTTTTGAACCGGAATTTCCGGATGGCTGTGTGGTGAAATCATCCGGAGAGGAATGGATAATAACGGAACGGTTCAAAATCATAGGTATATTTAAAAAGCTGTCGTAGAAAACCATCCAGACGTAACCGTCATTGGAAAAGAGTGGAAGCAGGTCTCCGGCGTGTTCCGGGTGGGGGGTATTGTCCGGATTATAATGGTTTCCGGTGTTTTCAAAATTGTTGGAGCAGTCCCCTGTTTCATGGATGTGAAAAGCGAAAAAGACAGGAGAATCTTCTGCTTCGCCGTCCGGCAAATCGGATACTTCGACGGCAATTAATGTGCCGGCTTCCGGCAAAGCAAAAAATTTTACAATACCGTTCAGGGCAGAATGCTCTGCATTCCCGTGTAATATGGCAACTGCATCCGGACGGTCGCTGGAAAGAAGGGTGAGAAAAAGGTGTTCAGTTTCCATGGTGAACCTCAAGAAAGTCTTTCTGATAGGATATGTAAAAAGATGAAATATGATATCGAACATAAATTCGTATAAAACATTGAAATTCGAACAGATGTGTGCTATACTGATAAAAAAGAATGTTTCGGGAGGTGAAACGGATGGTTCTTAGCGAAGCACTGTCAATCGAAGAAAAGCTTGGGATTTTGGCGGATGCTGCCAAGTACGATGTTGCCTGTACGTCCAGCGGCATGCAGCGGAAGGGAAAGGCGGGAGAGATAGGAAATTCCTTGGCTGCGGGAATTTGTCATTCATTTTCGGCAGACGGCAGATGCATTTCTTTATTAAAGGTGCTGTTTACCAATGAATGCATTTTTGATTGTAAGTACTGTATTAACCGTTCCTCCAATGATGTGCCGCGTGCCAGCTTTACGCCAAAGGAACTGTGTGAGCTGACCATGGGGTTTTATAAGCGGAATTATATTGAAGGGCTGTTCCTGAGTTCGGGAATTCTGCATACGCCGGATAATACGATGGAGCTGATTTGCGAGAGCCTTCGTATGCTGCGGGAGGAGTATCACTTTCGGGGATACATTCATTGCAAGGCTATTCCGGGAGCAAACCCCATGCTTGTGGAGTATGCAGGCTGGTATGCAGACCGTATGAGCGTGAATCTGGAGCTTCCGACCAGCGAGGGACTTCACAGGCTGGCACCCCACAAGTCAAGGAAAAGTATTTTACAGCCGATGCGCCAAATTCAGGCAGGGATTGTTCAAAGCCGGCAGGAGCTAGGGCTTCGGGGCGGGAACCATGGTGCCTACTATTTTACGAAGCAGGCGGCTGAGCGGGCCGGAATCGAGGAGCGGTTCGGAGGGCTTCCGGAAAAAAGAGAGACGCTTCCGGTACCCCTGGCACAGCCGCGGCTTTCCCTGCTTAAGGAGGCCGGAAGATCTGCGGGGCGTGGCTTCGCTGCGGCGGGACAGAGTACACAGATGATTATCGGAGCTACTCCGGAAACGGATTATCAGCTTGTATCGGTAGCTGAGGCATTGTATCGGAGGTTTGATTTAAAACGGGTGTTTTATTCCGCGTTTGTGAAGGTAAATGAGGATTCCTGTCTGCCGGATCTGCCGGGAGGTCCGCCTCTTTTACGGGAGCATCGTTTGTATCAGGCAGATTGGCTGATGCGCTATTATGGATTTCGGGCGGGGGAGCTCCTGACGGAAAAACGACCGAATTTCAATCAGGTACTGGATCCGAAGTGCGACTGGGCAGTTCATCACATGGACCTGTTTCCGGTGGAAGTGCTAAAGGCGGATTACTTTTTTCTGCTCAGGGTACCGGGGGTGGGACCAAAGTCGGCAAAACGTATTGTGGAAGCGAGACGAGGCGGTACTTTGTCTTTTGAAGATTTAAAGAAAATCGGAGTAGTGTTAAAACGGGCACAGTATTTTATTACCTGTGCAGGGAAGACGTTTTCGGGGATTCCATCGGATGAGGAATATATTATAAGAAATCTGATAGCGGAAGAAAAGCTTCCGAAGGATTTGAAAGAGACACTTTACGGTTATCAGATGTCTTTGTTTGAGATGACGGACTTTGAAACGGCAATGGGTTAAAGAAAGGTGAGAAGAGTGGACAAAAAATATATCTATCGGTGTGAAGACAGCGCAGAGGGGATTTTTACGGCGATTTATGATGCATGGGCATCGGGTCATCGTCATGAGGAAAACCGGATTGAAATCCGGAACGGCGAGTGGGAGGAGACTCTTTTATTTGCAGACTATATTGATGTGGTTCCGGATGCGGAAAAAAGTGCAAAGGTGCAGCGCTCGGTGCGCCTTAGAATTTCCGGGGAAGCGTATGAGATGGTGATGAAGGCTGTGTTGTCTCAGGAGGAGGGAAAGGGAGAGATTATTTATCGTTTTCTGATTTATGCATACAGAGAGGGCGCAAAGGCATGCAGAAGCTACGGTAACCCATGGACCATGAAATTGTTTGAAATGGTGAGGGGTTATGACAATGAAGCACATCATCTGAAAGGCTTTCTGCGGTTTGACGAACAGGAAAACGGAGTGCTGCTTGCACGGTATGCACCGAAAAATAATGTGATGGGTGATTTAATGGAGCATTTTTCTGATAGACTTAATACGGAAAGCTTTATGATATTTGACGAAAAACGTCGGCTGGCAGGAGTCCACAAAAGTAGTATGTCATGGTTCGTTTATCGCCTGAATGAAGAGGAGTACCGGAGCTTTGCTGCAAGAGCGGAGACGGAGGATTCCTTTGTGAAGCTGTGGCAGGTGTTTCACAGCCGACTTTCAATTGCGGAAAGAGAAAATTTGTTGTTGCAGCGAAATAATCTGCCGTTAAGATTCAGACCGTATATGACGGAGTTTCGCGGTGCGGTACAGGTATGAGCATTTATATGACAGAAAAGCCGTTGCCGTGGATTTCATGAGCTTCCAACAGGATGATAAAGGCATCCCTGTCTGCATATGTGACTTCCCTGAGAATGCGGTACATTTGTTTTGAACTGCTGACAACCATGACAGTTTGTTTTTCCTCCATGCGATAGCCGCCCTGGGATTTCAAAATGGTAGAGCCCCGATTACTGCATTTTTGGATGATTTCGCAAACCTGTTTTCCGTGCGTTGTCACGATAAAAGCAATTTTTGCAGAGTTTATGCCATAAAACACTTTGTCTACTACTACGGCAAAGAGGTAATTTACAATCATACCGTAAAGGATTCCGTCGAAGTCCCGGAATAAAAGTCCGCCGGTTATAATGATACCGACATCGATTAAAAATGCAATGGTGCCGAGACGCAGATGAGGCTTTCGGTTTCGAAATGCCATGATTAAGAAGTCGGCACCGCCGGTTGAGGAGCCGCGGGTGTAGATGAGGGCGTAGCCGATGCCGCCGATTACTCCTGTAACCAGTGCGGCTAACAGCCGCATCCCATTATAAGAAGGAAACAAGGGCGCAATGTAATCAACGAACAGCGAAGAGATAATCATGCAGCGGCAGGACTTTAAGAGGAAGCTTCGTCCAATCAGACGATAGCAAAGTATTGCCACCGGAAGATTCAGAAGGATGGTGGAAAGTCCGACAGGGATTTTGAAAAAGCGGTTTAGAATAATGGCTATGCCGGAAAAGCCGGTCATGGGAAAACCGGCAGTGACTGCAAAGTTATGAATTGCGAAAGCAACGAAAAGACTACCGATAGTTTCAAACAGGAGGTCTGTTAAGAGGATAAGAAGCTTTTTATTTTTGACGGCAGAACTGCATTTTACATGCAGCAGGGTGGTATGAAGCAGCTTTTTGAAATTTGTCATGTGAGTATGCCTTCCTTTATTATGTTCATTCAGTATGCACTGTAGGGTGATAGTATTTCCGCAAATGGTATATACTACTCTCATTCTGATAGAAATCAGCGGTATGTCCTGATACAAGAGGAGACTACTGCTGTAGAAAGAGGCGGTCATGAAGTCACTATGGGAAAATGATATTGTGTTACCGGCGTTTGCACCGCTTGGCGGTGATCGAAAGACGGAGGTTTTGATTGTGGGAGGAGGTCTTGCAGGTATTCTTTGTGCTTTTTTTCTGCAAAAGGAGGGAGTGGAGTATTGCCTGGTAGAGGCAGGAGAAATCGGAGGAGGAGTGACAGCGCGTACAACAGCAAAAATCACAGCACAGCACGGACTGGTTTATCACAAAATTGCGCAGAGATACGGCTTAGAGGCGGCTATACGGTATTACCGGATGAATCAGCAGGCGTTGGAAAGCTATCGGATACTGTGTAAGGAGATTGTGTGTGATTTTGAGGAGAAGGACAGCTATGTCTATTCTGTAGAAAATCGGGGCAGATTGGAGCGGGAGGCGGAGGTGCTGGGAGATATAGGTGCGGATGCTTTGCTTTGCGAAGAACAGCCGTTGCCGTTTCCAATTTGCGGTGCTGTTAAATTTCCGAGGCAGGCGCAGTTTCATCCACTAAAGTTCCTTGCCGGAATCAGCCGCGGACTGAAGGTGTATGAGCACACGAAGGTGTTGGAGTTTCAAGGGAAAAGCGTACTTACGAACAGGGGAAGAATTTGCGCCGATAAAATTATCGTTGCTACGCATTTCCCAATACTAAACCTGAAATATTCACCATTGTACGGTGAAAGTAGCTTAAAACCACAT
>CAZAUP010000056.1:0-10144 GCA_964488415.1 uncultured Lachnospiraceae bacterium
AGCGGATTGCGCTATTCGGTTCTTACGGCTGGGGAGACGGTGAGTGGATGCGTAACTGGGAAGAAACCTGTCGGGGGGACGGGGCGGTGCTGGCACATGAGTCTGTAATTTGTAATGATGCACCGGATGCTGATGCAGTGGCAGCTTGCAGGAAACTGGGGGCGGCACTGGTATAGGTTTATAGGCATAAGGGATACGGAACGGCTCTGAATAAGCGGAAGCGAAATGCCTGACTTTTTTTCTTGACAACCAGGCACAGATTCGTTATGCTTTTTATAGTGCTCTTGACTGAAGGAAGGCAGGGCATAAAGCGACAGTAGGAGAAGAAGAATGAATGCTTTTAAACGAGTATATTGCAGAGTAGTTCAGAGCTGTTTCCGTATTGCAATTCCGATGCTTCCATACCGGGAGCCGGAGATCCTTTCATCGGTGACAGAGCTTGCAGAAAAAGTAAAGGAAAAAAAGGTTTCCTCCATATTGGTTGTGACGGATGAAAGTCTGCACCGATTGGGACTTTTGGAAGAGCTAAAGGCAGCGTTAAGGAAAGAAAAAATTGCATATGCAGTGTATGATCAAACTGTGGCAAATCCAACGGTAACCAATGTGGAAGAAGCAAGAGAGCTTTATCTGAAGGAAGGCTGTCAGGCAATCATCGGCTTCGGCGGAGGGTCACCGATAGATTGCGCGAAGGTGGTAGGGGCACGAATTGTAAAACCAAAGCAGTCTGTTCCGAAAATGAAAGGAATTTTAAAAATTCATAAAAAATTGCCATTGCTTTTTGCCGTGCCGACGACGGCCGGTACAGGAAGTGAAACTACGCTTGCAGCTGTTATTACGGACGGGGAAACGAGACGCAAGTTTCCCATTAATGATTTTTCGCTTATTCCGCAGTATGCAGTACTGCTTCCGGAGGTGACAAGAGGCTTGCCACCATTTGTTACCGCGACGACGGGGATGGATGCACTGACTCATGCGGTGGAGGCGTACATTGGCGGTTCCACAACGAAGGAAACGAGAGCGTATGCTGAAGAAGCAGTAAAATTGATTTTTGAGAACTTGGAAAAGGTATATCAAAACGCTGCGGATATGGAAGCAAGAAAGAATATGCTTTATGCGTCCTTTCTTGCAGGTAAGGCATTTTCGAAATCTTATGTGGGGTATTGTCATGCCGTGGCACATTCTCTCGGAGGAAGGTATAATACACCGCACGGGCTTGCAAATGCGGTGCTTCTGCCGCACATTTTAGAAGCCTATGGAGAAAGGGTGTATCAGACGCTGAAAAAGCTGGCGGTTCTTTCCGGTCTGGTTCCGGAGAGTATATCGGAAAAGGAAGGTGCAACGGCATTTATTGAGAAGGTTCGGGCAATGAACCGTGCCATGGGAATTCCGGCTACGATTTCGGATATTCGGGAAGCGGATATTCCGGAGCTGGCTGTTTATGCCGAGAAGGAGGGAAATCCGCTTTATCCGGTGCCTAAGCTTATGACGGCAAAGGAATTGGAACAGTTTTATGATGTAATAGTGGAGAAATCTGGTGAAAAGTAATGAAAAAGGGGAGTGTCGCATGAGTTTGTGCGGCACTCCCCTTTTGGAAGTGTACCTGACGGCGCACGTTTCATTATGTTACATTTTTGTTGACCACATGCTGCAGTCCAGCACTCTGGTAGCAAAATTTTCATAGAAATCCGGTTCATGGCAAATGAGAAGAATGCTTCCCTTGTATGCCGTAAGTGCGCGTTTTAATTCCTCTTTGGCATCGATATCTAAATGGTTGGTTGGCTCATCAAGAAGCAGGACATTGGTTTCCTTGTTAATGAGCTTGCAGAGGCGTACCTTTGCCTGCTCGCCGCCGGAGAGCACACGTACCTGACTTTCGATATGCTTGGTGGTCAGACCGCATTTTGCGAGGGCAGAACGAATTTCATACTGGGTAAAGGACGGAAAACACTGCCAAAGCTCTTCAATGCAGGTGTTATTTTTAGCACCGGTCATTTCCTGCTCAAAATATCCCGGATATAGGTAGTCACCAAGGGTGACTTTACCGGAAAGCGGAGGGATAATACCGAGAATACTCTTTAACAGAGTTGTTTTACCGATACCGTTTGCACCCTTTAATACCAGCTTTTCACCGCGCTCCATGGAAATCGTAACAGAGCGGGAAAGCGGTTCATCGTAGCCGATAACGAGACCTTCCGTTTGGAAAATATAACGGCTGGAAGCACGAGCCTCCTTAAAGTGAAACTCCGGCTTCGGACGTTCTGCGGCGAGTTCAATGACTTCCATTTTATCCAGCTTTTTCTGACGAGACATAGCCATGTTACGGGTAGCAACGCGTGCCTTATTTCTTGCAACAAAGTCCTTTAATTCACTGATTTCCTGCTGCTGGCGTTTGTAGGCAGCCTCTAACTGTGCCTTTTTTACTGCATAAACCTCTTCAAATTTGTCATAATCTCCGACATAGCGGGTCAGTTCGCCGTTTTCCATATGATAAACAAGGTTAATTACACTGTTTAAGAACGGAATATCGTGGGAAATCAAAATAAAAGCATTCTCATATTCGATAAGATACCGCTTCAGCCATTCGATATGTTCTGCGTCCAAATAATTGGTAGGTTCATCAAGCAGCAGAATATCCGGTTTTTCCAAAAGCAGCTTTGCCAGAAGTATTTTGGTACGCTGACCACCGGAAAGAGCGGAGACATCTGTATCAAGTCCGATGGCATCCAGCCCGAAGGCACGGGCAATTTCGTCAATTTTCGTATCAATAATATAAAAATCGTGTACATCCAGCAGATCCTGAATATTGCCAAACTCCTCCATCATACCCGGAAGTTCTTCGTCAGAGGCTTCGCCCATGGCGGCACAGAGCTCAGTCATGCGGGCTTCCACATCATAAAGAAATTCAAAAGCAGACTTTAAAATATCACGGATAGTCATGCCGGGTGCCAGGACAGAATGCTGGTCAAGGTAACCTACGCGGACATCCTTTGCCCACTCTACCCTGCCTTCATCCGGCATCAGTTTACCGGTAATAATATTGAAAAAGGTAGATTTTCCCTCGCCATTGGCACCGATGAGTCCAACATGCTCACCCTTTAATAAACGGAAGGACACATCCTTTAACAGGGTGCGGTCGCCAAAGCCGTGATTCAAATCCGTTACACATAAAATGCTCATAAGCTTGTAAATCCTTTCCGGTGCGGTGATAGGAATTCCGGCACCATTGTTTTAGTACCTTTGAACTAAAACAGCACTATTATACCGAAAATACCAAAATTTTGCAAGCCCTAAAGAAAAACACGGGAAATTGTGAAATGTGAAAAGGCTGCCGGGGAAGGCAGCCTTTTCCATGAGGGGAGTATAAATATTAATAAGGGGTTATATAATGTTAAAGACTTAGGGGAATCTTTAACACGGTTTTATCTTACAGCATAAGACTGCGAAATGCAATAAAAAAAGTATAAAGAATAAGAAAAACAAAATTAAATATTTAAGTAAGAGAAACAAAAAATGTGCATATAGTAAAAAGAGATAAGAAAATAAGCGGGATGAAGGTTATGTGGGTTGTGGTTGCGTTACTGGTGACGACGGTATTGTTTTTTCTTATGGGACAGGAGGTGGCATTGGATTTTCTGGGAGGATATCTGATTGAGCTTAGTCTCAGTGTAGATAATCTCTTTGTGTTTTTATCTATTTTTACATCCTTCGGAGTACCGGAGAAATACAGGCACCGGGTGCTCCGGTATGGAATACTTGGTGCTGCTGTGCTGCGGATGGGCTTCATTTTGCTGGGAGCCGCGGTAGTGACACGCTTTTCATGGATTTTGTATTTCTTCGGGGGTGTACTGATTTGGAATGCAATTAAGATGCTGCGTGAGAAAAAGAAAGCGTCTTATGATATAACGAAAAATCCGGCCTTTTTGCTGGTACGAAGGCTGTTCCCTGTAACGGATGATTTTTGCGGCTCATGCTTTTTTGTGAAGCGGCGGGAAACAGAAGGGACAGGAAAAATGCGACGGTATGCGACACCGCTTTTTGTTGTGCTTGTGGTAATTGAATTATCCGATATTGTTTTTGCGATTGATTCCGTGCCGGCGGTATTTTCCGTAACAACAAATCCGGCCATCGTATATTGTTCAAATATATTGGCAATTTTAGGATTGCGGCAGATGTATTTCGGATTGGAAAAAATTGCAAATCGTTTCCTTTATGTAAAATATGGAATTGTTGCAGTACTTTTGTTTACCGGTGTAAAGCTTTTGGGAGAATTGTTTCATAAATCTGTTTCTACCGGTTTTTCGATTGCATTTATTTTCGGAGTATTATTTTTAAGTGTACTTTGCTCACTCTGGGTTACAAAAAAAGGAAGTGCATAAAAGAGCTTCTTTTGAAGATACTATGTTCTGTAACTGAAAAACAAGTGTCTCAGGAGGTATGTTATGTCTAATAATAACCAGAACAACACCCAGAATAGCACCCAGAACAACAGCAAGAACAATTCTCAGAATAACGCCCGGAATGAAAGCAAAAATAATGCACAGAACAACAGCCAGAACAGCTGCAGAAACTGCGCACGTAATGTAAACAAAGCAACGGATGAAAACCGTTAGCTTGTTTTTTGGGAGAAGCATGAGCTTGCAGTAGAAAAAAGAAACGCAGACCACGGAATAGCGCAAAACGCATTGTCCGGAGACTGCGTTTCTTTTTGACTTTGTTATCCTAAGGAGGGGGAGACGACCGACCAAAACGGAAATAGTATCATATACTAAAGCAGGGAATAGGTTCCCTTATCAACCGAAAGGAGGAGATGCGTGGATGTACCGTTATGTGATAACACTAGGAGAATTAAAGAAGCTGCAAAGGAACGGCAGAGTCCTGCTTGCGGATGTACGTGAGCGAAGAAGCTATGACGCAGGGCATGTGCCGGGAGCAATTTCCGTACCCTACACGGAGGAGCAGGGCTTTGAAGCACAGTTTAAGAAAAGTGATTTGATTGTACTGTGCTGTGACCGGGGAAATTTAAGTATGCGTGCCACCATGAGACTGCGAAGGGCAGGATATCGTGCCTATAGTCTTGCGGGAGGTTATAAAGGGTATTTGCGATTTCAAAAATAGAGTTTCTTTTTTTGAATGAATATGGTAAGATGAAACAAAAGCGGATAGAGCGGAACAAAGGAAGGACAAAAGAATGGCAGAATTGTATGAGTATTTGACTCCGTGTCATTTTGGCACGGAGTCTGTGTTGAAAAGGGAAATCGCAGATTTGGGATATGAAATAAAGTCTGTAGAGGACGGCAGGGTAAGCTTTCTTGGAGACGAGACGGCGCTGTGCCGTGCCAATATGTTTTTACGTACTACGGAGCGGGTGCTGCTTGTAGTGGGGCGTTTTAAAGCGACCACCTTTGAGGAGTTGTTTGAAAAGACCAAAGCACTGCCGTGGGAGCGTTTTGTTCCGGAGAACGGAAGGTTCTGGGTGACAAAAGCAAATTCGGTAAAGAGTAAGCTGTTCAGCCCGTCGGACATCCAGCGTATTATGAAAAAAGCAATGGTAGAGCGGTTAAAGCAAAGCTACAAAAAGGAATGGTTTCCGGAGGATGGTGCGTCCTTTCCGGTACGGGTAGCAATTATGAAGGATGAGGTGACGGTTGGGTTAGATACCTCCGGTGAGTCCCTGCATAAGCGCGGGTATCGTAAGCTGACCTCCAGGGCACCGATTACAGAGACGCTGGCAGCGGCGTTGATTATGCTGACACCGTGGAGTGAGGAGCGTATTTTGGTGGATCCGTTTTGCGGCTGCGGCACGATTCCGATTGAAGCTGCCATGCTCGGAGCTAACATTGCACCGGGCATGAATCGTGAGTTTCTGGCGGAAAGCTGGACAAAGCTTGTGCCGAAAAAAGCGTGGTATGAGGCGGTAAATGAAGCCGAGGATGTAATCAAACGGAATGTCACCATGCAGATTCAGGGGTACGATATCGATGGAGATATGGTAAAGGCAGCCAGACAGAATGCGATGGAAGCCGGTGTGGATGAGTATATTCATTTCCAGCAGCGTCCGGTGGCAAAGCTAAGTCATGCAAAAAAATATGGCTTTGTGATTACGAACCCGCCGTATGGCGAGCGTTTAGAAGAAAAAAAGGCGCTTCCGGCATTGTATCAGGAGTTCGGTACTGCCTTTGCGGGACTGGATGCATGGTCCTGTTATATGATTACCTCCTATGAAGAAGCGGAGAAGTATTTTGGAAGAAAGGCAGATAAGAATCGTAAGATATATAACGGAATGATGAAAACCTATTTTTATCAGTTTATGGGACCGCGGCCGCCGAAGCGGAAGACAGAGGAATAGGGGAGCAGCATTTTTCGCAGTATTGATTGACAAAAAAGCAAAGATGGCGTACAATCTGTCTCAAGTGAATAGAACATTGCGGGTGTCGGACAAGCCATGTGCTTGATTCGGTGAAAAGGGAAGCAGGTGCAAGTCCTGCACGAACTCGTCGCTGTAATGCAGGAGCTTTATTTCCTACATCTTTGGATGGTGAAGGTCATTGAACGGTTTTCGTTTGAGAAGACGAAGTAAAGTGCTGATTGCTGAGTCAGAAGACCTGCCCGGAGTGATATTGTGGAGCCACGAGTAACTGGTTGAAACAAAAGGGCTTTTTAGCTTTTTCCACAATCTTCTACACTGCACGGCTATGGATGGAGTTGTGGATTAAACTGAAAAGGAGATTACAAATGAACGCAAAAACAAAAAAGATTCTTGGCGCGGCAGCTGCGCTGGTACTGGTTGCTGTACTGGCGGTTGTATTTGTTCTGTTCCGTGAAAAACCGGCAGAGGGTGCAAAGGCCATTACGATTGAGGTGGTAAATCAGGCAGCAGAGTCCAAGGTATACGAACTGGATACCGATGCACAATATTTACGGCAGGCGATGGAGGAGACAGAAGGGCTTTCCTTTTCCGGCAGTGAAAGTGAGTACGGTATGATGGTGACGGTAGTAAATGGTGAAAGTGCGGATTATAGTACGGACGGAGCTTATTGGAGCTTCTATGTAAACAATGAATACTGTAATTACGGAATCGATACGCAGCCGGTAGAGGATGGAGATGCTTTCCAGATTGTGTACACTCCGGCACAGTAAGATATGGCAGGAAAGAAAACGTTAAGACTTACGGTAAAGGAGCTTGCCCTCATCGGTATGATGATAGCGGTCATTGAGGTATGCAAGGTAGTGCTGGCTCCGATACCAAATTTTGAACTGACTACCTTTTGGGTAATTATGTTTTCCCTGTATTTCGGAAAGAAGATTTATTTCGTGATTCCGGCCTTTATCCTGATTGAGGGGGCCATGTACGGGGTTCATATCTGGTGGATTATGTATTTGTACATTTGGCCGCTGCTGGCAAGGCTGGCGAGATTGTTTCGAAAAATGGATTCAGCACTTTCCTGGGCAATTTTTTCCTGCATCTTTGGTCTGCTGTTTGGTTTTTTGTGTTCCTTTCCGTATATATTCATCGGGGCATGGAACGGTGGACTTGTAAACGGTCTTAGATTTGCTTTCGGCTGGTGGGTAGCCGGAATCCCGTTTGATATTCTGCATGGAGCCGGAAACTTTGTTATTATGCTTGTTTTATACCATCCGATTACATGTGTAATGAAAAAGACGGCTGGCATGGCGGAAAATTTCTGATGCGGGAAAAAAGAGTAAAGAGAAAAACGGTAGCAGTTTGGAAAACCCCTGACTGCTACCGTTTTGATTACATTTCTTTGATACAGCAAAGATAATGAGCACTGTTATCCGGCATATCAAGCTTCATGAAGTAAGCACAGGTATCTACCGGAATACCGTTGACCGGAATCTGATAACGCACGGTGAGCTGCGGTGTTTCGGAACGGCGGAAAGCCTTTTCTAAATTTTCCTTTGTTTGTACGGCATCCACGGTCGAAGCATCCTCCGCGTGGCAAAGGCGGCGGAAATGATTAAAAAACTCTGAGAGCGGATATTGCACGGCAGTATTTAAATACTCCGGTGTGTTGGTATGGATAATTTCAGCGGTATCCGTACTGTGATTTAAATGGTAAACACGGTCAAAGATATTTAACAGGGCAGTGCTGTAGTTGTTCATGTAAAGTGTGCGTTCTTTCTTTTTCTGCTCATCAATGTTGTCTGCCGTGAACAAGAAAAGTGTCTGTCTCGGATTGCCGCCAATATAGCGGAGCTTTATGGAAAGCCATACATAGATTCCGCTTTCCAGCTTGTGGTGAAGCTGGAACTGCTGCATCCGGCTCTCTGTTTTTGCGAGGCGGCATTGTTCTAAGAGGATGCTTCGCTCCGGTTCTTCAAACGGAACATTCAGAACACGGTGATTGCTTGGAATGTCATGGTAAACGGCTTCGTAATAGCCGCTGTTGACACGGATAATTTCTACATTGTTGTTGTTGACCTCCAACAAGCCCATTCCGCCAAGCATACTGTAGAACAGGAGGCTTTCCTTTGTATTTGTCTGATTGAATACCTCTAAAATGGAATTGTCAATATCGGGCAAATCGCGGAATAAAAGGTTTGTGCTGTTTTCTGCAGTGTTATCCAGCAGTGTCATAAATTCCTCCTGCGGCATAGGCTTGTAGAAATAGTAACCCTGTACGGCATCGCATTCGACGCTGCGAAGATAATCCCATTCCCGTTTGGTTTCTACACCTTCGGAAACAACACCTAATTTCATCCACTTTGCAAGGCGGATGATGGATTCCAAAACAATAGAAGCTTTTTGACTTTTTTCCAAATCGTCGAGGAAACGCATATCGATTTTCAGGATATCAATTGGCAGGTCCTTTAACATATTTAAGGAGGAGTAGCCGCTTCCAAAGTCATCCATTAATACGGAAAAACCATAGGAGTGTAATTTGTGGACGGCTTCCAATACCTGCTTCGGGTTATTTGCATAGGCACTTTCCGTAATTTCGATTTTAAGCAGACCCGGAGTAATATTATGTTTTTTTGCAATGTCCCGAATGTCCTCACAAAGGGAAGGATTATAAAACTCGACGCGGGATACGTTAATAGAAACCGGTATGGTTGCCAAGCCCTGATCTAAGCGTGCCTGCTGCATGGCGCAGACCTCGTCCCAGACATAGCGGTCTAAAATGCTGATAAAACCGTTTTTTTCAAAAAGAGGAATAAAAGCACCCGGAGAAATCATGCCCTTGGTCGGGTGAATCCAGCGGACTAAAGCTTCTGCGCTGGTAATCAGACCGTCCGTTGCACGGCAAATCGGTTGATAATATACTTTAAACTGCTTCTCTTCAATTGCGTTCTTAAATTCGCTATTCATGCGCTGCTCTTCTAACAGGGTATTCCACATACTGTCATCATACCATGCATATAAGCTCATGTAGTTATTTTTGATGGTTTCCATGGCAACCCGTGCCTTGTCCAGCATATTGGCAAGCGGAAGCGTGTCGTCCGTAATTTTATACAGACCGCAGCAGGAGAAAAAGTGATATTCGGTATCTCCTGCCGTATAGCTGATTTCGCCAAGTTTCATCCAGTCGTTATTTGTGAGGAAGCTTTCCTGTACGCAGCATACAAAATTATCATGCTCCAGGCGACCGTAAACTGCAAGCTCGTCGTGCAGCATTTCACGCAGCGTATTTGCCCAATGGATTAAAATCTTATCGCCGGCTTCCCAGCCGAACAGGTCATTGGTGACCCGAAACTTACGGATATTCCAATAGATGAGACAGAAGGAGCAGTCCGGATGTTCTTTTAATAAGGCTTCTGCAGCGGTAAAGAAGCCCTGTTGATTATAAATACCGGTTAGCTCGTCCAATAAATTGTTTTGCTTTGACGCATTTTTTTGTGTAAACCGCATAAACCCCTCTTTTCTCTTTGTTCAATAAATAACAAAAGATATTAGTTATCAATGGTCTAATAACAATATTTTGAGCTTTTTTAAAATGGTTTTAACCTGGTGCATAAAAATGCCAATATTTCTTTTTAATTATAACGCAAATTGGAGAAAAATACAAATACTTTTTGAAATTTCTGGGGAATTTTTTGGAAAAGTTTCTGGAGAAGTGGCGAAGATATTGCCCACGACATACGCATGAGTAAATAAACTATGAACAATTCTGATTTTCTGGTATAA
>CAZAUP010000057.1:0-10057 GCA_964488415.1 uncultured Lachnospiraceae bacterium
TGCCTTTCTTCTGTCACCATACCCCGGTGCCTTAACAGCAGCTACCACAAACGTACCGCGGAGCTTATTAAGCACAAGGGTTGTAAGAGCTTCGCCTTCTACATCCTCAGCAATAATTAAAAGTCTCTGACCGGACTGTACAATCTGCTCCAGCACCGGGAGAATATCCTGAATATTGGAAATCTTCTTGTCAGTGATAAGAATGTACGGATTATCAAGTACAGTTTCCATCTTATCCATATCCGTAGCCATATATGCGGAAATGTAACCACGGTCAAACTGCATACCTTCTACAACATCAAGCTCAGTCTTCATGGTCTTGGATTCTTCAATGGTAATCACACCGTCCTTGGAAACCTTTTCCATAGCGTCTGCCACCATCTGGCCAACCATTTCATCACCTGCCGAAATAGCAGCAACCTTTGCCACCTGCTCCTTGCCGGTAATTGCAGAGCTCATGGCGGAAATTGCCTCTACTGCACAATCCGTAGCCTTTCTCATGCCCTTTCTTAAAATAATCGGGTTGGCACCTGCCGCCAGATTCTTCATTCCCTCATTAATCATTGCCTGCGCAAGCACGGTTGCAGTCGTCGTACCGTCACCTGCCACGTCATTCGTCTTTGTCGCAACTTCCTTTACAAGCTGTGCGCCCATATTCTCAAATGCATCCTCAAGCTCAATTTCCTTTGCTATGGTAACACCATCGTTCGTAATAAGCGGAGCACCATAGGACTTATCGAGAACTACATTTCTTCCCTTCGGTCCGAGAGTAACCTTTACGGTATTTGCCAGCTTATTTACACCCTGCTCCAATGCAGCCCTGGCTTCTGCGCCATACTTAATTTCCTTTGCCATAATAAGAAACCTCCGTTTTCTTGAAATTCAAACACTTCACTGCTTTGTGTCCTTTACACACCCGTTATTGATACATCTACTCCTCAACAATTGCAACAATATCGTTCTGTTTTACGATAATGTATTCTTCCTCACCAAGCTTTACTTCCGTGCCTGCATACTTGGAATAAATCACCTTATCCCCTGCCTTTACCTGCATTGCAATCTCTTTTCCATCTACCATGCCGCCCGGTCCTACCGCTACAACCTCTGCCTGCTGCGGCTTCTCCTTTGCCTGTCCCGGAAGCACGATACCGGACTTCGTAGTTTCTTCTGCTACTAACTGTTTTAAAACAACCTTGTCACCTAACGGTACTAACTTCATGATAAATCCTCCTTCTATTTTGCGCGGCAATTGCTTACCGCTTTCTGTCGTTTTTTGTTAGCACTCATTCTGTTCGAGTGCTAACCGATATCTATATATTACATACACAAGAAAAAACTTGCAAGTTTTTTTGTTTTCCAAAACGCCCCATTTTTATCATTTTTCCATTCCATGCTCTATCATTCTCAATTATTCTAAGATATACTCAGTTATTCATCCGTTTCTGTACCATTTACCTTCAAAATTGCTCGCGGCAACGCATCCTGCGCATTTTTCCACGGTGCATCCGCATTTCTATAATCAAATTTATCAATAAACCAGCTCAAATCATCACGCACCCGCTTCATATTATCCAGATAGGACCGATTTAACGTCTCTCCGAACTCAGAAAGCACACTTCCGGAAAGATGGCTCGGTGCTTCGGCATACAAAAGCATATAATGCTGATTGCAAAAGCCCTTCGCAGCCGCAAACCTCTTCCGAAACTCATCTTCCTTTCCATACAGATAGAACACGGTAGCGATATAGCGTTCAAACACCTTTTCTACCCGTTCGCATACAAAGCAGGAGCCATTCAGCCTCTTCATATAGTCTACTACCGGCGTATTTTCTTTTTTCTTAAAAAAGCCACCGCCCGTTATCGGACCATTTGCCATTCGCTCTACTTCTTTTATCGTTTCATCCATATGCGTTTTTAATATCAGTGCCAGTCCCAGACGGTTTTGCTGTCGGTACAGCTCTTTTATATGTTTGGAACAAAAACCCTTTTTATCCGTTACCATACGGATGTCATCCTCCATATAGCTTGGTCCGAGCGTATATTCAATCGATGCTTTTTCCAAGGACTGCCGCATGGCACACACCGGGCACTCACATCCCTTATCAAAGGCTTCATTCACCGGAATGGTATATAACTGTTCTTTCATAAGTACCTCCTAAAATTCCCGCACATAACTTTACGGGCTGCTCCTTTTCTTCCTCTAAAAAACAAAGAGTCCGCCCCCGCGGACTCTCATACCGGTGCCACCCTCCTGGACTCCGGCACAGTCACTTTTATTTCGACCGTTTTTCCTGTGTCATCTGTTCTACAATTAATTCCTTAATATCTCTGGCCTTGTTCTTGATACGATCCGTTGCATTTCGGGAAACGATGACTTTGGAAATCAATCGGCCCGCCTCTTCATAACGACCGATACGACGACCGATATCCGCGAGCATACAATACATGGTCAGTTCATCCATGCCGCAAATCGGATAATTCTCCTTTGTCGCTGCTTCCTTAAAGCCCTCGTAGGCAGTAGTTAAAAACTCCAGCTCCTGTGCCGCCAACTCCTTTTTTGTCTTTTCCTCCACACAGGTCTCCTGCTTTGCACGAAGCAGCCATGCAGTCTTCAAACAGATGTAAGCCCTCTCACTGACTTTCGAACGCTTTACCACAGCATTGGCAAGTGCCAGACGATGCTTAAGAATCGCATCATCATAAGAAAACACTCCGTCATTCTTCACCGTTGCGTGAAACTTCTGTGAAATCTGCTCCATAATCAGCTTAGTTTGTGCAAATGTAATTGTGGTAAAAAACCTGGTCAATGCCGCATAACCACATTGCGGACATACAATAGCATCATATTTTAAGGGGTCCACTCCCTGATACCGAGGACGCAAATCGGTATCCGTACCGACTAATTTTGTCTTACCGGCACGTACCGCACTCACTTTAAACTCATCGTCACAAACCGGACAGCGGTATGTTTTCTCAAACAAATACTCCTCTTCTGTCTTTCCCTTTTTCTCTTCCGCAACCGGATTTGATTCTTTTTCCTCAATATCACCGTAGACCTTCATCTTACTAACATTTCCAAGCCCCAAATCCTCTAATCCGGCTAATAAGCTGCTCATAAGTTCCTCCTCCAAGACATACGTCTTCGTCTCATGATGTTAAAATACCTTCACATTAATCATACTATTCTTTTTCCCTTTTATCAAGCATTTTTTCAGAAAATACACCATACATTACACTAAGCATATGAATTCGAGGTTTTTATGAATTCCACGGAGGAACCTACCAAAACCTACCGTATTGTCAAATACGGCCTTCTTATTTTTACACTTGCATTTTTCTTTCTTGCGGGCGGCCGGACGCTGAGCTCCACGCTGTCTGTATCCGGAAAAGTAAAGAAGCTTCCGATTTACTGCGTCGATACTGAGGAGAAAAAGGTGGCTCTAAGCTTTGATGCAGCGTGGGGAAACGAGGACACCGGCAACATTTTAAAAATACTCAAAAAACATAATGTACGTGTTACCTTTTTTATGACCGGAGAGTGGATGGGCAAATATCCCGATGATGTAAAGGCAATTCTTGCTGACGGTCATGACCTTGGAAACCACAGTGAAAACCACAAGCAAATGTCGCAGCTGACCGCCGAGCAATGCCGCACGGAAATCCAAAAGGCTCACACACGTATCAAAGAACTGACAGGTGTGGAAATGACATTGTTCCGTCCGCCTTACGGCGATTATAATAATACGCTGATAGAGGTTACAAATGAACTGGGCTATCATTGTGTACAATGGGATATTGATTCCCTCGACTGGAAGGACTACGGCACAGATGCTATTGTGAATAAGGTTCTGAACCACAAGCACCTTGGAAACGGCTCCATTATCCTCATGCATAACGGTGCAAAGTATACACCGGAGGCTTTAGAGGCTGTTATTCTTGGTTTAAAGGAAAAGGGCTATGAGCTGGTGCCGATATCGGAACTGATTTATAAAGAGGACTATGAAATGGACCACGAAGGACGACAGCACTTAAAAGAAGCTCCGACAACCGCAGGCGCAGTAACACCGGAGCTTTTTCCGACCATTATTCCGGACAATACACAAAAAAACCCGTCTATGCCGCAAGCAGCTGCGGCATAGACGGTAAATCCGTCCCCCTAAATCCGGTACTTTCTACATAGCTGTCTTTTCCTTTGTCACCCGAACCATATCCACCAGCTTTCCTTTGACACGCAGAATTTCAAAGCAGTACCCCTGCTCTATGACAGGAGGATACACCGTCTCCTCCTCGGACGGCAAATGCCCCAGCTTTGATATCATATAACCGCTCACGGTATCTGCCTCTTCCTCTGCAAAATCTAATGCAAGCAGGTCCTCTAACTCTTCTAACGGAGTGAAGCCCCGAACAAGCCATGCCCCGTCCTCTTCTGCCATGATTTCCTGTTCTTCATCGTCATACTCGTCCTGAATGTCACCTACGATTTCTTCCAGCAAATCCTCCATTGCCACAATACCGGCAGTTTGACCATACTCGTCAATCACCACCGCCATATGTACCTTTTTTTCCTGCATATCATGAAGCAGCACATCGATGCTCTGGGTTTCCGGTACAAAATACGGTTCTCTTGCAATCTCTGTCAACGAGGTGTTCCTGAGTACTTCCGGTTCATTACGATACTCCATATAATAAACGGTCAAATCCTTTAAATGTAAAATTCCCGTAATGTTATCCAAATTTTCTCCGTATAACGGAAAGCGGGAATAATTTTCCTTTAAACAGAACTCTAGTGCAGCTTCTATTCCGATTTCCTCACGAATACCGATAATTTTCTTTTTCCTTGTCATGACATCTCTTGCCGCCTTGGCATCAAAGTCCATCACATTCGTAATCATTTCGGCTTCTTCTTCATCGAACAGCCCCTGCTCCTGCCCCTCCGTCACAATAGAAAGAATCTCTTCCTCTGTTACATTTTCTTCCAAATCACCGGGGCGCACACCTAACAATTTTCCGATTCCTCTTGCCGCTCCCTCCGCCAAAAAGGCCATCGGTGCAAACAATACCATAAACAGCTTCACAAACCCGGAAATGCGAAAGGAAAACCGCTCCGCATATTTAAATGCAAGCTTTTTCGGAACCTTAATCGACAGCAGTTCCATCAACCACACAATAAACGCTGTAAGCAATATGAGACCCGGCACTGCAAAAAGGCAGAAACGCCTGTCCCCTTCAAGAAGCAGCTCCGCCTTTGGGACTAGCACATAACGAACAAGACCGGCATATGTAATACCGCATAAAAATACCGAAGCAGTACGCAAAAAATCCAGTACCGTCGTACAACGCCTTTTGCGGTTAAACATCTTTTCCAACCGCTTTGCCCGTTTTTCTCCCTCGACTGACCGCTTTCGTATAGCTGCTCCGGAGATCTCATGAAACGCCGTCTCCGCCGCAGATGCCAACGCATTAATTACAAACAGAACAAAAATAATTCCTATACCTGCTATGGGATATTCCTGCATAAAGGCATGTTCCCCTTTCTCTCTTTTGTTATGTATCCAAAGCAAGACTGACACAAAGAGCCTTGTTGATACGTTCCAGCACATCGCGATCCAAATGACAAACCTTTTCCTTTAGTCTGACCTTATCAATAGTGCGTACCTGCTCCAGCAATATCACAGAATCCCGCATAATATCATACTTATTTGCATTGATTTCCACATGGGTCGGAAGCTTTGCCTTGTTCATCTTGGACGTTATTGCCGCACAGATGACGGTTGGGCTGTGCCGGTTCCCGATATCATTCTGAATGATTAACACCGGACGGATGCCGCCCTGCTCTGATCCCACTACCGGACGAAGGTCCGCATAAAAAATATCTCCACGTCGAATTACCATATTTGCACGCTCCGCTTTTACTCTATAGCAACAGTATTCCCTGTATTCTCATTCTTATTCCGAATACCGTATGCTATATTGTATGCGCTATACAAAATGCCGTGCGCCGATGGCTTCTCCCTTTTGATAATAAACACGTGGAATCCGTTTTCCTACATTACAGACCATCTCATAGTGAAAGGAATGGGATAAGGCTCCGATTTCCTCTGCTTTAATCACTTCTTTTTCCTCTCTTCCCATTAAGGTTACAGTATCCCCCCGTTTTACCTTCGGAATATCCGTTACATCCACCATCATCTGATCCATACAAACCCGTCCTACAATCGGGGCACTCTGTCCGTGTACCAAAACTCTCCCACGGTTGGATAGTGCTCTCGGATATCCGTCACCATATCCCACAGGAATCGTAGCAATCACCCTCGGTTCCGTAGTCACATAGGTAGCACCGTATCCGATTCCGATCCCCGCCGGAACTGTTTTTAAAAATGCCACATGAGACTTAATTTCCATGCCCGGCCGTAACCTGATTTTCTCTGATTCCATCTCCTCGGACGGATACATTCCGTACAGACTGATACCAAGACGTACCATATCAAGCTGATAGTCAGGAAATGCAAGGATTGCCGCACTGTTTTCCGCATGACGCAGCAAACTGCTTACCCCCTGTTCTTCCAATACTGAAATAAATGCCATAAACCTGTCATACTGCAATACGGTCGCACTTCTATCTGCCTCATCCGCCCTTGCAAAATGTGTATAAACTCCTGTTGGTAAAATATTCGGAAGCTTTACCGCTGCTGCTGCCTCCTGTGCAAAGCTTTTTTCCGCAGGAAAACCGATACGCCCCATACCGGTGTCTACTTTAATGTGCACTTTTGCCGTTTTCTGAAGCTTTACCGCTGCCGCGCTGATTTCCTCCGCGGCTTCCGTATCACAGAGTGTCAGCGTAATATCATGCTTAATTGCCTCCGAAAGCTGAAGCGGTGCTGTATAGCCTAATGTTAAAATCGGTTGCTCGATTCCAACATTTCTCAATTCTATTGCTTCTTCGATATTAGAAACCGCAAACCAGTCCGCAACCGGAGAAACCGTCTTTGCTACCGGCACTGCCCCGTGACCATAGGCATCTGCCTTAATCACAGCAGCAAGCTTTACTCCTTGCTTTAAGCGTCCTTTTATTTCCTGTATGTTTGCTTCAATCGCGTCCAGATTGATATCTGCCCGCACTCTGTAATACTCCTTCACCTTTTGCAGACCGAGCTCCGTCATCCCTCATTCCTCCGTTTTACTGATTCATTTTTCCTCTTCATAAAGGCTTCCCAATGCCTTTAAAATATCCTTTACCGTTACGGACACAGTTCCCAGCTCGTTTGCTGCCCGGTCTCCTGCTGCTCCGTGAAGCCATACCCCGGCGGCTGCCGCCAAAAAAGGCTCCATACCGGCCGCCAGCAGTGCCGCAATTACACCACATAGCGCATCTCCGCTCCCTCCGGTCGCCATGCCGTTGTTTCCGGTCGTATTGAAAAAGCGTTCTTTTTTCGATGACACCACGGTCACTGCATCTTTTAAAACATAAACGAGCTTACTATTTCCGGATAATTTCCATGCTTCCGCCAAAAGTGATTTTGCAAGCTCCTCCACAGGTTTTCCGGTCAATCTGGAAAGTTCTCCGAGATGAGGCGTAATGATACAATGCTCCGGCAGATATGTCTCTAAAAAAGCTTTTCGTTTCTCCTCCGTATCACAGTTCTGCTTTTTTTGCTGTCTCGCAATAAAATTCAGTCCATCCGCATCCCATACGGAAAACGGTGTTTCCGCCCCCCGACTACAGAGCTCCTCCCGCAAAGCCGCGAGCAGCCGTTCTGTCCCTTCACTCTGTCCCAATCCCGGCCCGATGACAAGCGCATCCGCAAAATCTGCCAATTCCTTTGCAAGCCTTGCAAAGTCTTCCGTTTCCTCATAAACCGCAAGCATTGCCTCAGGCAGCAGCGTCTGTAAAGTCTCCCTGTTACACTCCGGTGTCACGATTTTTACAAGTCCTGCCCCCATACGATATGCGGCGCAGGCAGAAAAATATGCAGCACCCGCCATACATTTACTGCCTGCTACCACCACAACCCTTCCAAAGGTCCCCTTATTGGAATATGCCGGACGTTCCGGCAGTACTCCGTCTACACCGGCTTCATCAAAATATACGCCTTCCCGCTGTTCCCACAAAAGCTGCGTTGGGAACCCAATCTCTGCTACTGTAAGTATTCCGGTGTACTCTTTTCCCGGATACATCAAATGTCCGAATTTTGCTGCTCCGAAGGTCACGGTTTCATCCGCATACAGTGCCACACCGCACACTTCACCCGTATCTGCTGCAATTCCGGATGCAATATCCGCTGCAATTACAATATGCTTCTCATGATTGATTCGTTCGATTACCTCGGCATACTTCCCCGTAATTTTTCTCTCCAGCCCGATTCCAAACAAGGCATCCACTATAATATCATACTCTCCTGTATGCTCCATACCACAAAGCTTCACGGAAAATGCTGCTGCCATTTTTAGCTGCCGTACAAATTCCGGTGTTCCGTAAGACACCTTGTCACTTGTCTCCATAGCAGCTGCCCTGCAACGCTCCGGTTCCATTACTAAGATTTCTGCCTGTATCCCTGCTTCTGTCAGCAGCCTTGCCACCGCCACACCATCGCCGCCATTGTTTCCGCTGCCGCACAGCACCCCCACCTGACTGCCCTTGACTGCATACTTTTTCACACATTCTGTCACCGCCATGGCAGCACGCTCCATCAGCACCAGCGAGGGAATTCCCTTTTCTTCAATGGTTTTACGGTCTGCTTCCTTCATCTTCGCGCCACTGAGTACCGGATACAGAAAATGAGTGTTTTCTTTGCAGGCTTCCCATTTTCCTTTTAAACAAGCGGAGCTTTCTTTTTTATATGGATACGACTGATTGGGCAGACGCTGCTCCTCCCTTTCGCAAACCGCACAGCTCTGAGCATAATCCGCCGTATCGGTAATAGAAATTCGGACCCTGTCTACTCCCAGTTCCTCGGCTCTTTTTTTTGCTTTTCCGTGTAACACCACAAAAGGAAGCCCCGATGCTTCACGAAGCACCTCGATTTCTCTCGGTGCAATTCCTGCAAAGCCGCATCCTAGTGCTTTTGCGACCGCCTCCTTTGCCGCAAAATTTCCCGCCGCCCGGACAGGTCGTTTTGCAATCAGCTCCCTTTCTTTTTCTGTATATACTTTTTCCAAAAATGCAGAGCGCCCGATTGCTTTTTGCACCCGGACAATCTCAACCAAATCCGTACCGACTCCGGTTATCATGGTAATCTCCTTATTCTTCTGTTACCGCACTCTCTTCCTCTGCCTGACCTGCCGCACCAGACTCCTTCTGCTTATTCTGTGTCGCACGAATATTATAGGACAGACGCATCAGACTCTCCGTCAGATGCACGTTTTCCACTACTACATCCTTCGGCAGGCGCAGCTCAATCGGTGCAAAATTCCAGATTGCCTTTACCCCCCAGGAAACCACATCATTTGCCACCTGTACCGCCTGCTCCTTTGGCAGAGTCAGCGCCACAATCTGCGGCTCATACGTTTCCACATAATCCTTCAATTCGCTCATGGCATGAATCCGTGCACTCCCGAGCTCCTTTCCGATTAACTCAGGCTTTATATCAAATACCGCCCTAATCGCAAAGCCGCGGCGGGCAAAATCCTGATAATTGGCAACCGCCTGTCCCAGATTACCGGCGCCGATAATAACCACCTCATGCTCCTCGTCAAGGCCTAAAATCTTACCGATTTCCGTATATAAATACTCTACATTATAACCGTATCCCTGCTGTCCAAAGCCGCCGAAATTATTCAAATCCTGACGAATCTGCGATGCCGTCACATTCATTCGTTCACTTAGCTCTTTGGAAGAGATACGCACCACTTCTTTTTTACGCAGCTCTCCCAAATATCTGTAATACCGCGGCAAACGCTTGATTACCGCTGTTGAAATCACCTTTTGCATATCCCTTCCTCCTTGCACAATTGTACAGAATAATTATATTGCAGTGACATATTTTTGTCAATGTGAAGTTGCCTCTTCCACACGACATACGCATGAATTTTTATCCCACACAAATATCCGTTTTTTTCCT
>CAZAUP010000058.1:0-10045 GCA_964488415.1 uncultured Lachnospiraceae bacterium
CTTTATTATATCAAATATCAAGCAGAAATGCACGAATTAATCAGCGTTTCCCTAGTTTTACTTAAAAAGGTGCTTTTTTCCAACAAAGCGCTTCCTTCCTGAGCAGGATCGACAAGCACATACGCCGCACCAAAATCACAGTCAACAAGCTCTAATTTTTTTCCATAAAACTCCAATAAATCCAACTTTTCAAATTTTATATTGTGAGCTAGCAATACGCCACCCTCACCTATCAATATCCTGTACTTCATATCACTCACAGGGCGCACAGCTACCGCATCGGTAGTTTTTCCACCAAATTGAATTATTCCATTTATACATAAGCTGCTTCGTATATGTATTTGAGTACTTCCTTCAACTGTTACCATTGTGCCTTCCGCAATTGTCAGTGCATCAAACTCCCATTCTCCATTTTTAATTCTAACATCTTTCTTTATTTCTCCCGGCAAAATTCTTATTCCGTTTGCATTTTTATAATTCTTCACTTCATTTTCTTGTGTAAATTTCTCTAACATATATAGATGACTTACCATCACAGCAAACGGATACAATGAACTTCCATTTCCATCAAACGTATTCTTTGTAATTTCTAATTTGCCAACACCATCAATCCAAAAATCGCTTACACTCGTCCTTGCAGATATAAAATTATCAGTTATTTCCAGATAAGTGGCAGCTTCTCCCTCGATAAAACACAGATATCCATAATAGTTTGCGAGCGACGCTTCTACATTATTACCTTTTAATACCAATCTACTTGTTCCCTGCATATATACATCTGCGAACATATGTAAAAGCTCTATCGTATTATTCTCAAACTCAACGCTTCCTTCCGTTGTATCGACAGCCAATAACAGCCAGGATGAAGTAATAACACTTCCTGACACCTTTAAATTCCCTTCCTTGGCTATATAAAATCCAACCGTATGTTCATTTAACATTTCAGAATAATGAAACTCTGCCTCTCCCATTACCAATATCGCAGCATAAGAATAAAAATGATCCGTTTGCAAATATTCACCAGACATCACTCCGATTTCCAAATACTCTGCATATAACTTAGCTTCAGGATGAACTATAATTCCGGAAAATCTTGCACCATCTTCAGATATTTTTACCAGATTATCTTCCTTACCAAGTATCTCCACTTCTCCATATATTTCTAGCGCACGAAAATAACTATATACTTCTGTCCCGGCATTTACTATTAGTTTCCCACTTTTTTCAACCGTAACATCATCCATAAATATAAATCTTCCACCATCTAATATAATTTCATTTTTCACATTTCCAATTAAATGCACATATTCACCATAAAATCTTGTCTCACAAATTGTATTATTTTTTACATCTATGAGAACCTTCTCTGCTGACAGGCCTTCCAAATCTATGGCAATCGGATACATTCCATAGAAAAACTCATTATTTTCTATCGTAATTTGTTCTGTACCAATACTGGTTATCGTCACTAAATTTTCTCCATGCCCAATAATCCATGAATTTTTCAAACAAAATTCAGCATCTCCTTTTTGATTTACACAGATGGGATTATAAATTACATTTATACTACACCCATCAATAATACAATCACCTGATACCGTTTTCGTTACTATGCCAATCATTGCATTATTAAAATTAGTATTTAAAAGCTGCAATGTTCCGCTTTCATTTACCTTTATACCAACGATTGCCTCTACATCACCTTTTAAATCAAGAGTACACATTTCCAGCTTTGCTTTTCCAGATATCTCAATTCCACCAAACTCTTCTCCTGTTATATCCTGTCCGAACTTGTTTTCATTTCCACCATCTGCCGAATATATCTTTGTATACTCTGCTTCAAACACTCCAGTCTCTCCAACTCTGATTCCGGTCCACTTTCCAACATCATTGAAATCATTATTATATCCATCATACTTTTTGTCTTGAAAGGAAGTCAATACTACTTCCTTTCCTTCCTGCCCGGCAACCATTACTGTTCCGTCAATCAAAAAACTTACATCTGAATCAAAGCGGAGACGCGTCCCTGCTTTCAGGTATAATTCTTTTCCTTCTGCCACTGTAAGATTGTCTACCACATGATAACTGCCTACATGGTCCCCCCACATCTCATTTTCTGTAAGAACACCACCTACTTTTTTTATATTTGTATATACAACCACCTTACTACTTTCTTCGTTTTCCATGCCATAGCTTCTTACCCTATAGGTGTACTCCTCATAGGTATCAGGCAATTCGTATATAAAGTAACCTCCGCTTACACAGCTCACTACGGTGTCATCAACTAAAACCTCATAACTATTTGCGATATTTTCCGCGTTCCACTGCAAACAAACCGTAGCATCATCCCGCGTAGCTACAGTCAATGTCAACTCTTTTACCAACGGTGCCGGCGTTGCCGTTGGCATAACCGTTGGTGTCGGCGTGCTTGTTGCCTCCGGGATTGGGGTAGCCGTCGGCTCCACCGGAATACCTGGAACGTCTTCACTTGTACAGGTTACTACTGCCGGTAGTACAAAGTTCTTTCCTTCCACCATATATCCAAAGCTTACCGATTTTCCCGGATAAATGCTCTGGTTCCACTCACTATTTTTCCATACAACATCTACTCCGTTTTCACTGATTAACTCTGCGCCCCAAAACTGTGTTAATCTCCCCGCCAATGCATAAGACAGCATCCAATTCTCCAATACAGAGCTTCCGGTGTTTGTCAGAACTGCATTTACCGCATAGTTACTATTCCATGCACTCTCTACCGTAAATTCTACACAAAAACCATCTCCATACACCTTCTTACCCATTCCCTGTGTCGGTGTATCCTGACTTGCATAATCGCCAGTATAAGTTACCTTGGATGGAAGTTCAAGATTCTCTCCCTGCAAAACATAACCGAATCTTACCACTGCTCCCGGAAGAATTTCCTGATTCCATCCAAAATTATTTATACAATACCACGTTCCATCCGTCCCGTCTGTCTCGGCATTCCATATCTGAATTATCTCTCCCGTTTGCTCTATTGCAAGCGCCCAGTTACGCATTGGCAGTGCACCAGTATTTGTAAGAGTACACTTAACACTACAATGATTTTCCCACGCACTATCCACATAAAACTCCACTGTAAATCCATTTCCCTGAATTGTTTTTCTTGTTCCTGATTCTAATTGCGCCTTTTTTACCACATAGCTTCCTGTAAACTCTACATCATCAGGTAATTCTAACTTTTCCCCTTCTACGATATACCCAAAGCTTACACTTCTTCCTGGTTCAACTCCTTTGTTCCACTCCAGACCATGAACATTACACTTTTCGTTTTCTCCCGACTCCTGCTCCGCATTCCAAATTTGCGAAATTGTTCCCCCCTGTACATAAGAAAGAGACCAATCTTCCATTGCGCTTGCTCCGGTATTGGTTAATGTCACATTCATAACACAATGCTTTTCCCATACACTTTCCGCTTTGAAATCTACCGCAAAGCCCTCTCCCTCCACATGCGTTGATGCGCCCTGTTGAAGTGTATTTTCCGTTCCTCCCTCATATATTCCGGTGTACATCACCTCTGCCGGGAATGCAATTTTCTGTCCCTGTAAAATATAACCGAAACTCACCGATTCTCCAACCGCAACACTTTCATTCCATCCTACATTCTTAATCGTATGCCTGTTTCCGCTCTGTTCCCCTAACTTAGCGCTCCAAATTTGAGTTATCTCACCCGCTTGCTCATAGTTTATTGACCAATCCTTCATGGCTTTCGTTCCGTTGTTGGTCAACGTTACATTAAAAGAGCAGTACCCCTCCCATGTACTCTCTGCACGAAACTCTACTGTAACCCCTTCACCTTTCAATTTCACAGAAGTTCCTGACTCTACGTTAACATACTCCTCCAAGATTGCTGCCCCTACCACTGTCTCTTCTTCCACACTTGCCATTGCGTTGGTTAGTGTCGATACCATTTCCGATACAGGCGCACTTTCGCAAACTTCTTTTTTCGCATTTTCCTCTGCTGCATACACCACCTGTTGTTTTTCCATTCCTGCCGGTGCCACACACCCGACCATTAACGATAGTACCATTGCTGTTGCAAGCTTTCTTTCCAATTTTCCCCTTATTTCCTTTAAATTCTTCATCTGCTTCTCCTCATTTCCGTTCTCTTCCTGCATTTGTACTAACAAGCTTTTTAAAGCTCGTTAGTTTTGCTTTATCACTTTAGTAGTGTACTGTTTTTATTATCTTTTGTCAACCCATTTCTTATCCGTATCCGGATATACGCAACAAAGAGTTTCGCCTGCGAAACTCTCGCGCCGCTTTTGCGTCGCATCTATGCGACATTATCCACTGCAAAAGCGTGTGCGTCCACAGCGGAGCGTTTTTTGCTTATAGGAAATTGCAAAATTTCCTATAAAGCAAAAAAGCCCCCAGACAAAGCATCTGCCTTGTCTGAGGGCTTTTGTTAACGGCTATTCCGCCATCGTATAACCTGCCTCAAAATATGCCTTTAAAACATACTCATAACCGATTTTCGGTTCACCAAGCTTAGAGAATAAAAGCGGGCTTTCATCCTTTCTCCATGAGGTAGCATCCGAAAGTCCCCAAAGGGTAATTCCCGTAAGATTGCCTCCGTTTTTCTTAACCTCCAAAATGTACTGCATCAGCTCATAATAGTACATTGCCTGTACACCCTCACCGGTATTTCCGACATCAAGCTCTGTAATCTGAACTTCATAGCCGGCATCAAGGAATGCCTCTAAGGCAGCCTTATATTTAATCGTGGTCGGACCGGTTGTCGATAAATGGGACTGCATTCCGATACCGTCACAAACCTTTTCATCGGAATTGATATACTCTACCAGTGCCAATACATCTGCGGTACGGTCATAAGTGTTGAAATCGTTGTAAAACAGGGATACCTCATCCTCAAGACCATACTCCGCCAAAACCTCATGTGCAATTTCAAATGCCTTCTTTACAAAGGTCGGGTTTACCCCCTGCTCTCCGTATACCGCCTTCCAGTTTGTATCATCCGCATGCAGATACTCATTTACCACATCCCACGAATACACAAGAGCTCCTAAACCATAATCATATATATGCCCCATCACAGTGCGGATGTAAAACTCCATACGTCCGTCCATAACCTCCGGGCTTACATAGTCCGCCTTGGCATCAAAGTTTTCTTTAAAGAACCACAGCGGGGTCTGGCTGTGCCACACCAGCGTATGGCCACGCATGGAAATTCCACGGATGTCGCAAAGCATCAGGGCATTGTCCACTGAATTAAAATTCAAGCGCGGAACCAGCTCATCCTGATAGCTTTCCGGCACCACATAATCCTGCTGCAACGCCTCTTCCTTTGAGAACAGGGACGCAGTACCGCCAAGAATCGCGTCCGGCTTCATCTCATTTTCCAGTGTAATACTGTTATACTGGGAAAGCAGATGCTCCATCGTCTTGGAATCCATAATCTGATGATAGGTTGCACAGGTGCCTACATAACCAAACAAATCGCCGTATGTATTTAACAGAGTTGCTCCGTCCGGAACAGCCGGTGCTTCGGTCGGGGTCGGCTCCGGAGTCGCTGTAGCAGTCGCCGGTGCCTCGGTGACAGTTGCCTCCGGTGCATCTGTCGGTATATTTTCCGGTTCACCCGTTGCACATGCAGCGAAGCATATTGCACCGATTGCAAATAAGCCGAATCGGGAAACTAACTTTTTCATAAAACTCCTCCTTTGTTTTCGGTTCTGAATATTATTTTATATTATTTTCATTGTACCACATCCTGTAATGGAAGTTCAAGACCTAACTGTTTCAATTTTTCAAGCATTATTCTATTTTATGAACCATTCTTGCTTTTTAACGATTCCACTGTCACTTACTCCTGAAACTGCCAATAGTCTACATTATAGCCCTCACCGCAGAATACAAATACCAGGTCATGGATTCCGGTTACCTGCTTTAACAAATCTACCGTAATCTCATGATATCTGCCGTCGGCACCTGCACTTACATCAAGATATCCAACAGCTTCTCCGTCCAAACCATCCAGACGAATCTGCAGCGCGCCTGTTCCCCCTTCCGGTGTCTTCACCGCTGCCATAAATTTTGTGGCACCGTTTTTTCCAAAATCCACGCCATAAAGTGCCAGCCAGTCACCGGAGCTGATATCGCAAAGGGTCATGTTGCCGGAACCGCACTCCTTACTTTCCGTGCCTTCCTGCGTCGTATTTAAGCCTCCCATGGTTGCCATGGTTTCTGCCTCTACCTTCCCATACGGATTCAAATACTTTACCTGCTCCAAGGATTTAAGGTCGGTCTTTTGTACTAAATCAATCGTTCCGTCCCCATTTGCATTAATTTTTGCGATATGGGTGCAGCGGTATCCGCCGGAAATTCCAAGCGCACTCTCTAAAATCTGGGTATGATACGCAATATACCAGTCTCCGTTAAATTCAAACATACAGTGGTGGTTATTGCCGTAGCAGCCGAAATAGCTGCCCGGATTTTTCAGCACGACACCGCCTAACGTAAATGGTCCCATTGGATTATCCGATGTCATATATACAATCTGCGCACTGGAAAAGCCAAGCTCTGCCGTTGCCTCTGCTGTCACATTCCAGTTGGAACAATAGGAGTAATAATAGGTATCCCCGATTTTATTAATACCGGAATCCTCAAATAAATACGGAATGTCCATTGCCACCGGCTCTCCGTCAAGGCTGAGCATATCCGCACCAAGCTTTGCCACGCGGCCGGTGCCCGGTGCCGCTTCCTTTCCCTCCGGCACACCGCCGCCAAAATAGATGTAGGCACTGCCATCATCGTCCACCAGCACTGCCGGGTCAAAGAGCCAGCTTACATTGGCACAATTCGGTGTAGAGCGCGAAATCAAGGCCTTACCGATTGGATCCACAAACGGTCCCGTCGGGCTGTCGGAGGTCAATACCCCGATACCATTAGCACCATTTGCAAAGTAAATAAAGAACTTCATCTGTCCGTCAATTTCCTTATACGCAACAGCCGGTGCCCAGGAGTTATTTCCCCACTTTGCTGCACCGGTTCTGCCTGCGGCATAAACCGTACCGTGATCAGTCCAGTTCACAAGGTCTTCAGAGGAAATGACATTTAAAGTATTGATTTTACCGTAAGAATTGGACTTCACCGTTACGCCGTCAGCCTCATATTCCACCACATCCCCGGTCATGTAAAGATATACTCTTCCGTTGTATACAACGGCATACGGATCCGCACCAAGGCGCTGCGTCATCACCGGTGCATCATACCCGATGTTTTTCAGGGTTTCCGCCAGGGTAAGGCCTTCAAATTCCGCTTTCCACTTTGCTTCCAGCTCCTGATTCGATCCGTCTGTCACAATCGGAGAATACGTTTCTTCCAGAACCGGCCCTTCCGGCTGTCCTGCCAAAAAGTAGTCCTCTTCCATGTGAAAGGTGATACTGTAAACCGTTGCCTGATACCGGTCAAAATCCTCCACAGCTTCAAGTGCCATTAACCCGATTCCGCTCACCGTATCCATAATGTTCGGTGTCAACTGAATTTCCGTTACCGTATCACTCATCATATAATACTCTACAAACACCTGGGCTCCGGCTCCATCAAACAGCTTCAAGGAAATCGGAGCATACGCACTTGTCAATCGAATGCTCACCTGTTCACAATAGGACATATCAATCTCATCCGGAATTGCAAATTTAATCTCCTGATATTGCCCCTCATACTGCAAATCCACGGAGCCGTCCGCCTTTATATCATATACCGTACCATATGAGCCTGTATAGATAAGCTCGTTAAAATCATAGGTGAACTCCGTATCCGTTGGTGCGCCGGTTGCTTCTGCTGCCGGAGCCTTTGTCACCTCCGGAGCCGCCGTCGGAGCTGTTGACGGCTCTTTTGCCGGAATTTCTGCTTCGGTTCCCTCAGACGGTGCAGCTGTCACAGCTGATTTTGGCACTTCCGTCGGTGCAGCTGTCACGGTTGACTCCGGTGCTTCCGTCGGTGCAGCTGCCGCGGTTGGCTCCGGCGCTCCCGTCGGTGCAGCTGCCGCGGTTGGCTCCGGCACTTCAGTCGGTGCGGCTGCCACAGTTGACTCCGGCACTTCAGTCGGTGTATTGTTTGCCGGTGTCTTACCGCAGGCTGCCAAAAGCACGGAAGCGGCTGCTGCCGCTGCAAGGTACATACATAATTTTCTCATTTTCCTTCTCCTTTCCTAATTCCCTTTCCGTTACCTTACTGCTGAAACTGCCAGTAATCCACATTATAGCCCTCGCCGCAGAATACAAATACAAGCCTGTGTACACCGGTCACGGTCTTTAACAGCTCTGTTGTAAGCTCGTGATAGCCTCCGTCTGCATTCTCACCGATCTCAAGATAACCGACAATCTCTCCGTTTAATCCATCCAGACGAATCTGAACAGCTCCACTCTGTCCTTCCCTTGCCTTTACCGCTGCAGTAAACCTCGTCGCACCGGTCTCGCCAAAATCCACACCGTAAAGTGCCAGCCAGTCACCGGAATTAATATCGCACAGCTCCATGTTGCCGCTACCGTAGGTTTTACTTACCATATCCGCCTGAGTCGTATTTAAGCCTCCCATGGTTGCCATGGTTTCCGCCTCTACCTTCTCATACGGATTCAAATACTTTACCTGCTCCAAGGAATAGCGGTCCACATCCGGCACGGTAGCAAGGATTCCGTCCTCGTTTACCGTAATCTTCGTTACATGAGTACAACGATAACCGCCGGAAACCTCTAGCAGATTCTCTAAAATCTGGGTATGGTATGCAATATACCAGTCTCCGTTAAATTCAAACATACAGTGATGGTTATTCCCCCAGCAGCCAAAGTACGTCCCCGGATTCTTTAACACCACTCCGCCGAGAGTGAACGGTCCCATCGGATTGTCGGAAGTCATGTAAGCAATCTGTGCACTGGTAAAACCGTATTTCGCAGTTCCCTCTGCAGATACATTCCAGTTTGTGCAATAAGAATAATAATAGGTTCCGTTAATTTTATTAATACCGGAATCCTCAAATAAATACGGGATATCCATTGTCACCGGGTCACCATCAAGACTAATCATATCTGCACCAAGCTTTGCCACACGGCCGGTGCCCGGTGCCGCTTCCTTTCCCTCCGGCACACCGCCGCCGAAATAAATGTAGGCACTGCCATCATCGTCCATCAGCACTGCCGGGTCAAAGAGCCAGTTTACATTAGCACAATTCGGCGTAGAGCGGGAGATTAACGGCATATCAATCGGGTCGGTAAACGGTCCCACCGGACTGTCACCGGAAAGCACACCAATACCGTTCCCGCCATTTGCAAAATAAATAAAGAACCTCGTCTGTCCGTCAATTTCCTTATACGCAACAGCCGGTGCCCAGGAGTTATTTCCCCACTTTGCCGCACCGGTTCTGCCTGCGGCATAAACCGTACCATGGTCAGTCCAGTTCACAAGGTCATCAGAAGAAATAACATTAAGCTTATTAATTAAGCTGAAGCTGTTGCTCTTTGAAGTAACACCGTCTGCCTCATACTCAATCACGTCACCGGTCATATATAGATATACTCTTCCATCATATACAATCGCATACGGGTCTGCCCCCAGACGCTGGGTCATCACCGGTGCATCGTACCCGATATTCTTCAGGGTTTCCGCCAGGGTAAGTCCTTCAAATTCTGCTTTCCACTTTGCTTCTAATTCCGCACTTATCATTTTCTCAGCCTCCGTCTCTGTTTTTACATTTTCTTCTCCCTCCTCCTGCGGGGTAATGGTTACCGCTTCCCCAGGCACCTCCGTTACCGGGATTGTCGGGGAGCCCTTTTTTGTTTCCTCCGGCTTACCGCATGCCCCAAGAAGTGCTGCCATAAGCACTGCACCTGCCACGAAATAACCTTTTCTTTTCATACAATGCCTCCTTATTCTTCTGTTTCATATACAAATTTTGTAAACTCCGCCACGCCGCCGGTTTTCTTTGTCGAAAACAAAAACAATGCAAATCTGCAGCCCACAAAATGATCCAGCTGAAAATATAAGC
>CAZAUP010000059.1:0-9811 GCA_964488415.1 uncultured Lachnospiraceae bacterium
GCTGCTACAAATAGGTTTCCCCTATTGTTGTAGCTAGTTGCGAGGGACGGCCGCTGCCGTGGAGTTTGACTTCCGGAGGGTGTTCTTTTCTGCGATTGCGACAAATCTACAACGAAAGGGGATTTTTTTATGCGTGTAAAAGAATCGGCAAGGGAGTTCGGCAACTTAAAATCATTGGTTGCTATGGCAATGCTGTTGGCACTTCGGCTGGCACTCGGATTTGTAACCAATATTCAGCTGACGGAAAGTATAAAAATCGGATTTACGATTTTCCCGACAACGATTGCCTGTATGCTGTTTGGTCCGGTGCCCGGTATGGTGATTGGAGGAGCGGCAGATGTGCTTGGCTTTATCATGAAGCCGACTGGGCCGTTTTTTCCCGGCTATACGTTAGACTGTATGGTTGCGGGATTCCTTTATGGATTGTTTTTCTACCGGAGAGAAAAAATATCACTTTGGAGAGTGATGGCGGCGATTGCTACGGTGACTGTAATCGTCAATCTTTGTATGACAACAAGCTGGATTTCCATTCAATATGGAGTGAAGGATTTTGGAATGTTTTTCCGGGATGGTGCTATGGCATGGGAGAGCTTTGTCAAAAAGTTTACGCTGATTTTCGAGGGACGGTTCATAAAAAATGCCTGTATGTATCCTGTTAATGTTGCTGGTGTGTTTGTGTGTATGACGGCGGTACGTCAGCTTCCGGTACTGCGACCGTGGATTCACGGAGAAAAGCTGTGGCAGCAGGGCAGAAACCGGATGCCGGAAGCAAAGAGCAGCAGAGTGAAAGAGCTGAAGTGAGAGGTGAAGAACATGACCTATGATGAAGCATTGGCATATATTCACGGTTTGTATTGGCGTGGAAAAAAGAGCGGTCTGGAAAAGACAGAGGAGCTTTTAGAATTGTGCGGACATCCGGAACGGGAACTGCGGTGCATTCATATTGCAGGAACGAATGGAAAGGGAAGCACGGCGGCAATGCTTGCTTCAGTCTGTGAAGAGGCAGGATATAAGGTGGGATTGTATACTTCGCCCTACATTGTACGGTATAATGAGAGGATTCAGATTAATCGGGAAGAAATCCCGGATGCTGCACTGGCAAGGCTGACGAAGCGGCTGGCTGCTTATGTGGAGCAGATGGAGGTTCCGCCCAGTGAGTTTGAATTTGGCACAGTCCTTGCATTCTTATATTTCAGGGAGCAAAACTGTGAGCTTGTAATTTTAGAAACGGGTCTGGGCGGTGAGTTTGATTCTACCAATGTGATAAAAAAGCCACTTCTTAGTGTGATTACGGCACTCGGCTTTGATCATACGGCACAGCTTGGTAATACGATAGAGGCGATTGCTGCGGCAAAGGCCGGAATCATAAAGCCAGGCGTGCCGGTCGTGTTTTATGGGGAAAACAAGGAGGGGGAGGCGGTCATCCGGAAACGTTGTGCAGAGCTTTCTGCGGAGCTTCTGATGCCGGATTTTTCCGGGCTTATCTCAGAAAATACCGGCAGCTTTGGAAAACAGTTTGTTCAGGTGTTTTCTTATAAGACAAGGAAGGCAGTGACGCTTTCTCTGCCGGGACTCTATCAGCAGAAAAATGCTGCGGTAGTATTGGAGGCAGTCGATGTGCTCGTAAAAGGAGGAATTTTGATTTCGGAAAAACAGGTGAGGGAAGGACTTTCTTCTGTGTTCTGGCAGGCGAGACTGGAGGTGCTTTCAGAACAGCCGCTTTTGCTTGCGGACGGTTCGCACAATCCGCAGGGAATGAAGGCAACGGTAGAAAGTCTTGTGCAATATTTTCCGGGAAGAAGGCTGCAGTTCATTTTTGGGGCTATGGCAGACAAGGAGCTGGAAACAATGACCTCCATCTTTTTGCCGTGGGCAAAGAAGGTGTATGTAACAGAACCGTCCGTGCCGCGTGCCATAAAAGCCACAGAGCTGCTTTTGCTTTGTAAGCGGCGCAGTAAGAATCCGGCAACGGAGCTTGTGTGTTGTCCGAAGGTGGAAGACGCACTGGCCCTGGCAAAAAAAGAAGACCCGCAGGAGATAATTGTTCTCATTGGGTCCCTGTATCTGGTGGGAGAAGCAAAACAAGTGTTGTCAGGACAGTGTGTGCCGTGCGTTGAGAGGCTTAATTCTCCTCGGCAGGCATAAAAGAAAACACATTGCCGGTCGCTTGGTCGTAGCAGTAGCAGAGGCTTTCTGCAAAATCTGTAAAGAATAAATAGCCGGATACCGTGTTCAGGTTTTTATAATCACCTTCCAGTATGGTGGTTTCGGTTTCGGAGGAGATATCATAGCGGCAGAGGCGGTTGCTTCTGCCGTTATCGATTTGGTAAAATAAAGTAGAGCCGTCAGGGGAAAGGTTGTAGGCACAAATGCGTTCTTTAATAAGCAGGGTGGCGTTATCGCTTGTGTCAGGCAAAAAATATAGATAGTAATTATGTGCCTGGGAAAGAAAAAATACACCGCCTTCTGCTGCTAACGGCAGGTAACAGTCAATTTCCGCAAAGGCAGAGACAGAGCCGGTGTCAGGGGCATAGGTATATAAGTGATGGTCAGTACCGGCTCCCGCGTAGTAGACGTGCTGCTTCCGAAAGCTGACCGGCAGAATGGGTTCGGTGGTAATGAGCGCGGACTTGGCAGCTTTTTTATTCGTTGGTAAAGCATATAAATCATAGGAGCCGTCGTCTCCGTGTACCTGATACAGCAGATGGTTGCCCGCAAGCAGTACCGTGCCGCAGGTATTTCCGTAAAGACGTGAAAGACCGGAGGATTTTATGTTCAGGCAGTAAATGCCCATGCTTAACAGATCAAACGCATTGTTGCCCTGGGTATTTTGGCGATAATTGATACGGGAATAATATAAGTTTTTGGATGCAGAGTCCAAATTTAAGTATTCTGCGGAATCCGTATGAAGACGTGCTACGTTTTCCAAAGACTTATCCATGCGGTACAGGCGATAGTTATCTGCAAGATTTGCAAAGTAGATATAGGTATCGTCCTCTGTAAAAAGACCGCGGTTGTATAGGTTTCCGCCGGTGTTACCTGCATAGTCAGCGGGATTTTCCGGAAGCCGGGAGGTAATTTTAAATAATAAAATGAAAATGGTCAGGATGGCGCTTATAAGGATAATGATAAGCACGGATTTTACTTTTTTATTCATTGAACACTCCTTTACAGACGGGAAACCATTTTTGAATGAGGTATGTTATCAGTTCTATTTTAACATTCCCGTAAAGAATGTCAAGAAAATGCGTTGCTTTTTTCAAAGGAACAAAGTATAATCGGTAAAGGAAACACGGAGAGGACAAAGGAGAGTCAGGATGAAGGATTTGACACAGTGCAGAAAAGAAATTGATGAGATTGACCGTAAAATGACTGCTTTATTCGAGGAACGGATGCAGATTGCTGCAGATGTTGCGGAATATAAGCGCGTTGCCGGAAAAAAGGTGTTTGATAAACAGCGCGAGGAGGAAAAGCTGGCTGCAGTGGAAGGTATGGCATCCAACGAATATTTTGGGAGAGGTCTGAAAGAGCTTTTCTCCCAGATTATGTCATTGAGTCGAAAGTATCAATATACAATGCTGGCGGATAAGGGAGAGAATGGTTTCGTCAGAAAGGAAAATTTGTGCTGTGAAGCGGGAGATACCGCGGCTTTTTTCGGAGAACCCGGGTCCTATACGGAGCAGGCATTGATGCGTTCTCTTGGAACGGCGTGTGAACGGATTTCCTGTCCGAGCTTTGCCGCAGTGGTAGAGGCTGTGGAGAAGGGAGAGGCAAGGTATGGCGTTGTGCCGATTGAAAACACGACAACAGGTGATATTTCTGATCTTTATGATTTAATGGCGGAGCATGCGGTATATCCGGTAGCGGAGCAGGTGATCCGGATTGAGCATGTACTGGCAGCACCGGAAGGGGCTACGGAAGAAACAATTAAAGAGGTATATTCCCATCCGCAGGCGTTGCTGCAGTGCAGCGGTTATTTTGCAGAGCATCCGTGGCTGCTGCAGAGAGCCTGTTCCAGTACCTCCGGCTGCGCCATGGAGGTGGCAGAGAGCGGTGATATAACAAAGGCAGCGATCGCATCTGAAATCGCTGCACAACGCTATGGCCTTACGGTACTCCGCCGGAGTCTGAATAACCAGAATGTGAATTCTACCAGATTTCTTGTGCTTTCCGGGAAAGCAGTGTATACAAAGGATGCGGATAAGGTAAGCATCTGTTTTGAAATTTTACATGAATCCGGTTCTTTGTACCGCATTTTAAGTCATTTGATTTATAATAATTTGAATATGACTAAGATTGAATCCAGACCGATTCCGGGAAAGCAGTTTGAATACCGGTTTTTTGTGGATTTCGATGGAAAGCTTTCTGAGCCTGCGGTGCAGAATGCTTTGACCGGGATACGGGAAGAGGCATCCCGTCTGAAGGTGCTGGGATGCTATAAAGCTTTTGTATAAATCAATATTTTTTTAACTTCTCATCACAAATTAGACAAACTTTGTCGATAGAATGGAAGCAGTCATAAGGATTGGATGCGTGATAGGAGGTTCGTTATGAAAAGGAAAAGCTTTGGGAAAAGAATTATATTGACAGCAGCGCTGGGGCTTGTTTGCGGTGGGGTAACTGCAGGAGGTCTGGCTGCGTATTCTTATATGCAGGGCAGACAGGAAGAAAGGGCTGTGGAGTCAGAGAAGAAGCAGGAGCAGACAGCACAGAATGAGAAGGACACACCGTTTATAAACCAAACTGCTGACGGCAAAGAGAATGAAAGGGTTTCTTCTGTGTATGATGTATCTGTGGTTTGGGATAATGTGATTCCGTCCATAGTTGAAATCAATACAAAGAGTGTGACTTCTTACTATTTTTTTGGTCGTGAGTATCAGGAAGAGGAAGAAGGCAGCGGTACCGGAATTATTATTGCCCAGTCGGAGGAGCTGTTTGTAGTGACGAATCATCATGTGGTGGACGGCGCTACTGCAATTGAGTTGAAGTTTGTGGATGGCAGTACTGCTCCGGCAGAGGTGAAAGGGTCCAATGCTGATGAGGATATTGCTGTTCTTACTGTAAAGTATTCTGATGTGGAAAAGGAAACCTTAAAAAATATTAAGATTGCCACCATTGGAGATTCTGACAGACTTGTGGGCGGTGAGATGGTGATTGCCATTGGAAATGCGGCAGGCAGCGGTCAGTCCCTGACTGTAGGCTATGTCAGTGCCGTGAATCGTGAAGTGGAAATCGAAGGCGTTACCATGAAACTGATTCAGACAGATGCAGCAATTAATCCGGGCAACAGTGGAGGCGCATTGTTAAACATAAGAGGTGAATTGATTGGTATTAACAACGCAAAGCTTGTGGCGAGTGATGTAGAGGGCATCGGATATGCGATTCCGATTTCTGAGGTGGTTTCTGTTATCAATCAGATGATGAACAGGGAGGAAATAGATTATGAGGACTCCGCAGTCCTCGGAATTGTGGGACAGGATGTAACGGAGAGCTTTTCGGAAGCATTAAATATGCCGGTAGGTATCTATATTGCAGAGCTTGAAGAGGGCTCTGCGGCAGAGCGGGCAGGACTTCCGTTATATGGTGTCATTACTGAGGTAAACGGTATTACCGTAAAGACGGAGGAGCAGCTTCGGGAGGTGCTTGGCTATACCAGAGGCGGTACAGAGGGTACGGTAACAGTCAAGGTAAGAGAGCGGGGCGAGTATGTTGCAAAGGAATTTGCAGTAACCTTTGGGGTACGCGGGAAAGAAGAAAGAGGGCGTTAGAATCAGTTTTTTCGGACAAATGGGACTGGATTTTTTCGGCAGACGGGTGTATAATAAAGAAAAACTATGAAAACTACGGAGGATAATAGCATGGCTCAGATTTTAGTGGAGACATCCGCTCGCCATATTCATGTGACGAAGGAGCATTTAGAAATTTTATTCGGCGCAGGAGCAACCCTTACAAAAAAGAAGGATCTTTCCCAGCCGGGGCAGTATGCATGTGAAGAAAGAGTGACAATTGTGGGACCGAAGAAGTCTCTTGCAAATGTCTCGATTCTTGGACCGGAAAGACCTGCAACACAGGTAGAGCTTTCTGCTACCGATGCCCGTTCTATCGGTGTGCCGGTGGTCGTAAGAGAGAGCGGTGACATTGCAGGTACTCCGGGATGTAAGGTTGTGGGACCGTGTGGCGAAATTGAAATTTCTGAGGGCGTTATCGTAGCAAAGCGTCATATCCATATGATTCCGGAGACTGCCGAGAAGCTTGGCTTAAAGAATAAGGATGTTGTATGGGTAAAGGTGGAGTCCGAAGGAAGAAAGGCAGTGCTTGGTGATGTTGTGGTACGTGTCAGTGAGAAGTTTGCAGATGCGATGCACATTGATACCGATGAGTCCAATGCCATTGGCGCGACTCCGAATATGATGGGTGAGATTTTAAAGTCTCTGTAATAGACCATGGAACAGTTGCTTAAGCTGGAGCTGCCGCACCGGAAAAACGGTGCGACGGCTTCTCTTTTTGTGTGGTGATTTGTCAGGTGCCTTTGGCAAATTTTCTTGCTATTCTGCTGATTTGGTTGTATAATAAAGGAAAGCAAAGCTAATTATATTCTGACTTTTTTTGTCAGTAAAAAATACGAGGAGGTTTTTATGGATTACAAAAAAGTATATGAAGACTGGTGTAATAATCCGTATTTCGATGCTGCGACGAAAGCGGAGCTTCAAACCATTGCGGGGGATGAGGCAGAGATAAAGGATCGCTTTTACCGTGAGCTTGAATTTGGCACGGCAGGTCTTCGGGGGATTATTGGTGCGGGTACGAACCGTATGAATTTTTACACCGTAAGCAAGGCTACGCAGGGACTTGCAAACTTCATCATTGATGAAGGCGGGGAAAGCAAGGGCGTTGCCATTGCATATGACTCCAGAAATATGTCTCCGGAGTTTTCTGAGGCGGCGGCATTGTGTCTTTGTGCAAACGGCATTAAGACCTATTTGTTTGATTCCTTAAGACCGACACCGGAGCTTTCCTTTGCGGTGCGTGAGCTCGGCTGTATTGCAGGGATTGTGGTGACGGCCAGTCATAATCCGGCGGAGTATAACGGTTACAAGGTATATTGGGAGGATGGAGCCCAGATTACGGCTCCGAAGGATGCCCAGATTATCGCGGAGGTAAACGCAGTAACCGGCTATTCTACCGTAAAAACGATGAACCGTACTGAGGCAGAAGCAAAGGGGCTTTTGAAAATTATCGGCAGGGAAATTGATGATAAGTACATTGCAGCGTTAAAAAAGCAGATTATTTATCCGGATATGATTCGTGAACAGGGAAAGGAATTAAAGATTGTGTATACACCGTTGCACGGCACCGGTAATGTTCCGGTACAGCGTGTATTGGAAGAGCTCGGCTTTGCGCATGTGTATGTAGTTCCGGAGCAGGAAATGCCGGATGGCAATTTTCCGACGGTCAGCTATCCGAACCCGGAGGATCCGAAGGCATTTGCGCTTGCATTGGCACTTGCAAAAAAGGTAGATGCGGATGTGATTATGGCAACGGACCCGGATGCGGACCGCCTTGGTGTGTATGCAAAGGATTCCTCGACCGGTGAATATATGTCCTTTACCGGTAATATGTCCGGTATCCTGATTTGTGAGTATTTGATGAGTCAGCGTAAGGCACTTGGCAGAATCCATGAGGATGGTGCCATTATTAAAACGATTGTTACCACGAATATGACAGATAAGGTGGCAGAGGAATATAATGTAAAGCTAATAGAGGTTCTTACCGGCTTTAAGTACATCGGTGAACAGATTAAATGGTTTGAGGAAAAGGGCGTAGGTCATTATGAGTTCGGGTTTGAAGAGAGCTACGGCTGCCTTGTAGGTACGCATGCAAGAGATAAGGATGCGATTGTAGCGGTTATGATGCTTTGTGAGGCAGCTGCTTATTACAGAACCAAAGGACTGACCCTTTGGGATCAGATGCAGAGCATCTATAGAAAGTACGGCTATTTCAAGGAAGGTATCCGGACCATGACCCTGAAGGGTGCGGATGGTGCTGCACAGATACAGGCAATCATGGATGGCTTCCGCGCCAATCCTCCGAAGAGGTTGGGTGCTTATGAGGTTGTTTCCTTCCGGGACTATAAGAAGGATACTGTTTTGAATCTGGAAACCGGCAGGGTGACACCGACCGGTCTTCCGAATTCCAACGTGCTCTACTTTGATTTAAATGATGATGCATGGGTGTGTGTCCGCCCATCCGGTACGGAGCCGAAGATAAAGTTTTATATCGGTGTAAAGGGGACTGACAATGCAGATGCGGATGCAAAGCTTAAAGCACTGACCGATGCGCTGATGGCACTGGCATAATTGCTTCGGAATAAGAGCATAATAAGAAAAGAGCAGACGGGACGACACCGCAGGAAATCAGTGCGGGAAGTCCCGTTTTCCGGCTTATATGGAAGACGGTATCGTAAGAGCATTAAGCTTTCGGTATGGCAAAAGTACTCTGCAGGGAATGCAATATGGTGAGGTATGCATGAAAAGAGACAGACGAGGAGGAATCAGATGAAAATTGTATTAATTACCGGAGCATCCTCCGGTATTGGAGCAGAGTTTGTAAGACAGCTTGACAGGGAACTTGAAAGTATAGAGGAGTTTTGGCTGGTGGCAAGACGAAAGGAGCGCATGGAGAGGCTTTCGGAGGAATTGAACCATACGGTGCGGATTTTTGCAGAGGATGTGAGGGATTACTCCTTTTATGAGACACTGGAGCGCCGGTTAAAGGAGCAGAATGCAGATATCAAAATTTTAGTTAACTGTGCCGGATATGGTATTATCGGAAGGGTGGCAGAGCGTTCTGTGGAGGAGCTGTCTGGGATGATTGATGTAAATTGCAGGGCACTGACTGCGCTTACGGGTATTTGTCTGCCATATATGAAACGAAACGCCAGAATCCTGCAAATTGCAAGCAGCGCCGCGTATCTGCCACAGCCGGATTTTGCAGTATATGCGGCGACCAAAGCGTATGTACTCAGCTATTCCCGTGCGCTTGCAGAGGAGCTTTATGGGCAGGAGATTTATGTAACTGCGGTTTGTCCGGGGCCTGTAGCAACGGAATTTTTTGAAACGGCAGAGCAGTATGGGGCATCCTACGGGTTTAAAAAATATTTCAGAATGCAGCCGGAAAAGGTGGTGGCAGAAGCAATCCGTGCTTCCAGACGGAAGCAGACTGTGGTGACGCCGGGACTTCCCATGAAGGGCTTCCGTATCCTTACAAAGCTTGTTCCGCATGAAATTATCCTGAAGGTGTTGCGTTTGCTTCCATAACGTTGAGCTTTTCTTATTGACATTGCGACTTATTTGTATTATAATAACTAATACAAATAAGTCAAAAAGGAGGCTTTGTATGATTATTTGTCTGGATATGGCAAGTGAAGTGCCGATTTATGTACAACTGCGGAATGCAGTAGTGGTTGGCATCGGAAGGGGAGAATTGCAGCCGGGGGAAGCCCTTCCAACGGTGCGTCAGATGGCAGAAGATTTGGGCGTGAATTCGATGACGGTAAACAAGGCGTATGGCATTTTAAAAAATGAAGGCTTTATTGAGATTGACCGCAGGCACGGGGCAAGAGTGAACCCGCAGAAGGATAAGTTTGGCGTATTCAGGGAAAAGGCAGAGGGGGAACTCCTCCTTTTGATTGCCGAAGCAACGGTACGGGGAATTGGGAAAAAGGAATTTTTTACACTTTGCGAAACGGTATACAAAAGTATGGAACTGCCGGTGCCGGAAATAGGATAGGGGGTGGAGCGGATGGAGACTG
>CAZAUP010000060.1:0-9625 GCA_964488415.1 uncultured Lachnospiraceae bacterium
GAAGAATCTAGCTTCGGGAGGTATTTTTATGGAAATGAAGCTGCAAAGCATTCATATGAACCGTGTAAAGTGCAGAAATGCCCTGCGATTAACGGTAGATGATGATGTCAATGTTCCGGATAATAAACCGGATGTCCGGGCTGTTATCTGGAAAACGGGAACGGTACGTCTGAACGAGAAAAAGCTTTCAGGAGGAAGACTCTATTTAAAAGGTGTGCTTTCCTATCATGTGCTTTATTTAAGTGAGGAGGAGGAAAAGCCGGTACAGAGTGTACGGGGAGAACTGCCCTTTGATGAATCGGTGGAGCTGCCGGAGGCCTGCGTGGGAGATAGTATCAGTGTGCGGGCAGAGGTGGAGGAATTTGAAATCGGGATGATACATTCCAGGAAATTTGCAGTGCGTGCGTTGCTCGGAATTATGGTGCAGGCAGAGGAGCTGCACGATGTGCAGGCAGCAACAGGCGCTCCGGAGGTCGGAAGGGTATATACGAAAACCAGAGTGATTCCGGTGACTTCCATTGCCGTTGACAAAAAGGATACCGCAAGATTGCGGGAGGAGCTCTTTTTACCGTCGGGAAAGGACAGCATCGGGGAACTGCTGTACTGGGAATTGGAGCTGCAAAATGCCGAGGCACGACCGCGCGAGGGAGTACTGGAGATAAAGGGAGAGCTTTCGCTCTTTGTGCTCTGGCAGAGTGACAGAGAGGAAGGCGGGCTGGAATGCCACGAAGCCATGCTGCCGTTCCAGACGGAATTTGAAATCAGCGGCTGCAGGGAAGGGCTGATTGACGATGTGGTGTTCCGGCTTACCGGAGAAAATGTATCCGTAAAGGCAGATGAAGACGGAGAAGAGCGTCTTTTGGAGGCGGAGGCAGTACTGGAGGCTGATATGAAGCTATATGAGGAAGGGGAGATGGAACTGCTGTCCGACCTGTATGCGACGGATTGCAGCCTGATACCGGTAAAACAGACAGAAGAATATGAAAATCTTTTATTAAAGAATGACAGCCGCTTGCGTGTATCGGAGCGTTTGCCGCTTCCGGAGGGGATACCGGGAATTTTGCAAATATGCCGTGGAAGTGCAGAAATCAGACCGGATGTTTGTACAAGAGAGGAGGAACTGCTGCGTTTATCCGGCATAATTGAGGTGAATCTTCTTTATGTTTCAGAGGAGGATGACAGACCGCTTCAGTCTCATCGTGCCGAGCTTCCCTTTACACACGAAATAGAGGTGCGGGGCCTGACTGCGGAGAGTACATATGACATTCGCTGCCATGTGGCAGAGGCCTCCTTCGGAATGGTGCGGAGCGGAGAAGCGGAATTAAAGGCGGAGCTGGCGTTTTCCGTGCTTGCTATGGAAAACCGAAAGGAGGAGATGATTGTAGATGCAGAAAGGGAGGAGTTTGAGGCGAATCATCTGGAGAAGCTGCCGAGCATGATCGGCTATACCGTAAAGGCAAACGAAGAGCTGTGGGATATTGCAAAGCGTTATCATACATCGGAGGAAGAGATTATCCGTCTGTCGGAGCATACCGGTGAACTGCGGGAGGGAGATTTGCTGCTGGTTGTAAAAACTGTCGGGGAGTAAAGGAGTTTGGTGAAGCGAAAAGGATTGCCGCATTTTTTCGTGCGGCAGTCCTGCTTTCAATTCGGAAAGAAAATCCCATTCCCGTGAAAAGGTGTCGTAAAGCTATGCGACATGCTCGTCCAAAATGTTTTTCAATGCAGACATGGAAGCTGAGTGGGAACGGACGATGATGGTCTCCGAGTCGGTCGTTTCATCCAGTGCGCAGCGCAGCAGCTTGTGGGACATGGTTCCGGTAAACAGTACCAGTAAATCAGGAGAACCGATTTTGTTACGAAGACTGGTTTCCATTTTGGGAAATATTTTAGCCCTGCACCGGTACTGCTCGCATAAAGATTTGTATTGGCGTACCATGCATTCATTTCCGCCGATAATGACTACACTCATGAAAATCCTCCTTTGGTTATTATAGCTATGTTTGGCATATTGCAGTTCCCATAGGGTGACGGCTGATATGTGTCTTTTCCATAGTTAGCATATGCTAACTATGGAAATATCATACTATGGTTTCGGAGGAATGTCAAGGAAAAAGTGAAGAAAATATTTAGAAACTATATGGAAAGGACCTCAAAACTTGCAAAATTCCCGATTATATGCTATGCTTAATCTAGGTTTATGCAGGAAAAACAGGAGGGTATTATGGTGCAGTTGCAGGAGTCCGGTGAAATGTATCTGGAGACAATTTATCTTCTTTCCAAAGGCGGAAAAAATGTCCGTGCCATTGATGTGGGAGAGTATATGGGATATTCTAAGCCGAGTGTCAGCCGCGCGGTCGGTATTTTGAAAAAAGGCGGTTATGTTATAACCAGCGAGGAAGGATATCTGGTGCTGACGGAAGAGGGACGCAGAGTGGCAGCAAAGACCTACGAGCGTCATGAGGTATTAACAAAGATTTTTGTCAGAATCGGTGTGCCTGAGGAGATTGCCTCAGAGGATGCGTGCCGCATTGAGCACATTATCAGCGATGAAACCTTTGCTGCGTTGAAACAGCATGCAGGGCTGGATTAGAAATCGGCAGGAGCTTTAAGTGAAATATATGAATCGTGTGTATTGGCTGAATGAGCCTGCAGTTAGTTAAGGGGCTGCCGCGTTTACGTTAAATTCGTAGACGCGACAGCCCCTTCCCGATAGGTTGTATAAAAGAAATTTTGGTGAATGTGCGTAGCGGACGGGTTTATTTTGCCAGTGTGGCATTGGCAGCCTGATTGGCAAATTCATTCGCGGCGGCAGTTGCTGTGTCCTCGCGTTCCTCTTCCGGCTCTGCCCAGCTGCGCAGCTTTTCCTTTGCGGCATCCAGAGTCTTCTGGCAGATGTCCGGGAGGGTATCCCCCCAGGATTTGGTAGCCATTTTGAAGCCCTTTTCCATTGCCTTGATTAAGGTTTCAACCTTGGAGGTATCGCCGCCGGAAATAGCCTTTGCAAAGGAGAACAAACGCTCTGAGGTCTGTTCAACGCCCCAGTAGCCGTCCTCTGCAATGTCCTTTTGCGCCTGGGCACGAACCTCCGGAGAAACCTCCAGCTGCCCCTTGCGAAGCATTTCGTACATCTTGCTTTCTGTCAGGGTGCCGATTTGGAACGACTGGTTTTGCTTTAAAATCATGCTTTCCACCAAAGAGCGGAGCTGAGATGTGCGCTGCTCGGCATCGGCCTTTAACTGGGCAACGATTGTCTGGTTTTCTTTGCTTAGGGTAACGTAATTTTTGTTCCTGGAAGTTTTGCCCGCAGTCTTATCCGTGTTAGCTTTCTCGTAAACGGCAGCGGAAGTATTGTCCGGTTCGACAGCTGTTTTTTTGCCGGTGTCGGCTACGCTGGAAGCGGAAGCCTTTTTATAGGCTTCTGCGGTCTGAAATGTATTTGCTGCAGATGTGATTTGAGTTGTATTCATAGCGAACCCTCCTTGGCTCAAAGTATTGTGAATGGGGAAACGTTACTGCGACTCCTTTGCATTACGTACTCCTGTTTTGGAAAGGGCGGAAGAAAATCTACCTACTCTTATAAGCTATATCGGCAGAGGATGTGAAGAACTTAACCCCGGAAAAGAAAAAACATGGAAAAAAATTGCAGGCTGTATTAAAATAGAGGGTGAAATTAATTTTCGGAGGTGACGGATGTTATGGAAACCAGAGTAGCAGTGATGGGAATTATTGTACAGAATCTGGAGTCGGCAGAGCAGTTAAACAGCATTCTGCACGAGTTTAGTGAACATGTTATCGGGCGGATGGGGATTCCGTACCGGGAGAAAAAAATAAGCATTCTGAGTGTTGCGGTGGACGCACCTCAGGACGTAATCAGCGCATTGGCAGGAAAAATCGGCCGTTTGTCAGGCGTTAGCGTAAAAACGGCTTATGCGCCGATGTAAGGAAGCTTACACCGGACGGTAAAATTCGGTAAGAAAAGTGCGTGGTGCATAAAGAGTCTGCTTAAAATAAGCTTCGGCGTGCTGTGCGTTTTCTTTGTCCGAAAATAAGGCAAAGACAGTAGGTCCGCTTCCGCTCATAAGAACACCGTCAGCGGAAAGCCTGCGCAGGCTTTCCTTTATGGAAGAAATTTCCGGTACGAGGCGCATGGTCACAGGTTCGAGTACGTTACAAAGGCGGGAGGCTACGCCGGTGTAGTCACCTGCCGACAGAGCGGAAAGAAGTCCCTTGGTATCCGGATGAGCAATGTCCGCAGTAGCAGCCAAAGTGTCATAGGCTGTGTAAATCTGCTTCGTAGAAGCTCCTGCCTCCGGCTTTACAAGAACACAATAGCAGGACGGTGCTGCCGGAAGAGTGGTGAGCAGTTCACCGATTCCCTCGGACAAAACGGTGCCGAGAGTCAGACAGTACGGAACATCTGCACCTAAACGAAGACCGAGGGCTGCCAGCTCTTTTTTTGCAACAGGGGAATCAAACATCTCGTTCAGACCGCGCAAGACAGCGGCAGCATCAGAACTTCCGCCTGCAAGACCGGCGGCTGTAGGAATACTTTTTTCCAGATGAAGCCGGATTCCGCAGGAAATCCCGCAGGCTTCGCAAAACAAAGCCGCCGCACGATAGGCAAGATTTTGTTCGTTTACCGGAAGGGTGGAATCGCTGCAGGTCATGACGATGCCGGGAGTATCGGTAACTGAAAGCGTAATCGTATCGTGTAAGGTCAGGGACTGCATCAGCATTTGTACTTCATGGTAGCCGTCGGACCGGGTGCCGAGAATGTCTAAAGAAAGGTTGATTTTTGCGTAAGCGTAAGCGGTGTGAATTGCGTGAATTAATTTCATGGGAGTACCTCTTTTTCTAGCGTCCTCTGTTTCAGAAACGACCCGTCAGGCATCGAATGAATCAGGAGTTCCTTGCAGTATAGTTCAAATTATACCTCACAGGGAGGCGCTTTGCAAGGGACTTCAGCCGGAAATCTTTCGTGTGCCGGGTAAAGCCTAAAAAAGCATATGAACAGCCATTTCCCACAATTCTGCTAATTTAGAACGAAGCAGGAATCTTGGCTTTTCTCCGGAAAAAAGTGTTTCGAATTCTTCCTCGGACAGCAGCCCGCGCAGCTCCTCCTTTTCCTCTTCTGCAATGGTGGCAGTAATGCCTTCCGTAAAGCAAAGGGACGGATAGAGCATACACCACCAGTTTTTCCCCTTTGCGTCACCCAGAAAGATGCGCAACGCACGGTATTCGCCCGGCGGAAGCAGAAGAGAGCCGTATTGTTTAATCGGGAAAAAACCGGTGGTAAGCACTGCCGAGGCACGGTAGGAAACTCCGCATTCCGCAAGAACCTTGTTTGCCGTATCGACAATGTCATCCAAAAGAGGGAGCAGTGCGGCTTCTGCTTCATCCGCGTTAGCAGCGTTTTTTAATGGCTCCCGCAGCAGTGCAAGGACAGCGTCCCGGACATGCAGCTTGATTTCCTGGGATGCGGTATCATCCTCCGCAGCAAGAATATGTAGACGCAGGATCCGGCTCTCCAGAGCAAGAGAAGGGACGGTTTCCGGCGCAAACAGCTGCTCCGGCAGCAGTAACAGGACGGAGACAAAAATCAGCAGTGCGGTAAAAGAAGCCTGCAGCCGTTTGATGAGAGAGGACCGGAGGAAACAGAAAAAGAGGTTTTTAAAGTAAAGTGTAACAGATACAAAAGGTTTCATAAGCACTCCTTTATTTTTTTGTAGAGAAGGAACAGGCCTTCTGCGGAGAGTATTGACAGGAAGAACAAAGCTATTCAAAAAAGTGAAGCAGACAAAGAGAACGGTTCGGAGAAAGCACTTGAATTCTCAGGAGTATCATAGTAAAATAAAAGCAAATCAGGAAAAGAGGATTTTCTTATGAATAATGCACCGATTGGCGTATTTGATTCGGGTGTGGGGGGACTTACGGTAGTAAAAGAGATTATGGAGCAGCTTCCGGGAGAAGCGATGATATATTTTGGTGATACGGCAAGGGTTCCGTATGGCAGCAAGTCAGAGGAAACGGTTGTGCGGTATTCCGCGCAGATTATTAGGTTTTTGCTTGCCAAGGGTGCAAAAACCATTGTCATTGCCTGTAATACGGCCAGCGCGGTGGCACTGGAAAAAATGAAGCAGGAGTTTGAGGTGCCGATTCTCGGTGTGGTAAAGCCGGGCGCGAAGGCGGCGGCTGAGGTGACAAGGAACGGAAAAATCGGTGTTATCGGTACAGAGGCTACCATACGAAGCGGAATTTACAATGAATTTCTCCGTAAGACCGACCCGCATGTGACGGTGTACGGCAAGGCATGTCCGCTGTTTGTGCCGCTGGCGGAGGAAGGCTGGGTCGGCGAGGACGAAATTACGGAGCAGGTAGCGAGACGCTATCTTTCCGGGCTCACGGCGAAGGAGATTGATACGCTGGTGCTTGGATGTACCCATTATCCGCTGCTGCGTTCCGTGATTCAAAAGGTGGTGGGGGATAAGGTGCAGCTTGTGAATCCTGCGGTGGAAACGGCCAGAGAGCTAAAGTATTTGCTGGAGGAAAATGATTTGCTGAATGAACGCACAAGAGCAGGGGAAGCCTATGCCGCGGCGGATAAAAGAAGCTTGCCGCAGCATGAGTTTTTCGTCAGTGACCGTGCAGAGAGGTTTAAGCAGTTCGCAGCAAGTATTTTGCCGTCGGCAACCTTACGGCCGGAAGGCATCGGAGTAGAGAAGTTTGAGTAACGTCAAGGAGGCAGGCTGTGACAAAAAATGTGATAATATCCCTGACAGGGCTGCAATATGTGGCGGAGGAGGAGGACGCACCGATTGAGGTCATCAACTTCGGCCAGTACTACAAAAAAGGTGACAAGCATTATCTGTTGTATGATGATACCGGTGAAAATGGTGTATCTGTAAAATGCCGCATCAAGGTGTCTGAAAAAGAAATGGAGCTGCAAAAGCGTGACAGCTTAAATACCCGTTTGCTTTTTGTACCGGGAGAAGAGTATTACACAAATTACGAAACTCCCTATGGAAGCTTGCTGGTTGGTGTAATTACCCGGAGCCTTGAGCTGTATGAGGAGGAAGAATTTCTGCGGGCGCAGCTAAAATATGGTTTGGAAATTAATAATGAACATGCCGCGGATTGCACGCTGGTACTGAAGGTACAGTCGTGTCAGCCGGCGGAGGCATAGAAAAGAGGGTCGGCACTTAGGTGCCGGCCCCGTATTACTACTTTTTCTTGCTCTTTTTTGCTTCTTTGGCTTTCTTATTCTTCTTATCCTCGTCCACAACCTTCTGCGCCTTGTCACGAAGCCTTGCCAGGAAGCCTTTCTTTTCCTGCCGGGTGTCAAGTGCGGAACGAAGCCCCTTTACATCCACGATATAAATACCGTTCATCAGCGCCTTGACTTCCTTTTTTACCGGCACCTTCTCGAAAATCTTTTCATCGCACATGAGACTTGCAATCTTTGGACCGATTTTTGCCTTAACTACCGGAACCTTACGACCTCGGAGCCACTTTGGGGTCTGGTCTGTAATGATTTGCGGGAAGCCGGCATCCTTTAGCTTTATGCGTTTTTTGTCAATGACCATAATCGAATAATACTGTGCGCCGGCCATAATATTTTCCTGTGCAGCATCAGACTTTTTCTGCAGCTTTCTTCCAATCAGGGAAAGTACGATGAAGCCGATGATAACAACCGCTAGTATAATTAATGTTACAATTAACCAAGGTTCCATGTGTGGACCTCCTCTTCTATTATTGGTTTTATTTCACAAAAGATATCTTACCACGGGGGCAGAGGTTATGCAAGAAAAACTTTTATTTCTGTACCGGAATGCAGTCTGCTATTTCGCCCGGCGCAGTTCCTCGTGTCCGGCAAGCAGCTCCATGACCCTTTCTCTGACATAGGCTCCCGGATGCTTTTGGATATCGCGGTCGAGCTCGGATAAGAAAATCGGTTTTCCGAACTCAATCACTACCCTGGTGCGGCGAAGCCAGGGCTTATGATTCTCAAACAGGTCATCCGTGCCGGTGATGGCAACCGGAACAATCGGGCAGCCGGTTTTCTGTGCAGGCTTCAGGCTTCCGTCCTTAAACGGCAAAGGATCCCTGTCGTGACTGCGGGTGCCTTCGGGAGCAATAAACATAGAGTAGCCTTCTTTTATGTAGTCCGTGGTTTTTAAAATGGTCTGCATCCCCTTGCGGATGTCGGAACGGTCCAGGAAAAGACAGTTTACATTAAGCATCCAGAGATTCAGAAACGGTACCTTGGCGATTTCCTTCTTTGCAATGAAGCCGGTCAGATTTGGAAGTACGATGTAGCCGAGTGCCGGATCCAAAAGGCTTCTGTGATTAGCAGCAAACAGTACCGCTGTGTCCTTTGGGATATTTTCTAAGCCCCGTACAATGCGTTTCATGCCGCCCGGCCACATAGAAAGACGGAAGGCATTTCGTACAAGAAACTGGGAAATGCGGCTGGCAAGTCTGCGGTTAACCGTGCGTAATAAAAGTAAAAGCAGGCAGACAGGGAAAAAGATAATAAAAAACAGCAGAATTACAAAGGATGCTAAAAAAGTTCTCATGGGGTTCCTCCTTCAGATGGTTCGGGTGTCGGTGTCGGATGATACTGCGCATAAATGGTGAGATAGCTCGGTGCGGTCGTATCGATAAGCGGCGTAGTCTCCAGATATTCCGTTGTCAGAGTGGAGGACACGCCGTAATATTCGTCCAGGGTAAGACCAGTTTCATAAAGGTATGCGGCAAGCTCCGTACCTACGTAGCGAAGGTGCCACGGCTCGTAATGGTAGCCGGTGATGTGCTCCTTATCCTTCGGATAGCGTAAAATGAATCCGAAACGGTGCGCGTTTGCGGCGACCCAGATGCCCTCCGGGGTGTCGGCAAAGGTATCTTCCAGAGCAAAGCCCTCCGAGGCACAGGAAATGTCGATGGCAAGTCCGGTCTGGTGCTCGCTTCTGCCCGGAGCCGCGGAATAGCGGTTTGTGTGGGCAATGCCGTTTGCCGCCAGATTGGTGGCATATATGGTATACTGACGGGCATAGGAGCGGTATGCCGATACGCCATACAGCGTAAGACCGGCTTCGCTGTAGGCGGCATCAAACAGAAGCGCCAGCGCGTTTCCTGCCTCCGGAGTCATTTTTGCTTTGTCTATGGTAGTATCGGCAAACGGAAACAAAATGTCCGGCGTAGTCAGGTTTTCCGGTACATAGCCCTCCGGCAGCGGGTATTCTCTGTTTACCAGAAAGGTAATAGTGGAGGTGTCCGTGTTTACCGTGAGGGGGGCCGGTGTGGCGGTCGGCACCGTGGCAGGGGACGGCTCCGGAGCCGTACTGGTTTCCGCACCGGTATTGTTCAAAGGAGTTCTGGTCGGCACAGTAGTGAACGAGACAGCCGGCTGTTGCTCCTTATCCGCCGGTCCTGCTTCGTTACAGCTACCTGTAAGCAGGGAAATGCAAAGGAAGCAAGTGCCCGGCACTATTGCAAAAAAGCGGGAGAGCTGTTTCATAATTGCCTTCTTTCTATTGACGTTTGTTTTTTTTATGAATGGTATCCAAAAGCTCCTGCTTTGTCTGATAGAGACGCTCGGAAAGGTCAACGTAGACTTCCTGCG
>CAZAUP010000061.1:0-9234 GCA_964488415.1 uncultured Lachnospiraceae bacterium
GGTTCAAGGTTTTGTAGTATTGAGCATTTTTATAGGCTCATGAATAATTCAGGCTCACTTATATGATATAGTACTATCATACCAAATTTGCGGCAGAGTTTCAATAGTTTTCAAAATTTTTTAAAAAAGTAGAACAGATATCATTTTTCGCGCTGCCATTTACAGCTGCTTTTTTACCTTTAAACGGCTGATTGCCCTCGCCATTTTGGCCTGAGCGGCATGATAGTCCTGAACGCTTCGTTTTTGTAAAATTGCCTCCTTTGCTTCTTCCATGGAATGTCTGGCACGATTTGCATCAATTTCATCCGGATGCTCTGCTGTATCCACCAGTATAAGCACCCGGTTTCCTTCTACCTTTACAAGCCCCTCCGATACTGCCGCAACAATGTCTTCCCCCTCCGGAGTCCGGAAGCTTAAACGTCCCGGCAGCACGGCACCAATCATATTACTATGGTTTGCCTGGATGCCGTACTGCCCGTCAATCGTCGGAACAACTAACGAAACACACTCTCCTTCATAAAATGCGCGTTCCGCTGCAAGTATCGTCAATGAAAACAGCTTCATTTAAATCTCACCAGCCTTCAATTTTTCTGCCTTTGCAACCACATCATCTAGGGTCCCGACATTATAAAACGCCGCCTCCGGATAACAATCCGTTTCACCGTTGATAATTGTCCGAAAACCCTTCAAGGTCTCCTTTAAAGGAACATAAACGCCGGGAATCCCCGTAAACTTTTCCGCAACATGCATCGGCTGGGCAAGAAAACGCTGGATTTTTCTGGCACGTCCCACAGTGAGTTTATCCTCTTCACTCAGTTCTTCCATCCCTAAAATTGCAATAATATCCTGAAGCTCACTATATTTTTGAAGTATTTCCTGAACACCTCGCGCAATCCGATAATGCTCCTCTCCCAAAATATCAGCTTCAAGAATTCTTGAAGCTGATTCCAGCGGATCTACCGACGGATAGATTCCCTGTTCCGCAACCTTTCTGCTTAAAACCGTCGTAGCATCCAAATGAGAAAAGGTTGTTGCAGGAGCAGGATCCGTAAGATCATCTGCCGGCACATAAACTGCCTGAACAGAGGTTACCGAGCCGCTTTTTGTTGAAGTGATACGCTCCTGCAGACTTCCCATTTCCTCCGCAAGCGTAGGCTGATAGCCGACAGCCGACGGCATACGGCCAAGCAGTGTGGAAACCTCGCTTCCCGCCTGCACGAAACGGTAAATATTATCAATAAAAAGCAGTACATCCTTGTTTTCCCGGTCTCTGAAATATTCTGCCATTGTAAGACCGGAAAGTGCCACCCGCATTCTAACCCCCGGAGCCTCATTCATCTGTCCAAACACAAGTGCCGTTTTCTCTATCACTCCGCTTTCCCGCATTTCCTTCCATAACTCATTTCCTTCACGGGAGCGTTCTCCTACACCGGTAAAGATAGAATAGCCGCCGTGTTCCATGGCGACATTATGTATCAGCTCCTGAATCAAAACCGTTTTGCCGACACCTGCCCCTCCGAACAGTCCGATTTTTCCTCCCTTCGGATAAGGCTCTAATAGATCAATTACTTTAATACCCGTTTCTAAAATTTCAACTGCCGGACTCTGCTCGACAAATTCCGGAGCATCTCTGTGAATACTCCATCTTATTTCTCCGGAGTCAATCGGACCTCTGCCGTCTATCGGTTCTCCCAGAACATTAAACATTCTTCCGAGTGTTGCCCTCCCAACCGGCACACAGATATTGTTCCCGGTTGAAGTCACTTCCATTCCGCGGAACAGACCTTCACTCTCCGAAAGCATGATACAGCGAACCGTGTTTCCGCCAATATGCTGTGCCACCTCCATTACACGAGTATTGTGATTCAAAGAGACCGTAAGCGCTTCCCTGATTTTCGGAAGCTTTCCTCTTTCAAAGGCCACATCCACAACAGAGCCTGATATTTGCACGATTTTTCCCTTCATAACGCCCTATGCCTCCTTCGAGCTCTTCTTTTCTGCTTTTTTTCGCATACTCCTTGCACCGGCTGAAACCTCTGTTATTTCCCTGGTAATCGCTGCCTGACGTATATGATTATACTGAACGGAAAGCTCCTCCAGTAATTCCTGTGCATTACGGTTTGCCGCATCCATGGCATTCATACGGGCGTTCTGTTCACTGCAAAAGCTATCAATAAGAGCACTGTAAATAAAGCCCGTGATATAGCTTGGAACAATGCAATCCAAAACCTTTTCCATTGACGGCGTAAACTCAAACGAACTCGTCACATTTCTCTCCTCCTGATTTGATGCCGCAAAATCTCCTCTGTAAAACGGCAGCAATCTGGCAGAACACGCCTGTGCATTTACCGCCCCTTTCATATCGGTATAGATAATGAATATCTTTGAAATTTCCCCACGGTCAAACAAATCAATCAGCAGCTCCGAAATACGTCTTGCCCTGCCAATGGTGGGGTTTTGTGCCGTATAGAGAAAGCTTTTCTCTATCGGTATATTGTGGGTGGTAAAATAATGCCTCCCGTATTCACCGATAACAAAAAGCTTCGGATTTTCGTGTTGGTTCATCAGCCGGACTGCTTCCTTAATCACATTTTGATTATACGCTCCGGCAAGCCCTTTATCTGCGGTAATTACTAAATATCCATAGGGACCCGGAAGGTCATGCAAAATTCCTGTCACCGGATAAAAATACTTATTTCCCACATTCTCCGCCGTATTAAAAATCCTTTTTATTTCTATCTGTAACGCATTAAAGTACGGTCTTGTAAGCTCCAGCTCAGCCTTCGCTTTTCTCAGCTTTGTTGATGCAATCAGATACATCGCATTCGTAATTTTCTGCGTATCTTTAACACTGCTGATACGGTTTTTGATCTCCTTTGTGGTAGCAGCCATAGCATCACCGTTCCTTTAAATACGTTTCCGTAATTTTAACAATTTCTTTTTTGCACACGTCATCCAACCGTTTTGTTTCTTCTATCCTCCTGACAATTTCAAAATGCTTATTTTTGAAATGCAGTAAAATTTCATCCATGGTTTTCCTGATTTCTTTTACCGGCGTATCCTGCAGAAGATGATTCAGCACCACTATCAGAATAATTACCTGCTCGTACTGCCTGAGCGGCTTGTACTGCTCCTGTCTTAAAATCCACATAAGTCCCTGACCATAGGTAAGCTGTCGTTTCGTAGCTTCGTCCAAGTCACCGGCAAACTGTGTAAACACCTCCATTTCCCGGTACTGCGCTAAATCCAGACGAATGGAACCTGCTGCTTTTTTCATTGCTGCTGTTTGTGCATCTCCCCCTACACGCGATACTGACAGACCCACGTTTACCGCCGGACGCTGCCCCGAAAAGAACAAATCACTTTCCAAAAAAATCTGACCGTCTGTAATGGAAATAATATTGGTAGGAATATAGGCAGAGACATCTCCCGCCTGAGTCTCTACAATAGGCAAAGCCGTCATGCTTCCGCCACCAAGCTCCCCGCTTAAATGTGCCGACCGTTCCAGCAATCTCGAATGCAGGTAAAACACATCCCCCGGATATGCCTCACGCCCCGGAGTACGTTCCAAAAGCAGACTCAGCGAGCGATAGGCAATTGCATGTTTGGAAAGGTCATCATAAATAATCAGCACATCCTTCCCCTGCTTCATAAAAAACTCTCCCAGCGCACAGCCGGCATACGGTGCAATATACTGCATCGGGGCTGCTTCACTTGCAGATGCAGTTACAATAACGGTATATTTCATCGCTTCTCTTTCCGTAAGCGTTCTAAACAGCTGCGCAACAGAGCTTGCCTTTTGACCGATTGCCACATAAATGCAAATTATCCCCTTATCTCTTTGATTCAAAATAGTATCCACCGCAATTGCTGTTTTACCGGTCTGGCGGTCGCCAATAATCAGCTCACGCTGTCCACGACCGATTGGAAACATGGAATCAATGGCAAGGATTCCGGTCTCAAGAGGTGTATCAACCGGCTGTCTGTCAATGATATTCGGAGCAGGATTTTCAAGCGGACGATACTCCTCCGAAAAAATCTCCCCCCTTCCGTCAACCGGAACCCCCAGTGCATTTACAATTCTTCCGATAAATGCATCACCCACCGGAATTCCCGCCGTTTTGCCGGTTCTTCTTACAATACTTCCCTCGCAGATATCGTCATCCTTTCCGAACAAAATACAGCCGACTTCATTTTTTCTTAATTCCTGTACCATCCCCCTGATACCGGACGAAAACAACAAAACCTCTCCGTAGGTTGCATTTTCCAGTCCATCCACGGTTGCAATTCCGTCACCTACGGTAAGCACGGTTCCAACCTCCTGTGCAAGTGCATGCGGAACCCAGTTCCTTACGGTTTCCCTGATAAGAGGTATTACATTTTCGTTCTTTTTCGGCATATGCTCCAAAGTGTCCTTTAGCTGCTGAAACCGACCGTTCACACTCCAGTCATAAAGCTCCGTATCCACTGCAAGGCGGAAACCGTCTGAAGGCTCCTCACTTTTCTTCCAGATTAGGGAAATTTTTTCGCCGTATTTCTTTTTCAAAAAAGCCTCAAAACGCTGTTTTTGTTCCGGAGTCGGCGGAGTATCCGAGTATAAAACTGCTTTTTTTTCCATTGCTTCAGTTCTCATTCTCCCCACCTCTTTCAACCGCATCCAGAAATTGGTCAAAGCTTTCGGATGTGCCTGACTGCAGTACAATTTTCTCGACAGAGGATACCACCATATCCGAAATATAGCTCTGCGCTTCATTTAACATTTTTACGCGTTCCTTTTCCACAGTCTGATGTGCTTCCGCTACAATTTGAGCCGCTTCTCTTTCCGCCTGCTTCATTTTATCCGCATTGACCGCCTCTAACTCTTTGCGTGCCTTCTCCTTTTTATCGGCGATTTCAGCTTCTGCGGCAGCCAGCTTGTCCATATACTCTGACTTTACACGTTCCGAGGCTTCCAGATTGGCTTTGGCATCCTCATCAAGCTTTCTGTAATACTCCGTCCGTTTCTCCATAAAATCCTTCACCGGCTTATAGAGAAGAAAATACAATACAGCAAACAATACCACAAAATTAAATAAGTGCAGAAGAATCTGTTGCAAGTCTATGTTCAATGGCAAATTCATTGCATTTCACCTACCTTCTTCAATCGCATCCCGCTATAATACAAATATAATCAGGATTGTGACAACCAGTGCATAAATAATTGCCGTTTCGACAAACACCAGTCCAAGCATCAGAGTGGTACGAATCTTCCCTTCTGCTTCCGGCTGACGTGAAATACCCTCTACTGACTTTGCAATTCCTAACCCCATACCAATTGTACCACCGGCAGCCGCAAGACCGATTGCAATTGCAGCCGCAAGCGCCTTGGTGCCGGCAGCTTCCTCCTCTCCTTCCGACACTGTCTCCGCAACCGTGCTGTTTCCGGCCGGCTCCGCAGCGGCCATGACCTTCATCGGTACTGCCGCCATAAAAACAAATACCGATATCACGACAGGCAAAACTGCTCTTTTTATACTCTTCTTCATAGCTCTTACCTCCGGTAATTATACTTTTTTCTGTACAGGCTCGGAAACCTCGCCATAAAATAACGCAGTAAGCATTGTTAATACATACGCCTGAATTAACGCATGCAGCAATGTAAACAATACACCAACCACAATCGGCAGCCCGTAGCTCAACTGTATATAATAATATACCATTTCCGTTACCAGTGCTCCGCTCAGCAACGCGCCGAACAAACGAAAGCTCATGGAAATTGGAAGCGAAAACTCCTTCAGGGTTTTTCCTGCCCCTTTTAACTTATTTTCCGTAATACCGCCGGATAAGATTACAAGATAGGAAAGACAGCCCATCATAACAGCTCCGTTAATATCTGCCAGCGGTGCCGGCAAAGCGACTGAAGTTCCGTGCGTTGTAACCGCCTGCAAACCAAATAATTCAAAAACAGTACCGGCAAAAATATACACGCCTGCAGCAAAAATATATGCCCCTAAAAATTTGTTGCGATGATGGCTGTTGGACTTTGCAAGGCGATCGAAAAAGCCTACAAGTGTTTCCAGCAAAAGCTGGAGCTTCCCGGGAATCATTTTAAATTTCGGAATTACAAAAATCCGCACACACAGACAAAACATAAAGAGCATCGCCGTTACAACAAATGCGGAAATTAACCCCGGATTCACTTCCTTTTGTCCTAACAGGCTTATTTTATTTGTTTCATGAAGAACCGCATCCCTCATAAGTGTTCCGATTGCTTCCTGATTTTTCGGTACTTTTATCACAATTGTTCCAATCATCAAAGCAACCGCAATACCGGTAAAAACTATAATTGCGGTTGTTCTTTTCTTTTTATCCACTTTAACCTCCTTTCCGTGTTCAAAAAAAGTAGCCGATGCTCTACGGCAAACATACGCAGAACCATCAGCTCTTTTTAGGCTGAAAACCAACGTGTAACTAATACACAAGCTGTATTCTTTACGCTGCGGTATTCTTTCGCCTCTAAATTGTCTATATAATAATATTAATTTTATTTCATCATAGCACTTTGTTCTGATACTGTCAAGCAAATTGCCGTAAAGATTTATTAATCTTTCTCTCTTATTCTGCAGCCCAGTCACTTAAATTTGCTTTCTTAAGCACTTCCCTTCCGATATACAGGGAACTGTCATTTTTCGTTTTAATACACCATTTTACAAGACGTATCCCGCCGGCCTCCAGTTCAATTCCCGTAATTGCACCGGCGGCAACACAGCTTCCGTCATTAAAATAATATTCCTGTTGATTCTCCGCAAAATTCGACCTGTGTGTATGTCCTGCAATCATTAGCTGTTTGTTCGCGTTCGCCCAGTCCGACAAATGCTGTTCCACCTTACTCTTCTTTTTCCGGCTTTCTGACGCACTCATTGGATTTTCCATGCCGAGCAGCTCCAGATGCCGCCAAAAATGACGCACAAGAAAGCAGCCCAGCCGCCAAAAGCTGTCGTTCAGCCAATCCCCCTGATGTCCGTGTACCAGAAAGATACGCTGCCTCGTTTCACATTCTTCTAACACCATCCCCTCCCGTATCTTAAGCTCCGGAAACATCTCTTTTTTTCGAATATCGTGATTACCGTACAGCATATAAAGCCTTTTGTTCCGATAAAACCCTGCAAGCAATTCGAATACGTCGCCATGTATCCGCCGGATGTCCTCCATTCGTTTGTTTTCCCAAAGCTCATCACCGTCTCCAAGCTCTATATAAGTGTAATCCTTTTGATAATAATACTGCAGCGCCGCTATATAAATCGGACGATTCTTCAAAAAATTATCGCCGATATTTCCTACACCTCTGTGACAGTCACTCATAATAATAAATTTATCTCCCTTGTGATAACAAATGCGTTCTGCCTTACCATATACTTTTGTCAAACGGCTTGCCGTATTCATTGTTCCGCCTCCCTCACTCCTTCTTCCTTCCCACGAAGCCGGTGAAATACCTTCTTTCTTTTTAGCGGTCCGCCAAGTACTATCACGCTGCGATACAAAACAGGAAAACGAAACCTCAAATAATCGATTTTATCCAACGTTTTTACAAAATCTCCGGTCAGCCTTTGAAACAGGATGCAATACAAATGATTCATGCACTGCACCAGAAAAAACAGCGGTCGTGCCTTCCGGTAGGGCTGTTCCGAATGAGGCACCGAAAAATGAAGCTGTACCGTATTTCGGCAAATCCGATACGTTTCTTCCCGATATCCGGCTTCTTTTAAGCCTTTTACAAAGGCTTCCGTCATCATCCTGCCCGGAAACGTCAGCCGGATATCCAGAGCAAGCTGCTTTGGCTTAGAAAATACTCCGACATCAAATGCTGTCAGCCACCAGTGCGTTCCCATCCGTGAAACTACTGCTGTTTTGTTTCGATACAGTATAAACTCCATCGGAATCTCTTCTTCCTCTGAAACCGCATGAAAAAACGGACCTTCAAACATTCCCGGAACAGAAATGTCCTCCTTGTCCGTTACATATATCCCTATCTCGCCCCCCGTAGCAAGCCCATACTGCCCTTTCCAAAACTCAAGCAGCCATCGCCGATTGTCGTATTGAAAATAAATCGGCTCACACTGAATCGCCATATTCATCGTCAGCGCCGCTTCATCATAAAGCCTGCAATATCCCATTTCTCTTTGCCACGGGTATCGCGCAGAGCAGATGATATCCTGTGCCGCATCATAAAAAAAGCCGAACCGCTCCAAATCCTTATTTAAATCTTTTAGCTTTTCTTCCGTACTTCGTTTCGCTACCCGTTTCCGCGCATACACCTTTCGTATTTCATGATATATGACGGTTATCAGCAGAAAGCCCACTGTCACTACTGCAAAAATCACCAAAAATCGTTCCATATGCATCACCGTTTCCACAAATTTCACTTTATTTTATTCCGTTTTTTGTCGTTCGGTGACACCTTTTCCCTACTTTTCCTTCTTTTTGTCTCCTAAATAATTCTTCATACTTTTCAATGCATTTTTTTCAAGTCTCGAAACCTGTGCCTGGGAAATATGAATTTCTTCAGCCACCTCCATCTGGGTTTTTCCATGAAAAAAGCGTAAATCAATAATCCTCTTTTCCCTCTCCGGAAGCCGCCGCATTGCTTCCTTTAGCGAAAGCTCCTCTACCCACGCATCTTCTCCGTTCTTTTTGTCACACACCTGATCCATGACATATAGCGCATCCCCGCCCTCCTTATAAACCGGCTCATACAAAGAAACCGGTGTCTGTATCGCATCAAAGGCTTCGTGAATTTCCTCCGGTGTCAACCCGGTCCGTTCCGAAATTTCCAAAACGGTAGGATCCCTGTTTAATTCCTTTGTCAGCTGCTCCCTTGCATAAATTGCCTTATATGCCGCATCACGCAGGGAACGGCTGACGCGTATGGAATTATTATCTCTGAGATATCGTCTGATTTCACCTATTATCATCGGCACCGCATAGGTAGAGAACTTTACTCCCTGTGTTACATCAAAATTATCAATTGCTTTCATCAGTCCGATACAACCGATTTGAAACAAATCATCCACATTTTCATTATTTCCGGAAAAACGTTGAATAATGCTGAGTACCAGTCGCAAATTCCCGCGAATATACTCCTCTCTCGCAAGACGGTCTCCCTGCTTTATTTTTACAAACAGCGATTCCTTTTCCTCATTACTCAAAAGCGGCAGCTTTGCTGTATTTACGCCGCAGATTTCTACTTTATAAAGC
>CAZAUP010000062.1:0-9157 GCA_964488415.1 uncultured Lachnospiraceae bacterium
TATATCCACACAAAAATGATTTATAAAAGTAGAAAAGCTACGGTTTTACCTTCCAGTATTACCGTGGCTTTCCTTTATAGCTGTTTTTTTACAGCCCCTCCTGCTCGATTATAGGAAATACCGTGTCGTTTTACAGGAAAATTTTCGGAAAAGGTGAAATACAGGAAACAATATCTTGGGTTTTAATTGTTTCAAATCACTGCATATTGTGAAATAAAGTACGACGGTTCAAAAGAAATATTTTGACAAATTAAGATAAAAGTAGTATAATATAGACAATATCATAGGGGAATAAATGCGTGGCTTTCGTGTAAGAGGCGAAAGGCTGCGACCGCAAACGGTATGGGGGAATACACAGCAAAGGAGAGAGGAACAATGTCAGACAAGTTAAAAGAAAAATTTTTAGACAGAAGTATCAAGCAAAAGCTGTTTTTCGGGCTTGCGCTTATTTTGTCTCAGATGGTAGCATCCAGTGTAATCAGTCTGATTTTGCTGGTGTGTCTTGGAGCGAAGATTAACAGCGGCGGAGAAGAGGTATGGGCGCAGCTGGGAGGCGTAAAGCTGATATTTATAATCTGCGTGTGTGTCATTGTAGCATTTCTGATTATGGCAATACTGGCGATGATTATTGTCGGAAAAGGAATTGTTAAGATGGTGACAGATCCGTTAGAGGAGATTAAGAAAGCAGCAGAGGCACTGGCGGATGGAGATCTTCATACGGAAATCACCTATGAGTCCAAGGATGAAATCGGACAGGTGGCAGATTCCCTGCGGGAGTCGGTAGCATCCCTTGCTACATATGTAGCGGATATCACAAGAGGCATGGGAGAGTTCGCAAATGGTAATTTTACAGCGCAGCCGTCGGTAGAGATGAAGGGAGACTTCGTCGCGCTTTCCGACTCGATGCATTCCTTTGAGGCGGGTATGTCGGTTATGGTAAAGCAGTTCCGCAGTGTGGCCGAGCAGGTTTCCGGCGGAGCAAATCAGGTGGCTGACAGCTCTACCGAGCTGGCGCAGGGTGCTACGGAGCAGGCAAGTGTGACAGAGGAGCTTACTGCATCCATCGAAGCGGCGACCTCCGAGGTTACTATGAGTGCCGGAGCTGCGGAAATGGTAAGCAAGAAGGTTGAAAATTCCGGTATCGCAATCGGCAGGAGCAATGAAAAGGTGCAGGAGATGGTGATGTCCATGGACGAAATCAGTGCTTCTGCAAAGAAAATACAAAAGATTATTGATGCGATTAATGATATTGCGTCCCAGACGAATCTTCTTGCGCTTAATGCATCGATAGAGGCAGCAAGAGCAGGCGAGGCAGGAAAGGGCTTTGCAGTGGTTGCAGATCAGGTATCTGTGCTTGCGGCACAAAGCTCCGGAGCGGCAAAGGAGTCGAATGTGTTGATTAACGCATCTTTGGCTGCAGTGGATAAGGGCATGGTGATTGCAAAGGAGACTGCAGAGCAGCTGGAAAATGTTGTGGCAGATTCGAAGGAAATTACAGGCGATATTAATCAGGCAGCGGAAGCACTCAAGGCACAGGCAGAATCGTTCGCGCAGATTGCAACCGGTGTGAACCAGATTAATGATGTGGTGCAAATGAATTCTGCTACCTCGGAGGAATGTGCGGCAGCCAGTGAGGAGATGAGCAGTCAGGCAGAATTGTTAGAGTCACTTTTGCAGAATTTTAAGGTACTTGATGTATAAGAAATGGAATATCGTTTTCCGGATTGGTTGAAACTAAGAAAGCCCCTCACTGTAATTACAACGAGGGGCTTTTATTTACGTGTAATTTAGCCGAAGTATCTGTTTAATAGTCCTTCAAATGCCTTGCCGTGCCGTGCTTCGTCCTTTGCCATTTCATGAACGGTATCATGGATGGCATCAAGGTCAGCTGCCTTTGCACGCTTTGCAAGGTCGTACTTGCCTGCGGTTGCACCGTTTTCTGCATCTACACGAAGCTGCAGATTTTTCTTGGTGCTGTCAGTTACAACCTCGCCAAGAAGCTCAGCAAACTTTGCTGCATGCTCGGCCTCTTCCCAGGCTGCTTTTTCGTAGTATAAACCGATTTCCGGATAACCCTCTCTGTGAGCAACGCGGGCCATTGCAAGGTACATACCAACCTCGCAGCACTCACCCTCGAAGTTTGCACGGAGGTCCTTTAAAATATCCTCGCTTACGCCCTTTGCAATACCTACGACATGCTCTGCAGCCCATACCTTTTCACCGGTCTGCTCTGCAAACTTATCTGCCGGTGCCTTACATACCGGACATGCCTCCGGAGCGGAATCGCCTTCATGAACATAACCACATACCTGACATACATACTTTGCCATACACTTTTTGCTGTGCCGCGCTTACGTCTTATGCACAGCCTCCTCCTTTTCTTTTATGAATTTTAATGTTACGGCAGTGCCGTGAATTTTAAAACTAGTAATTATTACTGATATCATCATAACAGAAGAAATAATACTTGTCAACACCTTTTTAAAACTTTTTTAATTTCTCTTTGCCTTTGTACATTCCGGGCAATGACCGTAGAAATAGGCAATGTGTCCTTCGATTGTGCCTTCAAAACCGGCACCTGCAATGACATTAATGTGGTCCAGTCCGTTCATCTCTAAGTCGGAGACGCTGCCACAGTCACGGCAAAGGAAGTGATAGTGCGGAGCCACAGTGCCGTCGTAGCGGTCACTGGTGCCGCCGCAGGAAAGTCGGAGAATTTCTCCGGCATCTGCCAGCATGTTTAGGTTGCGGTAGACCGTGCCAAGGCTGATGTTCGGAATGACCTCCCGGACGTGCGCATAGACCATGTCTGCGGTCGGATGGGAGGTGGTACTGTGCAAATAGTCCAGAATTGCTTCACGCTGTTTGCTGTGTTTAGTCATAAAATACCTCATTTCAATAATCAGTAAAAGTTACTAATATTATTATAAAGAAAACAGGAAAGAATGTCAAGAGAAAATTACTTGACTTTCCGGTGGTTCCGTTTATAATATAAATAAGTTGGCAATTATAATTAGAACACTAATTCGGAGGTCGGCTATGGGAATGGAATTGCTTGTATCGTTGCTGAAGGCTTCTCAGGCACATGAGAAAAGCTGCTGGGCGGAGTTTCAGAAGCTGGATTTGTCACCGGGACAGCCAAAGGTTTTGTCCAGACTTCGCTATCAGGAGGGAGACCTGCAGAAGGAGCTGGCAGCGTTTTGTCGTGTAGAGCCGGCAACGATGGCGGTGCTTCTGGCGAATATGGAAAAGAAAGGTTTGATTCGTAAGGAGATAACTCATGTTTCCGGCGGAAAGCGGGCGTATCGTGTGTATCTGACGGAGCTTGGAAGAAAGCTTGCCGAAAAGGTGGATGCCATGGTGGATGAGGTAGAGGAAAAAGGCTATCAGGGATTTACGGAGGATGAGAAGAAGGAGCTGATTGCATTATTGGGGCGGTTGGCTGAGAACCTGAAGTAAGTTCGGGAGAGAAGGAAGGAGTAGCAGCATGAGAAAGAGTTTGAAAAAGGTATTGGCAGGTGTTTGCTGTCTGACGCTGTTTTGTGGTCTGGCAGCATGCAGTAAAACGAAAGAAGAGCCGACCGGGGGAAAGCATGTGACCGTGACAACGGAACCGACCCAAACGCCGGAGGCAACAGTTACGACAGTCCCGATGACGACACCGGAGGCGACGAAGATTCCGGAGGCAACAAAAGAGCCGACAGAGACACCGGAACCAACGGCAGCACCGACTGACATTCCGGAGGAGGAAGGCACCATTATGGCGGCGGCAGAGAAGCTGGGGTTCAGCTTCGGTACGGGTGTAGGAGCTTGGGACTCGAAGAATCTGGATACCCGTATCCGGCTGATGGAGGATTTTAATAGTCTTACTGCCACGAACGAGATGAAGGCATATTCCCTGCTCGACCAGAATGCCTCCAGATTTAATCCGAGCGGTATGCCGGTGATGGATTATTCCCAAGCGGATGAAATTGTTTCCATGGCGGAGCTTTTGGGGATTGGTGTGCGTGGTCATGTGCTTGTCTGGGATGCCTACATGGTTGATTGGTTTTTTCGCGAGGATTATAGCAGCGATGGCGCATTTGTAGACCGGGAAACCATGCTGGTTCGTCTGGAATATTACATCGACCAGGTCATTACACACTTTGAAACCGAGTTTCCGGGTGTGGTGTACTGCTGGGATGTAGTGAACGAAGCGGTTGGTGACAGTGAAGAGGATTATGACGCTTCCGATGCGCGCCATGTGCGGACCGTCCGCGGAGATGTGGACAATTATTTTTATGAGGTCATCGGCAGTGATTATATTGAACTTTCTTTCCTCTATGCAAGTAATACGGTGGAGAAGCTGAAGAAGCAGAATCCGGAGACGAGCATTACATTGTTTTATAATGATTATAACACGTTCCATCCGGAAAAGCGGGATGCCATTTGTGAGGTAGTAAAGAGCATCAACAGCTATGCAAAGAATGCGGACGGTACCTACCGTAAGCTTTGCGAGGGTGTGGGTATGCAGAGCTATATCGGCGGCTATGGTGAGCAGGAGGGATGCATGAATCCGGAGGATATTGAGCTTATCCGTACGGCAATCCTGAAATATCATGCGTTGGGCGTGGAGGTGCATGTGACCGAAATGGCAGTACGAAACTATGACGCTGAGAGGATAGAGGACCACGCACAGTTTTATGCGGATTTATTTCAGATGTATGCGGAAGTCAATGCGGAGGAACCGGTAGTGACCAATATCTCTATCTGGGGATTGGTGGACAATCCGGATATGGATGAATATAACTACAGCTACAAGCAGAATTCGCCATATTGCGGGCTGTGGGATGAAAACAACAAAAAGAAGGACGCTTACTATAACGTGCTGGCGGTTTTGGAACAGGCAGCAGAGTGAATGCAGATACCATATGGAAAATTATGAAAAAGGGCAGTCTCTGACTGTCTTTTTTTGTTGATGTGGTTTTGTAAAGAAATAGTTGACTAAAGTGAAATGATATGATAAAATATGACACGTATTTAATGACGACAAACTTCAGAAATTAATGATGGCAAACTTCAGGAAACTTTAGGGCGCAAAACATGAAGTCTAAGTAATAGTGAAATCTATTATAGGATGGTTCGGTTGCAATGATAATTCATTGTAGCCTTTTTTATTTGCCGTAAATACAAATAAAGTAGCGAGGAGAAAAGCAGTGAAAAAGGTACTAAAAAGAGCAGTGGCGTTTTTACTGACGCTGGCAATGTGTGTTTGTACAACTGGGGCGGCTGCTTCTGCAGAAACGTCTGTGTCAACCGGTGGTGTACAGAGTAGTTGGGATGGTCTGACTACCGAAAACAAATATGTAGGAGAAAACTTTAGTGTAACGTTTTCTCTTGCAAGTTATTGGGAGGGCGGCTATAATGCTAATATAAGGGTTGAGAATACCGGGAGCAGTGTAATCGAGAACTGGTACTTAAGCTTTACGTTGAATAACAAGCTGACTACAATTTGGAATGCAGAGGTTGTAAGCAATGAGAATGGTCAGTATGTGGTAAAGAACGCAAATTGGAATGCGGATATTTCGGTGGGTGGATATGCAGAATTTGGTATCAGTGTAAATGAAAACTTTACTGGTTTTCCAAACGCATATAAGCTTTTGGGAGAGAATACACAGGTGCAGGAAGATGCATATTCTGTAGAGTACATTTTGGACAGTGACTGGGGAAGCGGCTTTACCGCACGAGTTCTTCTGACCAATAACACAGAGGAAACTTTAGAGGATTGGACGCTGGAGTTTGATTTTGATAGAGAGATTACAAGCATCTGGAATGGTGTCATTGAGGCACATGAAGGAAATCATTATGTAATTAAGAATGCAGGACATAATGCGAATATTGTTTCTGGAAGTGCGATTTCCTTTGGTTTTAACGGTGAAGGCGGTACAGCGGAGAATGTACCGTACGAATATGAAGTATATTCATATAAGATGAATAGTATTGAATATGTTGAACTTTCTGACGGAAAGATAGATAAGGCGTATTTGGAGCGAGCGATTTATACAAATCTGCTTATCAGGAATATGTCTATCGATGATGTTAAGTTGTCTGATGACTATGATGGTGACGGGCTTAGCTTGGCGGAAGAATATGAGTATGATACGAATCCGTTTTCTGTTGATACGGACGAAGATGGGTTAGATGATTACAGTGAAATAAATGTGTATGGAACAAATCCGATTAAAAGTGACACTGATAATGATGGGATGAGCGATGGAACGGAAGTTTCCTGCGGCTTAAATCCGCTTCTGAAAGACACGGATGGTAACGGCATCGAGGATGGACAGGAGGTAGTAACGCAGGAGGTTCGTCTTGATTCGGTAAGGAATTATAGCTTACAGGATGTCGGAACCTTACCAAGTATAATAATGACCGGCAAAGGAGATTACAGCCAGGAAATATATGCAATTTCGCTTGAAAATGATGCGAGATTTACGGAAATCGATAGTCTTGTAGGTACGCCGTTTGATATTGTACACGAGGATGACCTGACTTTTGAAAAAAGTTGTGTGACCTTTACTATTAGTGATGAAATTCTGGCAAAAATACCGATAGAAGAATTGGCAATAGCAAGCTATATTGAGGATACAAATTCGGTTGAAATATTAGAGACTACATACGATGTGGTGAATCAAACAATCTCTGCGGAACCGACACATTATAGCCCAATTTTTGTATTTAATTTATTGAACTTCTTGCAGGGCCTCGATTTAGATAATGAAGATAGTATTATTGAGTCTGGTAAGGCGGATGTTGTATTTGTAATTGATACTACGGGTTCTATGTGGGATGAAATACAAAATGTTCGAAATAATATTGATTCATTTGTATCCAAACTTGAAGAGAACAAGGTTGATATTCGCTTGGGATTGGTAGAATATCGGGATATTTATGCGGATGGAATCGGTTCGACAAAAAGTTATGACTGGTATACTAGCGTAGATTCGTTTAAAAACGAATTGGCATCCCTTGGCGTAGGTGGTGGCGGAGATACTCCAGAATCGGTGGTGGATGCATTATATTGTGCGAGAAATATGAAATACCGTAGTGGCGTAAGAAAGTATATTATTCTTTTGACAGATGCGGATTACAAAAATGGAACATCAGTGGATGCGGGAGCTACGCTTGAAGATGAAATCCAAAAACTGTGCACGGAAGAGATTGTAGTTTCTGTAGTTACCACGCCATATTATGCATCGGTGTATAATCAGCTTGTTAGTCAGACAGAGGGAGTAAGTGCAAACATAAATCAGAATTTCACGACAGCGTTGGAACCGTTGATTGTAAAAATGGGGGATTCGATAAATGAAGGATGTTGGGTGAGGTTATCAAACGGGACGATTGTCGAATTAGATGCAGACCCGGCGCTAGGGGATGACACGGTAGATACAGATGGGGATGGAATTCCTGATGTGATAGAATTGATTGAATGCGTTGAAGTGTCGTGGGAAGATCCCATTTCTGGAAATATCGTGAAATATAAAGGATGGACATTTGAGAGTAATCCTGTAAAATCAGATACAGATGGGGATGGAATTGACGACTACAATGATTTTAGACCTAAAAACTATGACACAGTTGTAGTTGAGGAAAACGATGAGTACATAAAATTTAATTCTGGAAATGTATGGAATCTAATACCATGTACATCATTTGATTATCTAGATAATTTCATGATAATGATTGATTGGGATGTTGATAATCTGATAGAAGATTTTTGGAATACAGTTTATGTTGACGAAGTCGAAAATGAAGCACAAGATTTTTCGATTGAGGAATTGGCATATATCGGACTTATAAATAATGAAGGTTCGAAGTTATATATGCACAACGAGTCATCAGGAGTAAGAGAAAGAGTATTTGAACTTATTACAGGAAGAGAAAGTCGCTATTATCAACATACAGGTATTTGGTTTTGGGAAACATGGAAAGAGGTTGAAAAAGGAACCGAAAGCGGATTCTTTAAAGGAGAGGTGTTGTCGGAGGCTGACATTAATTTCTCGTGGGAAATATATAAAACGTTCGATGTATTTACTATGCTTACAGTAGTAGCACAATGCGGTGCATTGGTTATAGCTGTAGTGTTAGTAGTAAAAGCAACGCCTGCTATTGTAGCAAATATTCAAGCAATTACATACTATGTGAAAACGTATGGTGTGAAAAATGGATTGAACATGTATTTGATCATGGGCTCTAAAAATTTGCCGGATGGTGTGATTACATGGATTCAGATGGATATGGCGGATGGGGATAGTTCGTTGGATGATACAGGAGCGGTAGTAGCGAAGGGAACATTAACAGGAAAATTGGATGGACTTACACAAGCTGAAAGAACAATGGTAGATGATTTGTTAAATTCAGGTAAGAATGTAGAAATAATTCCTCGCTCTGACGTTGCTGGTGTTAAAACACCTGACTTTTTGGTTAATGGAGTTAAGACGGAACTGAAAACATTGACTGGAACAAGTTTAAATACACCACTCACAAGAATCCAGAATGGATTTAAACAAGGGGCAGAGACCGTTATTATTGATGCAAGAAATACAGGATTGACATTAGGACAAGCGAATACAATAATGGAACGTGCTGCGGGGAAATATGGAGGAACATTACCTGGAAATGTTGAGATATGGACAATTGAAGGAATTATTAAGAGGTAGAGATATGGCGAGAATGACATGTTCATGCGGGGCTCAGTTAAGTAATCAAGAAGCTCCGAATAATATTCAATTAAGGGTGTATACTGATATGGAGTGGGAGGAAATATGTGATTGTGAAAGTATAGTGCCGTGGATGATACCGGAGCCTAAGTATGATGTATGGAAGTGTCCGGTATGTAAAAGCATATATGTCTATGAGGATAATAATTCGATTCCGGTTATGACATACAGATTAGAAATAGAATAAAGCAGATGTTGCCGGTTCAAAGAATCGACGATAATGAACTTTCAAAGTGGAAATAAACTTTTTACTTCAGTAAAAAATAAAGAGGCAGTCTCTGACCAATGTCATTTAGTTAGTTCAAATTTTGTTAAGTTAAGGGGTAAATCTTTGGGTTTACTGAGCTTGTTAGGATTGGAGAAACGGTGAATATCACCTATTTCACCAAGAATCATTC
>CAZAUP010000063.1:0-8799 GCA_964488415.1 uncultured Lachnospiraceae bacterium
CCGCCATGAGCGATGCCAAGCTGCAAAACGACAAGGATGATAAGTATTCCCTGCGTGGCCGTGTGTTTAATCATATCCGTGAGGGCATTTTGTCGGGCAGATATGAGGAAAATGAAGAATTAAAGGAAAATACCATTGGCGCAGAGCTTGGTGTCAGCCGTACTCCGGTAAGAGAAGCACTGCGTCAGCTGGAGCTGGAGGGTCTGGTGAAGATTATCCCGAATAAGGGAGCTTATGTTACCGGCATTTCCGAGAAGGATATTCATGACATTTACACCATTCGCTCCTATTTGGAGGGACTGTGTGCCCGCTGGGCCTGTGAGCATGTGACAGAGGAGCAGTTAGATGCAATTGAAGAGGTGATTTACCTTTCCGGATTCCATACGGAAAAGGGTCACTTTGAACAGGTAGTAGAGCTGGACAGTAAGTTTCATAAGCTGGTATACAGTGCCTGCGGCAGTAAAATTTTAGAGCATGAGCTTTCCGTATTTCATCATTATGTGGAGCGTGTCAGGAAGATAACGCTTTCCATGGAGGAACGGGCAAAGCGTTCTACGGCAGAGCATACGGCTATTTTAAATGCAATTCGTGCAAGAGACAAAGATTTGGCGGAAAAGCTGGCACATGAGCATATTATCCGCACGATTGAGAATATTGAGAAGCTTGGACTTTAAAAGCTCAGGGTCGCCGCTGAAAATGCGGCGACCCTTTTATCATACGCGGCATCCGGAGAAGGTTCCCTGGGCTCTAAAGAATTTTACAAAGATTTTACACCGGCAAAGCATGGATTATGCACTGTGGCGGTGTGAAAATGGCCGCTTTTTTCCGTAAAGTACTGCAAAGACAAGTCCGATAACGAGAACAAGGAAGGAGATTACAAGCAAGAGGATGGCAGAGCTGTTTGCATTGTCTGCCGGAAATGCTGCAGACGGCTGTCCGGAGTCAAAGCCGGAGGAGTCTGTTTTATTATTTTTTTCAGAGAAGGGCCGCGAGTGTGAAGGAGCGGCGTTTTCTGTGGCCTCAGAAAAAGAAGGGTTCTTTGCATTCTCCTTTTCATCAGGGTTCTGCTGTTTATCGGCTTCTGCCGGAGAAAAGTTCCCCGGAAAAGCCATGGCCGGCATATCACCATCCGGAAGAGAATCCGGCTGGAACGGCGAATTGCTGCCGTTGTTTTGGTTAACAGGACCCATGTTCATGGTACCCATGGCACTGATGCTTACATGACTCGCATCAATCCGGGAGGTACGGTCGGCAGTTTGTCCGTCGGAGGTGGAAGAAATAGAACCGTTCAATTGTCCTTCTATGCTTTCGGCGCGCAGCAGACAAAATTCTTTTAGTGTTGCCACGCCTGTTTCAAATTCCTCATAGGTACAGAATTCCTTTGGCTGCGTTTCAATGTACGGAGCAATCATGGTACTGACGGTATCTATCATATCCTCAAGCAATCCGCTTTCAAAGAAGAGAGCAAGAAATTCTGAAAAACAGGTATGATACAGCTCGGTATAGGCTTCGTCTGCAAAAATCCAGGCAAGCATCGGACGGGATTCGGTCGTGCCGCCTGAAACCGGATCGTCAATCGGATAGTTCACAAGGGAGGTGGCATCGGAGGAGGACATAAAGCCACCGAAGGCTAAATTGTAGTCCCATGGAATCATTTCCATGATGCCGTTTTCCTCGTACAGATAATAATTGTGAATCATGGAACCGGTATAGCTGTCAAAGTTTACAGCGAAGTTGTGGACAACAAAGTACCGGATAACGTCTTCAATATTAACTGCCGTTTCGAGTTCGGTTTGTTCATTCAGCTTTTTTAACGAAGAAATCAGACGGTCTTTGTCTGCCTCTGTAACGGTTGTTTTTGCGTTGTTAAAGATGTTGCTGTAGCTGTCATAATTGTCATCCGTGTAGATTAAGGTGACATCATCACTGCCCATGCTCATACCACCGCCGAAATCACCGCCGAAATGCTTGCCGTCAAAATCACCACTGAAATTAAAGTCAGCGCCGCCGAAGCCGCCACTGAAATCAAAGTCAGCGCCGTCGAAGCCGCCACTGAAATCAAAGTCAGCGTCGTCGAAGCCGCCACTGAAATCAAAGTCAGCACCGTCGAAGCCGCCACTGAAACCGGTCCCGGTCATTTCCTCCGGCATTTCGACATTACCGGAATCAGGAAAATACATACGGCTGGCATCAGAGGAAGTGGCGGAAGGCATTGTACGGTCGAACTGTTCCTTCCAATGTTCCATGGAGTCGAAATCAAAATTTTCGAAAAGCTCTTCCATTTTTTCCTGATCAAAAGCTTTTCCGTTGCCTCTGCCGCCGCCCATGCTCATGCTGTCCGGTTTGTAGAGGTCGCCATCACTGCCGTAACCGTAGTTACGGGCAAGAAAGGCGTCTTCCACGGCTTCCACCGCCAGGTAAAGACCAAAATCATCACCGTTCACCGTGATGTAAACATAGCTGCATAACGGGGCTGCAACACCGAACTGTCCCATCATCTGATACACCAGATAGTCCTTCATATAGGTATTGTCCTGAATGATATTGTTCAGGCAGAGTTTATCCAGCCCGTGGTAGGATTTTGTACTATCGTAGTGGTCAAATTCAATTTTGAAGCTGTAGCGGTCGTTTCCATAGCTTGCGACCTGGGAAAGGGAGGTGTTTCCCTTTGCACGAATTGCAACATTTTTGTAGGCCTCTCCGTCAATGACTACGGCACAGGAGGCATATTCCTCATCGGTACAGGTTTCCAGAAAACCGTCCCAGTCGTCCATAACAATATCTATGGTGTGTACGCGGGAGGTGTCGAATAAACGGTTTTCATAACCCACTGTGGTGCTTGCGGCAGAAACACCAAGATGCTCTGCATTCATAAAAAGAAACGTCAGAATCAGTGTAAAGCACAAAACAATTCCACAGATTTTATCAAGGTGTTTGCTTGCTGACATAAATTACCCCCTGTAATCTCCATTATAGCTGACTAAAACCGCACTGTTGACACCGTCCATATCGGAGAGCAGATTGATAAAGTCAGTATTGTCATCCTTCAGGCGAATTTCCATATTTAGTTCCACACAGCCCTTTTGTGCGCTTTTGCTTTTTACGACACAACGAAGCGTCTGCTTTTCTAAAAATTCCTTTGCCCTGGCTTCACTTTCATGGCCAGTGCAGCTAAGCACTACCATATAGGGATTTACGTGCGATTTGCGGTTGACAAAAAGAAGTAAAATTATGCCGATGACGACGCTGCCGATTACGGCGAGCGGAATCATGCCTGCTGCCAGTACGATACCGACGGCAATGGACCAGAACAGGAAGGCAATGTCAAGCGGCTCTTTAATGGCAGTACGGAAACGCACGATGGAAAGAGCACCTACCATACCAAGCGAAAGAACAACATTGGAGGTGACTGCAAGAATAACGACAGTGGTAATCATGGTAAGGGCAATCAAGGTCGTGCCGAAGCTTGCGGAATACATGACACCGCTATAGGTTTTTTTATAAACGAAAAAGATAAACAGTCCGAGACCGAAGGCAAGGACTAAGGCAAGTACCATGTCTAAGATGCTGACACTGGTGATGTTATCAAGAAAGCTGGATTTAAAAATGTCTGAAAATGTCATAATAATAATCTCCTTATCATTTAATCATACATACGGCAGGCGGCATATTTGGAAAAGGCTGCTGCGCGCCGGTTGGGAAGTGTGACTGCATCCCGGATGATTTCCGGCAGAAACGCGTCCCATTTCACTTCTAAAATACGCGGAGAATCCGGTACGGGAATGGTGATGCAGTCAGGATTTAAAAAGTCCGTGGTTAATACACCGCAGCGGATGTTGTAGTCCAGGGTGACACGTACATTTCCCGGTGCGAAGGTATAAGGAATTCGCGTATAATCAACAATGGTTTTCGGACGAAGCCCTTTGCTTTTCATTTCTGTGTAAAGCTTCCCGGCTTCTGCACTTTCCAGCTCGTTGGCGGAGATAATGCGATTTCCGGAGAGCAGGCCGGCATCGTGTTCACTGATGCGGACGCTTACTTTGCTGCAAAGACTGTTGATTTTGCTTTTCCGTTCCAGAACAATATACGAGGTGTTTCCGTTATAGTACCGCAGGCGGTATTTATCCCGCAGATTGACACCGTCAATTTTTTCGCGCAGCGCGGTATCGTACAGGTCATCAAAATAGAGACTTCTGATATGATAGGTTCCGCCTTCGGCGTGGGAATCCGTTTTCATGACGGCGGAGAGACGTTGCTTTAGAACCATCATGTCACCCACTGTAATTTCATGCTTCCATTCATGACGGAATTTCATGGGTTGTTTTCCTCCTTTCGTTAGAATCCTTTTTTATTAAAACATTTAGTTGTGTATTTTTTGTGGAGAACCTGTGTAAGATTTGTGGGAGTTTATTGATATTTTATTTGCATTGTAGGAAGGGATACGGTAAAATAAAGGCATGGGTATGGTACGGTTACGGAGAAGAATCGGAAGGAGTGCTTGAAATGGGAAAAATTCGGATGATAGCGGACAGTACCTGTGATTTGTCGGCTGATTTATTAGAGCAGTATGGAATCACGGTACTTCCGTTAAATATTGTAATGGATGAGAAAAGCTATCTGGACGGAGTAGAGACTACGCCGGATGAGATTTATGCATGGGCAGATGCAAACCGTACCACACCGAAGACGGCGGCACCGGGACCGGAGGCTGCCATAGAGCTTTTGCGTCAGGCGAAGGCTGCGGGAGAAGAGGTTTGCTTTCTCGGAATCAGTGAGCAGATGAGTTCTACCTGTCAGGTGCTTCGTCTGGCAGCGGAGGAGCTTGACTATGCGGAGCATGTATGTGTGGTGGATTCCAAAAATCTGTCCACCGGTATCGGACTGCAGGTGCTGCATGCGGCAGAGCTGATACAGAAGGGCATTTCCCTGCATGAGCTGGAGACAGAATTAAAAAACTATCGTGAGCGTGTCCGGGCGAGTTTTGTAGTGGATACTCTGACCTATTTGCAGAGAGGCGGCCGCTGCAATGCAGTAACAGCCCTGCTTGGTAATACGTTAAAATTAAAGCCGCGTATTGCAGTGGAAGACGGTAAGATGGGGGTATCCAAAAAATATCGCGGAAATAAAAAGAAAACGGTGCTTGCATATGTACGGGATATGGAAGAGGATATGAGAAAAGCGGAGAAAACGAGGGTTTTTATTACCCATTCCGGTATTGAGCCGGAGATTATCAAAGAGGTAAAAGAATATCTTACAGCATTGAATCATTTTGAATCGATTTATGTGACGAGAGCGGGCGGTGTGATTTCGAGCCATTGTGGTGCCGGAACGCTGGGAGTGCTTTTTGTGGAAGGAAATGAACCGCGCAGTGTGCGCAGTTAGTCAAAGGCAAGACCGAAATAGGTGGGCGCAAGCTCACCTGTTTTGTTTTTAGACTGTAAGGTAAAAGGACGATACATGGCAAAGGGACGGTCAGCAGCAGTACCGGGTGTACGAAAAAGCCCTTCGGTACAGCCAAGGGAAGAGAGGATTTTGTGCAGAACTGCGTCAGAGGCATTGCCGAGCAGTTCAATGCACTGTAAACGGCTGCCTTCCCTGCGGGCGGAAAGAAGAAAATCGCTGCCTTTGTAAAGTGTGGCATAAGTTGCAAGAAAAGCAAGGCTTACCCCTTCCTGCAGGACGCTGCCGGTGGGAAGACAGGAACGGCGCAGAGCAGCATATTCGGCGGAAGAAACCGGTTTCAGAAAGCCCGGACATCCGCATTGCGGACACTTTGCTCCGGTAGTGCCGCAGAAGCCTTCTGCAGTGGACAGGGAGATGTTATGTTCCCGGAGATAGCTAAAGGTTTGATAGCCCATGTCCTCATAGAAGCGAAAAAGCTCCGGAGAGCCCGGCACCAAAAGAGTGCCGGTATAGCCGAGTCTGTTTAAATGGCGGTGCGTGTCATCCATCAGCCGATGGCATAGTCCCTGACCGCGAAGGCTTTTCCGGGTGGCAATGGCATAGAGATAGGCCACCTTTTTTTGGTTCCATTCACAGTCGAACAGATACAGCGCTGCGGCAATCTGACCGTCTGCAAGAATTACGCGGCAGCGGTCGGGAGAAAAAGCAGTGGAAAAAAACGTATTCAAAAATTCCTGTGTATCTTCAAATGCCTCCTGCCATAAACGGCGCAGGTCAGGCAGATGTTCCGGAAGGGGTGTACTAATCGTCATATTCTTCCTCCATCAGACAGGCACGGTCTTTGGTGACCATGTGGTGCGGGTGATAGCTGAGCTTTGCTTTTCGCAGGCCTTCAAGCCCCATGTCTTCTTCTCTGTTTAAAAAGCGGATTTCAGGAAACTTGTGCCTGATATGCTTCGCAAATTCGCAGTTAATGGCGGCGTAAGCACCGTCCACACCGGCGTCTGCCTTTTCAAAGTGGACATCCAGAGTATCGGGCATGACCTTACTTGCCATGGTAAAGGCAACGGCCTCCCTGCCGCAAAAAAGCAAAAGTCCCTCCAGCTCTAATTCTTTGTAATGGGATAAGGCACGTTCCAAAGCAGCCTGCTCCGTTTGAAAATCGCTTTCCGGTGCAGCCTTTAAACGTGTTTTGTACCAGTCGGCTGCGAAATGGCGTACGACGGACAGATTTGCCTCACCGATAGGTTCCGTCCGGCAGTCCGGATACTTTTCCAGAAAACGGTTATAGTGATTTCTTTTACTGTGGTAGCTTCGTCCTTTTAATTCTGCCAAAGCATCAAGCTCGTATACGTAGTCGTAGGAGTCTCTGTCGTAGTGAATGCGGAAACGTCCCGGATAAAGTGCTTTTATGGTTTGGACATCTTCCTCCCGAAGTGCAATGAAGCGGCAGGGAATGTTACGTTCTCCTGCATCGGCGAGGATGGCATCTAAAACCGGCTTTTTGTCGCCCTTTCCTACAGGAAAAGGGTAAACACAGTGACTGTCAAGCCGGGAGAAAAGCACTAAATGGTTCTTGTAAATCAGACCACTCTGACAGCCCCACATATATAAATTGGCGAAGGAAAAATTGCAGCCACGTTCAGCTCCGTCGAATAAATAGCGGTCGAAAAGCGGCTTGTTTTCTATCGTGATAGGTTGAAAAGTAAGCATGGCGGTACTCCTTTGGTGAAAATTTGCATAATTTCAGATACAAAATAAAAGCTGCACCGGTACAGCTATCGTACCGTTTTGAAGCAGATTTGTCAATGACTTAGGATACGCGGAATGCTGTAAAATATGAAGAGTACTGCGGACAGGCTTACAGGGTGGCTAAGGCAGATAAGGACGAGGTGATTTTGTATGGCAGCAGCCGTCGGTTTTTTACCATACAGGGCGGCATAGTTTTCGCGGATTAAGGGTGAGCCTGGGGATTAATTCAAACAACATATGGGTTAGAATGGAATAGTCGGAATTAATGGGAAAATTATTCGCAAAATATTGACTTATGATAAGGGAAAGCGTAAAATAATAAAAAGAGCAGAAGGGGAAAAGGGAGCTTACGAACAGGAGGCGTTTATGAAAAAAAAGAAGTTTAACCCTATCCTTTTTTGGTGCCTGTATTTTGTGCTTTGGGGAATTGCTACGGCGCTTTTTTGTGTAAAGGTGGAAAGTGATAAAAACAATCCGGTATTTTCCGTAGAGCTGAGCGAAAGCGGGCAGGAAAAGAAGCTGGTTTCTGTGAGGCTGGAGAGCTCCAAGTCATGGGTGAATGATGCCGGACTGACAATTGGTGCGCAGTATGACGGTGTTGTTACGAATCTGTCAAGTGAGGAATTAAAGGACTGGCGTTTGGAAATTACGTTATCCGGTGAGGGAAAACTTGACAGCTCATGGAACGGCTTTTTTACGCAGAGAGGAAGGGTTTTGTATTATACACCGGATGCCAATGTGGCAAAGATATTTCCTGACTCTGACCGGTCCTTCGGTTTTGTTATGATTTCAAAGGAACTGCTGACAATGGAATCCTGTGTGCTGAATGGTTACCGGAATGTGACGTTTGCGCAGTATCCGATGTATTATGTGCTGATTGCTGCCTTTGTTTTGGGGGTTGTTTTTGTTCTTTCCCATGTCATAGTGCAGCTCCGCACCAGACAATATGAGGTACGCAGAGAGCGGGACGCGAGAATTATTTCCGAAACCATGAATACCTTTGCGGAGATGATTGATGCAAAGGATTCTTATACAAGTGGTCATTCGGCACGGGTATCCGTTTATGCAAAGGAGCTGGGACGGCGAATGAAGCTTCCGGAGGAGGTGCTGACGGATTTAGGCTATATTGCGCTGATGCATGATTGTGGTAAGATGGGGGTACCGGATGCAGTTTTAACGAAGCCTGACCGGCTGGATCCGGAGGAAAGGAAACAAATGGAGCAGCATACCGTTATCGGCGGGAAAATGCTGGAAAAGTTCAGCGCCATTGAGGGAATCAGGGACGGAGTCATGTATCACCACGAGCGTTATGACGGCAAGGGGTATCCGGAGGGCTTAAAGGGGGAGGAAATCCCGCTTTATGCAAGAATTATCTGTGTGGCGGATTCCTATGATGCCATGACCAGTAACCGCTGCTACCGTCCGCGCCTGACAAAGGACAAGGTGCTCAGTGAGTTGAAAGAGAACAGCGGAACCCAGTTTGACCCGGTTATTGTTTCACATATGATTACTATGATGGAGGAGGGCTATTATCCGGAGGATAAAAGAACGCGGAAGCTGCCGGGACACGACATACGCATGAGTAAATAACTAAGACTTCCCATACCTAAAATGGGCTTCGCACCTTGAAAATTCAATATTTCA
>CAZAUP010000064.1:0-8651 GCA_964488415.1 uncultured Lachnospiraceae bacterium
CTGCCGTGAGTCCACACACATGCTTATTTCGGCTTTTGCCGACTGCACCGTTTGATATTCTAACACAAGCAAGCAAAAAAGGCAAGCACTTTTTTCCAAAGAATGCAGAAAAATGCGGTTGCCTTACCAACATCTCATTTAATTATTAAAATGTAATGCTGCCGTTCATCCGGACAGGGATTCTGATATTGCCATATCTATTACTTTGATGTAACAGCTCAATCAGCAGCAAGTAATCTTCAACTATCTCCATAGAACCTCCAGCCCCCCGACAAATCGCTCTCTACTGCGTCAATAATTTCGCTATCTCCGCATAGCTTGCCCCCTGCGGAACATGAAACGTACCAACATTGATATAATCTGTCAGCTTTTGGTGAATCAGATACTGTACAAACTCCTCCGCATCTGCAATCGCACCTATACTCACAAGACGTTCTGCAACCCCCCGTGCCGTCATGCCTCGTTCTACAGTAATAGTACAATAATCAGCAACTATTGGTGACTTCGTCGGCGCAGTAGTTGCTGTTGGTGCTTTGGTCGGTGCCTTCGTTGACTCAGGCTTCGGCGTAGCAGTCTCCGTCAGCTGTTCCGCCTTCGCTGTCGGTGCTGCCGGCTGTTCCGGCGCGTCCGGTGTCGGTATCGGCGATACGGTAGGACCCTGTGTCCACTCAGGTGTCACATCCTTTGATGTCTCCAGTGCAGCTGTCACCGCCGGTGTGGCCGTGGTCTTTCCATTATCCTTTATTTTATTAATATCGTCTGCGGTCACACCGCTTTCTTTTTTTTCATAGCCAAGTTCCTTTGCCCTTGCAATGACCTGCTCATCCGTCATCGGCTCTTTTCCTTCCGGAAGGGCAACTGCACATAACAGCGCAGTAATCAATACGCCGACTCCCATGCCGCGCATATAATATTTTCTTTTCATCCCAATCCATCCTTTTTATGCCCCGTACAAATCAATAACCAGTTTCACTTCGCCCTGCCCCATACCAAGCTCTCTGGAAATATCCCGTACTGTCTTTCCCTTTTTATACAGCTCTAAAATACGCTCTTTCGGAAGATCATGCTCTTCCTCCTCTTCCGGTACAGTGCTTATGGCCGCCGCTAAAAGCTCCGCAATATCATCCACCGGTGCTGCTTCCTTTACCGTCCTTTTCTCCACCTGCCTTTTCGGGACGGCCGTCTTCTTTGTCTGTCTGGTCAAAGCTACTGCTGCCGTCTCTTTTTTTGCTCCTGCCGCAGACTGCTCTTCCGCCAACACCTTTGTCAGCTCTGTCTCTGCCGCATTCCTCCGTTCTTCCTTACGAACCTCTGCCGCTACCCGCAGGGACTCTTCCGCCTTCTTTGCGTTCGCAATTTCATTCTTAAGCTCTTCTCTCGTTTCAGTTACCATATTATATAAAAACATGACATCCGAGTTGTTCTTGTCCAATCGCTCCAAAATCTGCTTGGAAAACTCATCCACTGACATAATCTTTTCATTGGCAACCTGGCTCAGGTAATCATCAGTCTTTAAAATAACCTCTTCCGTCTTTTCTGATATCATCCGGTCCACCGCCTGACGCAGTCGCTCTGTTTCCTCCGCGGTAAGCTCCCTTTTTGCCAGACGCTTGACCAGCTCGTCATAATCCGCAGACGACACCTGCGTCTCCTTTACCGGAAGGAAACAACTGCCTGCAAGCAATAGTATTCCTACCACGGTTAATATAATGGTAATTGGTTCCATAGCTTCCTCTTTTCTGCAATTATACGGTAATATCAAAGGTGCTGCCCCGCATTCTTTTGCGTTGCTCCTCTTCCTTTTCTTCCTGTTCCCTGTCTTTCCCACTGCCGGAAAAGCCTCCGTAGCTGCCCTTTCCCCGCTCCTTGGCATCATACTTCTGCTCTTCGTTTTCCGTCTTATTGGAGCGAACCGTCTGTGTCTCGTTCTGACGTGCCTGCTGCTGTACCGTTCCTGCGATGGTCTGCTGCTGATTTGCCGGATGCTGCACTTCCTGCTGTTTATAGACTCCTGCCTCCTGCGTTTTCGGAGCCATGGAAATCATATCCAGTCTTGTAATCGGCATAGCGCGCCTCCTTTCCTAATATGCTGCCAGCTTGACATCACCGCGTTCTTTCACAAATCTTGTATGGGACAACTCGGACTTCGCATAATACACCGCACCGCCAATGGTAATCTTACAGCCGGAGTATACAGTCTGCGACACCTTTATCATACCATTGGTTTTCATTTCCATATCATCCTGCAGCTCCTCCAGTCTTGCATCAATTTTCTCCAGCTCGGCATCAATCTCTGCCATGCGCTTTTGCGACTGCTTTAACATAAGGAGCTTATCTACAGGAAGCTGTCCCGCCAGCTTTAATTTTTTTACTAAAATATTCACATTCTGCATGATTCCTTCTTTTTCCGAAATCAGCTCCGGTGCCTGCTTTTCCAGCTGGTGATACTCCTCTGCCACCGTCGGATCCACCCCTACCTCCAGCAAGGTAGTCGTCCCCATATTAGAGCCTACAGTCTTTGCATCAATTAACTGTCCGCAACGAGTACTTCCGCCGGTAATAAAGCCTTTCCTTCCGCCAACAATAACATCGGTTTTGGCAGACACCTGACTGTGCATGATTGCTTCGGACTGTACATAGCCATATCGCGAAACCACCTCTGCACTTTCGATAAACTTAGAAATAATATTTCCGTCTGCGATTAGCTTTCCCCTTGACATTCCCTGAATACCACGCATCAGAATAATCTGACCGCCCGCATAAAGCGTTGCTCCCTCGACCACACCATTTACAATAATATCTCCCTTTGCTTCGATTTTAAAGCCGGTACGGACATTGCCTTTTACCACGACATTTCCCTCGCAGGTAATATCTCCGGTAGAAGAATCCACGTCTGCCGCCACCTCATAGGTATCCGAAACAAACACCTTACCATCTACCAGACTAACATGTCCGTTGACATCAGAATACATTTTTAAACCATCCTCGGAAAGATGGATTCGGTTTGCATGGCGCAATACCAAATTATTTATCGAAAGCGGGCGAATCGGTTTTCCGCAAACGTCAATCCCGGGTTTCCCCGGAACAGCAGGTGTAAGCTCTGCAAGTAAATCTCCCGCCCTTACCGGACAAATGGTGTCCAAGGTATGAAAATCTACGGAACCGTCTTCCAGCTGCTTCGGTTTCGCCGTCAAATCCGTATTAAAAAAATAGGTTATTCTTGCACTCGTTCCTTCCACTGGAAGAGTTGCCTTTGCAAGCTCTATCGGCGTACAATATTGCGGTTCTTCCAAAAGAGACTCTAACGTCTGCTCCTGCAAACCATATTTTACACCCGCGCGCACAAGCTCTCCTACCAGCTCCTCCTTCGTCATACGGGCTCTTCCCTCGCACGGTGCAAATAATGTAAGCTTCGCACTTAAATGGTCGTCACTTATCTCTACGGTAGCAGATTCATTCATCGGATGAATTTTTTCCGGCGACAGGCGAAGCTCCTCCTTCTTTGTCAGTTTCTGCAAGGTTTCAAAAAGAACCTTCTTTTCATATCCGATACGCCATTTACAAAGATACGCATCTACTACATCAAAACGAAGCGCTTTTCCGTCCTCTGCAGGCGGATATAAAACAATCCATGTCCCGTTATCTCTGATACTGATTTGAAAAAATCCGTTTTTCTGTGTCATATCCGCTCCTTTACTTAAAAAAACATCTCCATCTGATTTCCCAGCTTTAAACGCAGCTTCTGAATCGCTTTTGTATGTAACTGTGAAATTCTGGATTCTGAAACCTCCAAAACCTCACTGATTTCCTTCAACGTAAGCTCCTCATAATAATATAACAGCACTACCTTCTTTTCCTTCTCCGTCAGGGACTCCAGCGTCTGAATCAAAAGCTCCTTCATTGCTTTTTGCTCCATCTGCTTCTCCGGCTGGGCAAATGTTTCGCTTTCGTGCCCGCTTACAATTCCGTTTTCGCTTCCCTGCTCCAAATATTCATCCAAAGAAACCACTCCGGCTGCCTTTGTCTGATTCTGCCACTGATTCAGCTCACCTACTGAAATAGCAAGCTCTTCAGCAAGCTCTTCATCCGTAGCAAACCTGCCGGTTGCCGCTTCCAGCTTCTGATAGGCGGCATCTATCCTTTTTTGCTTCTGTCTGACAGTCCGCGGAAGCCAGTCCATCCGGCGGACCTGATCCAAAATAGCTCCTCGTATGCGCAGGGATGCATAGGTTTCAAACTTAACTCCCTTGTCAAAATCATACTTGTCAATCGCATCGATGAGACCAAACGTTCCGTATCCAACCAAATCATCATACTCAACATTATAACCCAGATAAATACTGAGCTTTCCTGCTACGATTTTGACAAGACCCGCATATTCAATTATAATTTGTTCGCGCAGTTCCGGAGTTCTATTTCTGCTATACGCTTCCCATAATTTCAGCTTTTCCTCTGCACTCATAAGCGTCTCCTGTCCTTAATTCTAATCCTTCTTCCAAAGATCACCGAAGCCTTCCGACATTTTCGGCTTATCATTTTCGGTAACTACCTGTCCTTCTGTACCTGTCTCCGCATTCTCTTTCTCCTGCACATCAAGCTCTGCAGCCTCTTTCTCCTGTGTATCAAGCTCTGCAGCCTCCAGCTTCTCCGCCGCAGCCTCCTGCTCCTCTCTCTGACGCTTCAGCGCCGCTTCCTCGGCATCTGCATTAATTTTAACAATAAGCTTTCGTACAATGCACCCGATGATATAGAACAAAATCATCACAATCAAAACAATCAACAGTGTATTATACAACGGTGCACGACGAATAATACAGGTAATACAGGCAACCATTGCCGCTGACAGTGTAATAAGCGGCGGTATATTTTTCCCCTCCATACAGCCTCCTAAATCTTATAAGCCTTCTTCCCGACTGCCTTAACTAATAATTCCTCGCTTTCCGGATAAAACTCTATCGTCCGTCCGTAGCAATCTCCTGTATCCTCTGCTATAATCGGGATTCGAAGCTTTGCGAGCTTCTCCTTTACCGCTTCCACATTTCTGTCTCCGACACGGAGCAGGTCATTTTCTGCACGAAAAGCAAACATCTGTGCTCCTCCGGCAATTTTTGCCTTTAGCTTTGTTCTGGACGCACCAGCCTCCACAACCTGTCTTACCATCTCATCAATTCCGGTATCCGCAAACTTTGCTATATTTTCATTGTTTCTGATTTTGGTACTGTCCGGTAGCATAATATGTACCAAACCGGCAATTTTTGCACCGGAATCATACAATACAACACCGACACAAGAACCCAGTCCCAATGTAGTAATAGCATCCGGAGCATGGCAATATTTCATATCCGCCATGCCTACCTTAATCATATTTCCCATAGTAACCACCTATAATCCCAATGAGGTCAAGATTGCATTATAAGAATCCAACGTTGGTATCAAAATAAAATAACCGTTTACCTCCGTTGCTTTTTCTCCGAATTCAGTCTGAATCAACAGCGCCTTATCGCCAATTTTTCCAAATTCAATGGCCGGCACACTCAAAATTGCCCCCGCCATATCAATGGCAATATACGGAACACTGGAATTAATCGACATATTTGTAAGATTAGACAAGGACGAAAGATATGCCCCTGTAATAATATTACCAATTTCCTGCAGCGCGGATGCTTCCATCTCGGAAAACTCCGCATCAAGCGGAACCTCCTGTCCCATTAACATATTCACCATGGAATGCGCTGCATCGCGTTCCATCACAAACATCATCATTCCGTCAATATTTCCGCTTAAGGTCAGCAGAATACCGACAATGATATTCTCCGCACCGCCCAAAATTTCCGGCAGCTCCTGAAAATCCAGTAACGCTACCTTAGGAACCTTCATGTCCACTTTTACACGAAGCATGGTAGCCAGTGCCGTAGTAGCATTTCCTGCTCCGATATTTCCAATTTCCCTTAACACATCATATTGTACCATATCCATGGTATCAAGCTCCAATTTCGCCATGCCTTCCTCCCAATTCAAGCACACCAAGGAAGAAGCCGTCACAGCCTCTTCCTTGGAATTTTTCTTTATGCTTCCTTCTCTTTTTCGATAATGATTTCTGAAATATTCAGCATGGAAATCAGATTATCACCGTTCTTTCCAATACCGGAAAGGTATGTCGACTTTTCGTCGTTCGGATCGTAGCTTACCTTCTCTATGGAATCCGCATCAAGCGTAACAACCTCTCTTACCTCATCCACAATAACACCCACTAACGACTGCTGCTCCAATTTTAAAATCAAAATACGTGTCTTTCCGCTAAATACATCATCCTCAAGCTCAAACTTTACACGAAGACTCATTACCGGAACAATTTCGCCGCGCAGATTGATTACTCCCTTGTAATACTCCTGTGCCTTCGGCACACGGGTAATCTTCTGCATACGAACAATATTATCAACATACTGGATATCAATGCCGTATTGTTCGTTTCCAAGCTTTACAACAATGTATTGCTTTGCTTCCTTACTTGAAACATTCTCCACCATATCGGCACCTCCTCTAGACAATTGCGTTTGCATCAAGAATGAGTGCAACATCACCATCTCCAAGGATAGTCGCACCGCTGATCATCTTGCTGTTGTTTATGTACTTACCGATAGACTTAATAACGATTTCCTGCTGACCGATCAGGTTATCAACCACAAGGCCCGCAAGCTTGTCACCCTTTGCAACAATAACAACCGTCAGGCTTTCCGCATCGAACTCATCTGCCGGAACATCCAGCACATTTCTTAAGCGGACCAGCGGAATTACATTACCGCGTAAATGAATTACCTCCTTGGTCTGCACATACTTGATGTCAGACGGTAATACATCCTCGATTGTCTGAATGCTTCCTAACGGAATCGCGTACTTTTCCTTCCCGATTTCTACCATAAGAGCCTGAATAATCGCAAGGGTAAGCGGCAGACGTACAATAAAGGTGGTGCCGCCTCCAAGAACGGTTTTTGCCTCTACATCACCGCCGAGTGCCTCAATTTTAGACTTTACAACATCAAGGCCGACACCGCGTCCGGATAAATCAGAAATCTTCTCCGCCATGGAAAAGCTTGGACGGAACAATAAATCAATTGCATCCTTCTCTGTCATGGCAGCGGCCTGCTCCGGTGTAAGTGTCCCCTTCTCAACTGCCTTTTTCTTAACCTTTTCGGTGTCAATGCCCTTACCGTCATCTCTTACCTCGATAACTACATTATTACCATCCTGATAAGCATTTAAGAAAATGGAACCGACCTCCGGCTTACCTGCCTTAATACGCTCTTCATTGGACTCAAGACCATGGTCGGCTGCATTTCGTAACATATGCATTAACGGATCGCCGATTTCATCAATTACCGTTCGGTCAAGCTCTGTCTCTTCGCCGGACATAAACAGCTCCATCTTCTTGTCCAGCTTCTTACTGATATCACGAATCATACGTGGAAAACGGCTTACTACATTTTCAATCGGCACCATTCGCGTTTTCATAACTGACTGGTGAAGATTCGTGGTAATACGCTCCAGATATTCGATTTGCTCATTAAATCCGCTCTCGCGAAGCTCATCACTGTCCGCATTAATGGATACAAGACCGTTCTTTGCGATAATAAGCTCACTGACTAAATTCATCAAATCATCCAGCTTATCAATATCCACACGAACCGAACGGTTTACCACCGGCTTACCGGAGGTCTTCTGCTGTGCAGCCGCTCCGCCTGCCGGTGCAGCGTTTTCCTTCTTTGCTGTCTGATTTTCCGTAACAGATGCTGTCTCCGTTGCTTCTTCCGCTCCGGCAAGCTCCTCTTCCTTTATCGCCGCAACACACGCCAGCTTGATTTCGGAAACATTCTCAACCTTCTTTTTTACGCTCTCTGCATCTGCCTCGGTTAACAGAACCACCGTAAAATCAAATTCAAAATGCTCATCCTCAATGTCCTGTGCCTGCGGCTCGGAATGAATCACCGTACCAAGCTCCTCCAACGCCTTAAACACAAGGAATGCACGCGCTGCCTTTAAGATACAGCTTTCCTGAATATATACCGTAACGGTATACGCATTCATCTTCTCGGAAAAGGCCTTTGCAATAGCGTGCTTTTCATGCTCTGCCAGAGTAACACTTTTTGCACCGTTCTCTGCTGCCGGTGCCGTTGCAACAGCGGCCGCTGCAACCGATGCGGCTGCAACTGCCTTCGGTGCTTCTGCGGCACTGCCGCCCACACCCTCGTTTAAAATTTCATTTAAGGCCTTAATAATGTCTTCGTTATCTTCCGTACCCTCATCCCCTGAGTTTACAATAACATCCAGATACTGCTCCAGCGCATCCAGACCCTTAAACAAAACGTCCACTAATTTTGCGGAGGCCTTCATCTTTCCGTTACGAATTTCAGAAAAAACATTTTCCATGTCGTGGGTAAGGCGCTGCATTCGTTTATACCCCATGGTGCCGGCCATACCCTTTAAAGAGTGTGCCGCACGGAAAATCTCGTTTATAGTATCCACATTTTCCGGCTCACGCTCCAAAACAAGAATCTGCTCATTTAAACTCTGTAAATGTTCTCTTGTTTCATCAATAAAAATTTCCAGATACTGACTTACATCCATAATTATCGCACTCCTACGTTTTTGATAAT
>CAZAUP010000065.1:0-8588 GCA_964488415.1 uncultured Lachnospiraceae bacterium
CGCCTGCTAACAACATCGCGATCATTTCCTTCTTAATCACGTGAATCACCCCTTGTTTCTTATTAGTAGCAACACTACACACCCTGTTGTTGCCTTGTACTAATAGTATATCACAATTCAGCCGGAAAGTACATGGTTTTTTCTACAAAACTCCGCTTTATTCTAACGTTTTTCTACATTTTAACTCTGCTGTTCTTTTTTTCTATGTTTTTCCTTTTTTTATCTAACCGCTCTGTTTACTTTTGGTTATTTCCAATTTTCCAAGTGCAGAAAACCTGCCTCTTGCACATAATACAAAATATGCTATACTATTAAGTAGCTTATTATTATTTCCGAGAGAAAAGGAGTTTCCATATGTTCCAAATTGATTTTTCCACTCCGGTTTCGATTCACTTCGTCGGTATCGGCGGCATCAGTATGAGCGCACTGGCAGAGCTGTTACACAAACAGGGCTTTCGCGTCAGCGGGTCCGATTTAAAATCCACCGCGCTTACCGAGCACTTAGAGGGCTTAGGTATTTCCGTATTTTATAAGCAGGAGGCAGCCAACATTCCTGCAGACTGTTCCGTAGTAGTCTATACCGCAGCGGTTCACGCCGATAATCCGGAGCTGAAACGCGCAGGCGAGCTCCGGCTTCCAATTTTGGAGCGCAAGGATTTACTGGGACAAATCATGAAGCAGTACCGCCATGTTGCAGGTGTTGCGGGCTCGCACGGAAAGACCTCCACCACTTCTATGCTTTCCCTGATGCTGCTGGAGGGTTCTCTTGATCCGACGGTCTTAGTGGGCGGTGTTCTGGACGGCATCGGCGGTAATCTTCGTATGGGCAGCGACGCTTATCTCGTGGCAGAGGCCTGCGAATACTGCAACAGCTTTTTAAGCTTCTTTCCGACTGATGCCATTATACTTAATATAGAAGCGGAGCATCTGGATTACTTCCGCGATTTAGAGCATATCCGCAAATCCTTCCGTCAGTATGCAGAGCTTTTGCCGCCACACGGCTCTCTCGTCATCAATGGTGACATCGAACGCCTCTCTGAGCTGACCGGAGGACTTGCCGCCGGAGTCGTAACCTACGGCTTATGCGATACTCCGGCAGATTGTTCCCGTTACGACTATGCCGCTGCCGGCATCGTCTTTGATGCCAATGGCTTCGGCAGCTATGATTTATACAAAAGCGGACAATGTCTCGGCAGAATCTCCTTAAAGGTAATCGGAAGGCACAACATTTCCAATTCCCTTGCCGCCGCTGCTCTCGCTTTTGGGTACGGTGTCTCCTTTCAGGCAGTTGCCACTGCCCTGTTAAACTACACAGGAACGCACCGCCGTTTTGAATTCAAGGGGCTTGTAAACGGCATCCGTGTATACGATGACTACGCCCATCATCCGTCGGAGATTTCTGCTACCCTGAGTGCTGCAAGAGCCTGCGTCTCCGGCAGCCAAAGGCTTTGGTGTGTATTTCAGCCGCATACCTTTTCCCGTACCAAGGCATTTCTTCATGAGTTTGCACAGTCCCTGTCCCTTGCAGATACCATAATTCTGGCTGACATTTACAGTGCATCCCGCGAATCAGATCCGGGTGACATCTCCTCTGCCGACATAGCGGCACTGATAAAAGAAAAAGGTAACAATGTTTACCATTTTCGCTCATTTGAAGAGATTGAAAAATTTTTATTGGCAAATTGTAACCCGGATGATTTGTTGATAACTATGGGGGCAGGTGACATCGTAAGTGTGGCTGAATCCTTGATTCGCTCCTGATTATCCACATTATCCACAACCTTATCAACATTTTTTGCTTGGTTTGGTTGTGGATTTCTTTTTTCCCATGACATTTTTCTACAAAACTAGACCGACAAAAGTAGAATGCCCTTTTTCATAGGTTTGAAAAATATCCTGCCCTTTTTTAAAAAAGCTCTTCCCCATTTTTTCCACATTATCCACATTATCCACAGCTACTTTTCACAAAGGGATACGCCAATTGCAATTCTCAAAAAATGTGTTATACTCAGAGTAACGATTTCGTACCCCCTTACGGGTACTCGGAGGAGGACGCTTATGGACGGGATTTCGGTATATTCAGAGGATACACGGACCACGCTGGTACCGAATGAATTTATCGATTATTATATGCCGCGTGCAAATGGCAGCTTTGTAAAAGTATATCTCTATCTGCTTCGCTGCCTAAACACACCGGAAGCAGGTATCGGCATCAATGTCATCGCCGATGCCCTGGAAGAAACAGAAAAAGACATCATCCGCGCACTGCGATACTGGGAACGCGAAAATGTTCTTTCCCTGACGTGGGGCGAAGAAGAAGAACTCCGAGGAATCAAATTAAACCGGCTGGCAAAGCCTGTCACCGGCAGTAATCCGGCTGTCCTCGTCGCCGCATCGTCTGCCACTCTTTCAGGAAACAGCGGACAGGCTGCCCCGGTAAACGCTGCAGCGGCAGCGTCTAAGACCACTGATGTTAAAATTCCGGATTACACACCGGCACAGCTTACCGCCTTCGCGGACCGGAATGATACCGGCTGGCTCCTGCATGCTGTCGAGGGCTATCTGGAGCGCCTGTTAAAGCCTGCGGATGCACAGCTTATCCTCTTTTTACACGAGGAACTCGGATTTTCCAACGAGCTGATTCTTCATCTTTACGAATATTGCGTCTCCCGCGGCAAGAAAGCGCCGTCTTACATTCAAAAGGTTGCTCTTTCCTGGCACGAGGAGGGGATTGACACCGTAGAGAAGGCGGAAGAGCGTTCCTTACAGTTTGACTCCTGCTTTACGGCAGTAAACCGTGCTTTTGCTTTAAATCGGGCTCCCGGCATTTCGGAGCGTCGTTATTTAAACCGCTGGAGCAATTTCGGCTTTTCCTCTGACCTGATTGAAGAAGCCTGCAGCCGTGCCCTGCTTTCCACTGCGCACCCGGATTTTAAATATGCCGACAGGATTTTAGAACGCTGGCACCAAAACAATGTACATACCATGACCGATGTAAAAAAATTAGACGAAGCACATACCCTGCGTGCGGTAAGCGGACAAGCTTCCGAAGCAAGACGTTCTAACACAAACCGCTTTAATGCCTTCCCACAGCGGGAATATTCCGGCGGCGATCTTACCGCTTTGGAAAATGCCCTGCTTGCACGGCCGGGTTCCACCGAATAAAGGAGAGTCATCATGTATCAGGATGAGCAGCTGTACAACCGTCTGCTTCGTCGCTACGAAGAGACCCGCGTACACCATCAGCACGAGCTTCGTGCACGACGTGAGAAAATCTATCAGACACTTCCGGAGTTGTCTGTTCTTGACAACAGGCTGGCCGAAGGCTCTGTCCTTGCTGCAAAAGCTGCCTTGGACGGGGAGCCTGCCGCACTGGAGGCATTGGCGGAAACGAACCGCCTGCTTTCTGAGCAGAAACGGCAGCTTTTAAAAAGTGCAGGCTATCCGGAGGACAGTCTGGAATTGACCTATACCTGTCCCGACTGCAAAGACACGGGATTTATTGGTACAGAGAAATGCCACTGCTTTAAGCAGGCACTTACGCTTTCTTTGTCAAAAAATACAACCCTCGGTCACATTTTAGAAAAAGAAAACTTTCAAACCTTTTCTTTTTCCTACTATGATGCTTTGACCTCTGACCCACAGCTTATGCTGACTCCGCAGGACAATATCCGGAAGGTGGTTGCCGATGCCAAAGTCTTTGTTTCGGAATTTGACGATACCTTCCGCAACCTTTTAATTTATGGCAATACCGGTGTCGGCAAAACCTTTTTGACAAACTGTATTGCAAAAGAGCTGATGGACACGGCACATCATGTCGTCTACATGACCTCCCACGCCTTATTTGGAGCATTTGAAGCGCACCAGTTTGACCACACAGAGCGTTCCGAAGAAGCCACTCTGTACCCTTACCTATTTGATTGTGACCTGCTGATTATTGATGATTTAGGTACAGAGCTTTCCAACGCCTTTACCAATTCATGGCTTTACACCTGCCTTAACGAACGGCAGCTTCACGGACGGTCCACCATTATTTCCACAAACCTTTCTCTGGAGCAGCTGCGTGACCGCTACAGTGAACGCATTTTTTCCCGCATTACGGGAAATTATACCTTACTAAAACTCATCGGAAAGGACATCCGTGTGTTAAAACGCATGGAAGAAGCTCATAGGGGCACACTTTGCTGAAAAGCCACTATTTTTTCGCCATTCCTTGACAAAGTCACTTTGTCATAGTATGATATAAAACGCAAACGGGTGGTAGCTTTAGACTATTACATAACAGATTCGGAGGAAACGATTATGCCGCTTCATGAAGATTACGTCGCAACCCTGCCGGTAGGCAAGCTTGGTGTCATTGCACTGGAAAGCTGTCAGCAGATGGGCCAGAGAATTGATAAGTACCTTGCAAGCTGGAGAAACGAGCGTGTTCATGAGGTACACACCCCTACCGTTTTGCTCGACGGCTATCAGCGAGAGTCCTATCTCGTAGACACCAAATGTCCGCGTTTCGGCTCCGGTGAAGCCAAGGGTGTCATCAGACAGTCTGTACGCGGTGACGATCTCTATATTTTAGTTGATGTTACAAATTACAGTCTGACCTATTCCGTTTGCGGTCAGTTAAGTCATATGTCCCCTGATGATCATTTTCAGGATTTAAAGCGCGTTATCGCCGCAGCAGGCGGCAAAGCGCATCGTATTACTGTAATTATGCCGTTCCTGTACGAAAGCCGTCAGGACAAGCGCAGCTCCAGAGAATCTCTCGACTGTGCCGTAGCATTGCAGGAGCTCATCAATATGGGCGTAGAAAGCATCATTACGTTCGATGCACATAACCCAAGTGTCCAAAATGCAATTCCGCTAAAGACCTTTGAGTCCGTACCGCCGACCTACCAGTTCGTAAAAGCCCTGCTCCGCTCCGCCCCGGATATCACCGTAGATCCGGCACACCTTATGGTAATCAGCCCGGACGAGGGTGCGATGGGACGTGCGATTTACCTTGCAAACTCTTTGGGTGTCGATGTCGGCATGTTTTATAAGCGCCGCGATTACACCACCATCATTGACGGTCGTAATCCGATTGTTGCCCACGAATTTCTCGGTTCCAGTGTAGAAGGTATGGATGTTGTCATTATCGATGACATGATTTCCTCCGGAGACAGTATGATTAAAACCGCCAAAGAGCTGAAGGAGCGTAAAGCCAGACGGGTTTTTGTATGTTCTACCTTCGGTCTGTTTACCAACGGTCTTGCCAAATTTGACGAAGCCTATGAAAATGGCTGGATTACCAAGGTCATTACAACAAATCTCATTTATCAGCCGGAAGAGCTGCTGGCAAGGTCTTATTACGAGACCGCAGACATGAGCAAATATATTGCACTCTTAATTGATGCATTAAACCATGACGGTTCCATCAGCGAGTATCTGAACCCGTCCACCCGCATTCTAAATCTGTTAAAAAAATACGGAAAACGCTGATTTTTAGGGCTGCCGGCACAATAAACCGTGCCATGCAGCCCTTATTTTATTCATAAAAATCATCATACCCTGAGGAAGCACCGTCTCCCATCTGGGCATCCCACCAGTCATCATCATACTCAATCCATCCGGTAGACGGTGTCGGTTCCGGAAGCTGCGCAGTCGGCACTATCGTTGGTGACACAGTCGGCACTATCGTTGGCAACACAGTCGCTTCTATCGTTGGCGACACAGTCGCTGCCGGAGTCACAAGCGCATTCCAAGCCTCAAGCTCCTGCTCCTTCAATGCGTCATCTACAATTTCCACCGGGCGGTCATCCTCATACAAAACAAAATCCCGTTCCGGGAGCTCCTCATGAATCTCATCCATAAAGCTTTTCCAAATATAGCCCGGATAGGTATTGCCCGCCAGATTGTCCAGTGCCTTCGGCATATCGTAGCCAACCCAGACTGCGGTGGTATAATACGGCGTATACCCCACAAACCAACCGTCCTTGATATCGTTTGTCGTACCGGTTTTACCTGCAGACACAGAATTTTTTAATTGAAGCTTTACACCGGTTCCGTTCGTCATAACGCCCTGCAAAATATCCGTCATCATACGCGCCGCATTGGTTTCATAAATACGTTTTTCTTCGCGCTCCCTGCCCGTTATTTCCTCGCCGTCGGCAGTTGTAATCTTCACAATACAGGTGGGCTCCCGGTAAATACCATCGTTCGCCAGGGTACAATACGCTCCTGCCATTTCAAGCGTACATACGCCATAGGTCAAACCGCCGAGCGATGCTGCCGGCACATAATCTGACGAAACAATATTGCGGAACTGCATATCTGTTACATAAGAAAGTCCGACCTGCGGTGTCAGCACCTCCTCAAACAGCTTCCATGCCACCGTATTTTTCGATACCTCTACCGCACGGCGCAGTGTAATTTCTCCTGAATACACTCCGTTTGCATTCCGCGGTCCTCCGGAAAAACGCTCATCTACAACAATGGTATCCGGATAGTACCCCCGTTCCAGCAACGGCGTATACACCACAAGCGGCTTGATGGCACTCCCCGGCTGCCGGAAGCTCTGGTACGCACGATTGAAAGAATATCCGTACTCTGTCTCACCTCTGCCGCCCACAATTGCAACCACTCTTCCGGTTTCGTTTTCCACGCAGGTGGCAGCTCCCTGCAATGTATAAATCCCTTCCTCTGTCTTTTCATCAAACTCCGCCAGCTGCTGCTGCACCGCCTGCTGCAGCAGCTCCTGTTTTTCCAAATCAATAGAGGTATACACACGGTATCCGCCCACATACAGCTGCTTCTGCCAGTATGCGTAGCTCTCTTCATAGTACTCTAAATATACCTCCTTCGCCGCATCCTCCGTAAAATAATAGCAGAACGGAAATCCGTTTTCCTCCATTAACGCTCTTGTCGCACAAAACATCGCAAAGGTTTCTACATAATCATGATAACCGCCCTCCCTCGGAGAAAGCACTATTTCTTCTTCCTTTGCCGCCAAATACTCCGCACGCTCCAGCTTCCCGTCCTGATACATCTGCTCCATAACAGAATCTCTTCGTTCCAATGTATCTTCAAAATTTACATACGGATCATACAGGGTAGGATTATTCGGAATCGCGCACAAGAACATCAGCTCCGAAAAAGAAAGCTCTGCCACGCCCCTGGAGAAATAGCCGTAGGCAGCTGCCTGAAGCCCATAAAATCCATTTGCAAAATAAATGTTATTTAAATAAAACTCCAAAATTTCCGTTTTATCATATCGTTTTTCCAATTCCCCTGCAATAAAAATTTCCGTAATTTTGCGCTCATAGGTCTGCTCATTCGATAAATAAATATTTCTTGCAAGCTGCTGGGTAATGGTGCTGCCCCCCTGATAAATCGTACCCTTATGCTTTATAAGGCTGTATGCCGCACGAAGATTTGCCTTATAATCTACTCCCTCATGAAAAAAAAACTTCTTATCCTCAGTAACAATCATTGCAGTGATAACAGCTTCCGGAATGTCCTTATAGTCCAGATAATAGACCTCTTTCCCCGATTGCAGGGTCTTTATCACTGTACCGTCCGTTGCATAAATAATGCTGGTCTGTGACTGCTTAAAATCTGCTTCGGAAGACTCCCGCATAATGCGCTTTGCTTTCTGATAATACGAAAGAATCGTTCTTCCGTATTTTGCGTAAAAATAGAGCCCCACCGTAGTGAGTGCCAAAAGAAACAGCAAAAACAGGCAGACCAGTACACGACCTCTGCGCCTCCTTTTTCGTCTCTTTGTATCTGTTTTCTGTACGGTCTGCCCCTTCTCCATACCCTTCCTTCTTTCTGCTGCCTGTACCGGCTATGCTGTTCCGTCTTCTCTTCTTACCGTATATATCGTCTTCCCTTTTCCATACCCTTATGATAAGAATACCACATTCTGCGGAAAATATAAATGCACTGCTTGCAGTTTATGAATACTTTATGTTATAATTTTTCTACTGTCAGTTCGAAACCATCCTGACATAAAACAAAACTATGGAGGAAGCTTTATGAAAAAGCAACGCAAAAGCACCACACCGGTGCACTCTCTCACTACCGCTGCCATTATTGCAGCTCTTTATGTTCTATTTACCGGTCTGTCCGCTATGCTCGGTATTGCCTCCGGCATTATCCAGATACGCCTTTCTGAAGCCCTGACCGTGCTTCCCAGCCTCACTTCCGTTGCCATCCCCGGTGTCACTATAGGCTGCTTTTTGGCAAATCTTTTAACCGGTGCGCCCCTTCCCGATATTATCTTCGGAACATTTGCCACCTTTCTTGGTGCCTGTGGTGCATCTCTGCTCCGCAAGCATAAATATTTTTCATCCTTACCGACCATATTTTCCAATGCTATTATTATTCCGTTGGTGCTTCAGTATGCTTACGGCGTACCAGATGCGCTATGGTTTTTAATTTTGTCCGTGGGCATCGGCGAAATCATCAGTGCCGGGATTCTGGGAACATTACTGTTACGAATGGCAGTAAAATATAAGCTGGTTTTATAGACACTTTTAAAAAACGGACTTATGTCCCTCATAAAGGCAGATGTGAACGGTAAGAATATCACCTTAAATCTCGGACCG
>CAZAUP010000066.1:0-8477 GCA_964488415.1 uncultured Lachnospiraceae bacterium
TGGAAGCAATCAACCACGCAAAGGCGGCGGGAATACAGATTATTGTTGCAGTAAATAAGATTGATAAGCCTAGCGCAAACATAGAACGTGTTAAGCAGGAGCTTACCGAGCATGAGCTTGTTGCGGAAGATTGGGGCGGTGACACGATTTTTGTTCCGGTATCCGCACATACAAAGGAGGGTATTACCCAGCTTCTCGAAATGGTATTGCTGACTGCCGAAATGTGTGAATTAAAGGCAAATCCGAACCGTAAGGCAAGAGGTATCGTGATTGAAGCACAGCTGGATAAGGGAAAGGGACCGGTTGCAACGATTCTGGTGCAGAAGGGTACTCTCCATGTGGGTGATATTGTGGCAATCGGTTCTGCTTATGGTAAGGTACGTGCCATGATGGATGACAAGGGACGCAGGGTAAAGGAAGCAACCCCGTCCACCCCGGTAGAGATTCTGGGTCTGAATGAGGTGCCGAATGCCGGTGAAATTGTAATGGCAACAGAGAATGAGAAGGAAGCCAGAAATATTGCGGAAGCATTTATTTCCCAGGGCAAGGAGCGTCTGATTGCAGATACCAAGGCAAAGCTTTCCTTAGATGGTCTGTTTTCTCAGATTCAGGCAGGTAATATTAAGGAATTGAACCTTATTGTCAAGGCAGATGTACAGGGTTCTGTAGAGGCTGTAAAGCAGAGTCTTCTGAAGCTTAGCAATGAGGAGGTTGCCATCCGCATTATCCATAGCGGCGTAGGCGCGGTGAATGAGTCTGACGTATCCCTTGCAAGTGCATCAAATGCAATTATTATCGGCTTCAATATCAGACCGGATAATCAGGCAAAGGATATGGCAGACCGCGAGAAGGTGGATATCAGACTGTATCGCGTCATCTACAATGCAATTGAAGATGTAGAGGCAGCAATGAAGGGGCTTCTTGATCCGGTCTACGAAGAAAAGGTAATCGGTCATGCTGAAGTACGCCAGGTATTCAAGGCATCCGGTCTTGGTATGATTGCAGGCTCCTATGTGCTTGACGGTAAAATTGTTCGTGGCTGTAAGGCTCGTATTTCCCGTGAGGGCGAGCAGATTTTCGAGGGTGAGCTTGCGTCCTTAAAGCGTTTCAAGGACGATGTAAAGGAAGTGGCATCCGGCTACGAGTGCGGTCTTGTATTCGATAAGTTCAACGATTTGAAGGAATTTGACCTGATTGAGCTCTATGTAATGGAAGAGGTGCCGAGATAATGAGAAAAAACAGTGTGAAAAATACGCGTATCAATGCCGAGGTCCAGAGAGAGCTCAGCACCCTGATTCGCGAGGAGTGTAAGGATCCGCGCATCCATCCGCTGACATCGGTGGTTGCAGCAGAGGTGGCACCGGATTTAAAGACAGCGAAAATTTATATCAGCGTTCTTGGTGACGAGGATGCTGTGGCAAGCACATTAAAGGGTTTGCGGAGTGCAGCCTCGCATTTACGTTCCAAGCTTGCAAGGTCTTTAAATTTAAGAAATACACCGGAGCTTACCTTTGTAGGAGACCGTTCCATTGCCTATGGTGTATCCATGTCGAAGTTAATCGATGATGTAACCGCACAGTTACCGGATCGCAGTGGGGAAGAGGAGACGGAAGAAGAATAAAAGTAGCATCGGAGGGGTTACATGCTGGATTTACTTGAGCTGGTGAAACAGGCAGATACGGTTGCCATTGCGGGACATATGCACCCTGATGGCGACTGCGTAGGCTCTTGTCTTGGCTTATATAATTATTTAACAAAGAATTTTTACAAAAAGCAGATAGAGGTTTATCTGGAATCGGTTCCGGCTGCCTTTTCCTTTTTGGCGAATACGGAGCGGGTTCGTACAGAGGCAAAGCAGGCTGCGGTCTATGATCTGTTTATTGCGCTGGACTGTGGAAGTGTGGATCGTCTTGGATTTACAGAGGAGCTGTTTCATGCAGCAAAAACAAAGGTCAACATTGATCATCATATCAGCAATACAAATTTTGCCCGGTATAATCATGTGGAGCCAAATGCAAGCTCTGCAAGTGAAGTGCTGTATGGTCTGTTAGATGCAGAGTCAGTGACGAAGGAGACTGCGGAGTGTCTTTATCTTGGAATCGTTCACGATACCGGAGTGTTTAAGCATTCCAATACCTCGAAAAAAACGATGGAAATAGCAGGCTGTCTTTTAGCAACCGGGATTTCTGCAGAAAGAATTATTGATGATTCTTTTTACCGTAAGACTTATTTACAGAATCAGATTTTGGGAAGATGCCTTTTGGAGAGCATTCTTTTACTGGATGGCAGGATTATTTTTGCTGCCGTGTCCCAGAAAATGATGCAGCTCTACGGAGCGGTTCCGGCGGATTTAGACGGTATTATCGACCAACTGCGGGTAACAGAGGGCGTTGAGGTGGCAATTTTACTCCGTGAGGAGGGAACCCAGTCTCATAAGGTCAGTATGCGTTCCAATGGGAAGGTAGATGTGAGCAGAATTTGCTGTATGTTTGGCGGCGGCGGTCATAAAATGGCGGCAGGCTGCACGATGAGCGGTTCGGCTCATGATGTAATTAATAATCTTTCCGGACAGATAGCACATCAGCTCGCAGCTTATCCTGAACAGTAAGAGGTACGAAATGGATGGAATTATCAATATTTATAAGGAAGCCGGCTATACCTCGCATGATGTGGTGGCAAAGCTGCGCGGGATTTTAAGAGAACGGAAAATAGGACATACCGGTACGTTGGATCCGCAGGCAACCGGTGTTTTGCCGGTTTGTATCGGAAAGGCAACCAGGCTCTGCGAATTGCTTTTGGACAAGGAAAAGGCTTACGAGGCAGTCATGCTGCTTGGTGTTACAACGGATACAGAGGATATGACCGGTAAGATTTTGACGAAAAAAGAGTCACAGGTGACGGAGGGGCAAATTCGTCAGGCTTCAAAAAAACTGACCGGAAAATACAGTCAGGTTCCGCCAATGTATTCTGCATTGAAGGTGGATGGGAAACGGCTTTATGAGCTTGCCAGAGAAGGCAGGGAGGTGGAGCGGAAGCCTCGTGAAATAGAAATTTTTGAAAATGAGCCGGTTGCCTTTGAAAAAAATGCGGACGGCTTTGTGAAAACGGCGGTGCTTCGAATCCGCTGTTCCAAGGGCACCTATATTCGCAGCTTATTGCGGGATATGGGGGAGCTTCTTGGATGCGGTGCCTGTATGCAGTCACTGGTACGGACACAGGCAGGGCAGTTTATGCTTGCGGATGCGGTGACACTTTCTCAGGTAGAGCTTGCAAGAGACGAGGGGCGACTGTCTGAGCTTCTTCATCCCATCGATGAAATGCTTGCAAAATACCCGGTGGTAACCGTAACAGAAGCGTATGAGCGATATTTATATAACGGAAACCAGTTAGAGTCACGTATGCTGGAAAAGCCGTATCCTTTTACAGATGGCGATGGTGTGCGTGTATGTGATAAAAACGGAGTATTAGTCGGACTGTATCGCTATCGGAGTGACCGGAAGCAGCTGCAGCCGGATAAAATGTTTTTGCCGTGATGAAAATGGCGGAAAGGGAAGCAGATGCTTCGTATTACAGATATTTCGGAACGTAGCTTAGTGCCTGAGGCAGTAACGATTGGAAAGTTTGATGGTGTGCATAAGGGACACAGGAGGCTTTTGCAAACAGTACTTGCAAAGAAAGAACAGGGGCTTGCTTCCTGTATGGTTTCTTTTTTTTCTGAGCCGAAGGAGCAGAGAACCGTAATTTATACCAAAACAGAGCAGGAAAGGCTGGCAGAGGCGGCCGGTATTGATATGCTTGCACAGTATACGTTAAACGAAACGGTGCGTGGCATGGAGCCGGAACAGTTTGTACGCGAGGTACTTTGTGAAGCCCTGCAGGCAAGGGTTGTTGTAACCGGAGAGGATTTCAGGTTCGGGAAGAATCGGGCGGGAGATGTAAGTCTGCTGGAAGCACTTTCCCCAAAATACGGTTATGAAACAATTTGTGTACCAAAGGTGGAGCTTGGTGGCGTAAGAGTAAGCAGCACACGGATTCGTGCCCTGCTTGCAGAAGGTGCGGTAGAGGAAGCTGCCGAACTGTTAGGTCAGCCTTATTTTGTACAAGGTGAGGTTGTGCACGGAAAAAAACTCGGACGGACCTTAGGCTTTCCGACGATAAATCTGCTGCCCGGCAAAGATAAGCTTTTACCGGCCTATGGCGTGTATATAACTCGAACGCAGGTGGACGGAAAGCAGTATTTCGGACTTACCAATGTAGGAATACGTCCTACGGTAAAGGATGAGAACAGAGTCAGTGTAGAAACCTTTTTGGAGAACTACACGGGTGACCTTTATGGAAAAGTGTTAACGGTGGAGTTTTTGCGTTTTTTGCGTTCTGAACGGAAATTTGACAGTGTAGAACTGTTACAGGCTGAAATTCAAAAGGATCTCATTGCGTTTCGTTCGGAAATCTTTTTGTAATTTATGTGAAAAGCTGGAAAAAAGAAAAATTATATCGTATAATAGTCATGGAATGCAGATACTACGAAGGATTAAAGGAGGACAACATGGGTGTTCAGGTGATAATGTCCCTTGCGGCAGGACTTGGATTGTTTTTATATGGTATGAAGCTGATGAGCGACGGCTTGGAAAAGGCTGCCGGTGCAAGACTTCGAAAGATTCTTGAAATGGTGACGAAGAATCGTTTCGTAGGAATGATTGTAGGTATTTTATTTACCGCAGTAATACAATCCTCCAGCGCAACAACGGTTCTGGTAGTAAGCTTCGTAAATGCCGGACTCATGGATTTGATGCAGGCAGCAGGCGTAATTTTAGGTGCCAATATAGGTACTACAATTACAGCACAGCTGATAGCATTCAATTTGAGCGATGTAGCACCTTTCTTTCTGATGACGGGTGTTGTTATGGTAATGTTTTTAAAACAGCCGATGGTAAAGCGTATCGGTGAGGTAGTGCTCGGCTTTGGTATGCTGTTTTTTGGTATGAGTGTAATGTCAGGCGGCATGGAAGACCTGAAGGAGTCTCCAATGGTTGTAGAAACCATCGGTTCCCTGACTAATCCGTTTCTTGCAGTCGGTGTGGGCTTCCTTGTAACTGCTGTATTGCAAAGCTCCTCCGCAACGGTGGGAATTGTTTTGCTGATGGCATCTCAGGGGCTGATTCCGTTAGAGATTTGCTTTTATATTATTCTCGGCTGCAATATGGGCTCCTGTGTATCGGCACTCATCGCAAGCATTGGCGGAAAAAAGGTGGCAAAGCGTGCGGCACACATCCATTTTATTGTGAATATTATCGGCTCCGCAGCAATTATGGTGGTATTGTTCTTCTTAAAGGACGAGATTTTGGAAATGATTACCGGTATTTCTTCCGCTCTTGGAATCGAAGATGTTTATGTGAATGGTGTTAATGCAAAGATTGCCCGTGATGTGGCAAATACACACCTGATATTTAAGATATTCCAGGTCCTTGTGTGCTTCCCGTTGGTAAAGCCGATTGTAAAGCTGACTTATTTATTTGTGCCGGGTGAGGACAAAAAGGCCGATAATATGCATCTTGCTTATATTGGTGAGGGAAGTGTATTCTCTACGACAGCGGCACTTCCGAATATTATCGGTGAGACTACCCGTATGGCGGATATTGCAATTGATAATCTGTCCAAAGGAATTGATGTACTGTTTTCAAAGGACCAGCAGGTAATTAACGAGATTTATGAGACAGAGAAGGCTGTGAATTTCTTAAATGAGCAGATTACCAACTATCTGGTAAAAGCAAATCAGTTATCTCTTCCGGTAGAGGACCGAAAGCTTCTTGGCGGTCTGTTCCATGTGGTAAACGATATTGAGCGGATTGGTGACCATGCGGAAAACATGGCGGATGCGGCACTGCAGCTGTCAGAGGACGGTCTTAGCATAAGTAAATATGCGGAAGAGCAGATTCGTGATATGTTTGCTAAGACGAAGACCCTGTTAAAATATTCGTTGGAAGCCTTTGAAAAGAAGCATGAAGAGCATTTAAGGGACATTCTTGAATTAGAAGAGGAAATTGATGAGTTGGAGCGCTCGATTCAGGAAAGTCATGTGGAACGCTTAACCAAAGGAGAATGTGACGCAGAAACCGGTATGATATTCACCGATGTGGTGTCTAATATCGAGCGTGTGGCAGACCATGCCACCAACATTGCATTTTCCATTCTGTCAAATGATGTTCAGAAATCGGATTTGCATGATTAGGCTGAAGAGAAAAACTGTCCGTATGCTTCTGCTTTTTTAATTAAATATTTTTTAACTTATCAAGAAAAATACTTGACAGATGTTACAAAATCTGATACACTACCACCTGTAAAGAAAAAAACTTTACAGGTGGTGTTTTTCATGGACGAGGTAAATGAGCTTTTGGAGCTTGCCATGCTGTATGACTTTTACGGTGAGCTGTTAAAGGAGCATAATAAGCAAATATTCGAGGATTACATTTTAAACGATTTGTCCCTGTCTGAAATTGCGGATTCGGAAGGCATTACGAGGCAGGGGGTGCATGATGTAGTAAAACGATGCAGCAGACAGCTGCGGGACTATGAAGAAAAACTCCAATTAGTAGAGAAGTTTAACAAAACAAAGGACTGTGTTGAAAAGATGAAAGAGCTTTTACAACACGCTTACGATACAGGGGAACAGGCTTCCGTAAAGGAAGCACAGGATTTGGCAGAGGAGCTTTTGAACCGGTTATAAGGAGGAGTTATGGCATTTGACAGCCTTTCGGAAAAGCTGCAGGGGATTTTTAAAAACCTTCGTGGCAAGGGACGACTCAGCGAAGCGGATGTAAAGGCGGCGCTGAAGGAAGTGAAGATGGCTCTTTTGGAGGCCGATGTCAACTTCCGTGTGGTAAAGAATTTTGTAAAAACCGTAGAAGAGCGTGCCATTGGGCAGGATGTGATGAACAGTCTGACACCTGGGCAGATGGTAGTTAAGATTGTAAACGAAGAAATGGTTGCACTTCTTGGTTCTGAAACTACAGAGCTTACATTTTTACCTGGAAACGAGATTACGGTTATTATGATGTGCGGTCTGCAGGGAGCAGGTAAAACCACGATGGCGGCGAAGCTGGCAGGACAGTTTAAAAGTAAGGGAAAGCGTCCGCTTCTGGCAGCCTGTGACGTGTATCGTCCGGCGGCAATTGACCAGCTTCTTATTAATGGGGAAAAGGTAGGCGTTCCGGTGTTTGCCATGGGTGATAAAAACAATCCGGTAGACATTGCAAAAGCTGCCTTAGAGCATGCAAAGAAAAATAACAACAACGTACTTTTAGTGGATACCGCCGGACGGCTTCATATTGATGAGGTGCTGATGGAAGAGCTTCGGCAGATTAAGACAGCTTTGAACGTAACAAACACGCTGCTTACGGTAGATGCCATGACCGGTCAGGATGCGGTGAACGTGGCAGAGACCTTTGAAAAAGAAATCGGGATTACCGGTGTCATTATCACAAAGCTTGACAGTGATACCAGAGGCGGTGCTGCACTGTCCATCCGTGCCGTGACAGGACGACCGATTTTATATGCAGGTACAGGCGAAAAGCTGACGGATGTGGAACAGTTTCATCCGGACCGTATGGCATCCCGTATTCTTGGAATGGGTGATATTCTTACATTAATTGATAAAGCACAGGCAGAGTTCGATGAGGACAAGGCCAGAGAAATGGGGAAAAAGTTAAAGAAGGCAGAGTTTGACTTTAACGATCTTCTGGAACAGACGGAACAGATGAAAAAGATGGGCGGCATCAGCCAGATTATGAGTATGCTTCCGGGGATGGGCAGTCAGTTAAAGGGCATAGAGCTAAACGACGATATGTTCAAGGGTATGACCGCCATTATCCAGTCCATGACAAAGGAGGAGCGTGCGAATCCGGCACTCCTAAATCCTTCCAGAAAGCGCAGAATTGCTGCGGGAGCCGGAGTGGATATTTCTGAGGTGAATCGTCTTGTAAAACAGGTGGAGGGGCAAAAGAAGATGATGAAGCAGCTGTCCGGTATGATGGGCGGCAAGGGAAAGCGCGGTTTTAAGATGCCGTTCGGGTTTTAGAATAGGAAGCCGCATGGTATGCAGATATCCTATGGGATGATAAAACAGCTTTCGGGGCAGATTTTCTGCTTTGAAGATATATGGAAAAAGTTTCAAGGAGGTGAAATTAAAATGGCAGTAAAGATCAGATTAAAGAGAATGGGTCAGAAGAAGGCACCTTTCTATAGAATCATTGTTGCAGATTCCAGATCTCCGCGTGACGGCAGATTCATCGATGAAATCGGTATCTATGATCCGACGAAGGAGCCGAGCGTTTTCAACGTAAACGAAGAGGCTGCAAAGAAGTGGCTTGCTGACGGCGCACAGCCGACCGAGACCGTTGCTAAGTTATTAAAGAAGGCCGGTATCGAGAAGTAGGAATAGGATGTGCGGGTACGGCAGTATCCGGAAAGGGCAAGGTGTG
>CAZAUP010000067.1:0-8110 GCA_964488415.1 uncultured Lachnospiraceae bacterium
ATGTCGCATGCGACCGCGCTCGGCGCGAGAGTCCGCAAGCGGACTCTTTGTTCTACGTGTGGGGCTGTAAAAAAACAGCCCCCGTGGGGACACACTGTAGCGCTTCTGGATAAAATTCCAGATGGCACTATTCGTAATTGGTACATTGAAAAGACCATTGAAAACGGTTGGTCTCGCAATGTCCTCGTTCATCAAATCGAAAGCGGACTTTATCAGCGACAGGTAATTGCAGATAAGATTAGTAACTTTGAAAATCGTCTGCCTGCTCCGCAAAGCGAGCTGGCAACGCAGACGATGAAAGACCCTTGCATTAACGGATACCGTGTGTGGATTGTATATCACCGTAAACGGGAAAAAGTATAAGGAAATGGTAACATACTACGCGGAACAGGATGCATTGTTTCGTTCTGAATCCGGAATGTCCATAGAAAATTCGCCGGAATATGCGTACCGTTTCATTATGGCTTGCTTGGATTATATGGGATATAAGAGAGAGGCAAGTCAAAGCGAAAAGACCGTGGATGTAAGCGAGATACCTTTTTGGGGATTCGTAGAGTTGTAGAGGAATTATGTGCATTGAGATAATATGAGATGATGGAGGAAATGATGTATTCGTTTTCTGCGCAAAAGAACGAGACAGAATTATTTGGAAGTAGTCAGATTGAAAATTTGGCATTGTTCTTCGAATATAACGAGGTACAAATACAAGGCAGAATGAGAGCTCTATTTGGGGAGCCGTTGTATGAAACCGGAAATTATGAAGATGCCTATGTAAAAATTAAGCAGGGGATACAAAACGGTGTTCCTTTCTATGAAGAAACAGAAATAGAGGAAGACGCATAATCTCCCGCTTTTTCCGCATACTAACTCCACAACAATGATTTGGTAATAATCGAAAGGAGTAAAAGCGATGAAAGCAACAGGTATCGTTAGAAGAATAGACGACCTCGGCCGTGTGGTCGTACCGAAGGAAATCAGAAGAACTCTCCGTATAAGAGAGGGCGACCCGCTGGAAATTTTTACTGACCGTGAGGGTGAAATCATTTTAAAAAAGTATTCTCCGATTGGAGAGCTTGGCATTTTTGCGAAGCAGTTTGCTGAGTCCATGGCACAGACAACGGGCCATATTGCGGTGATTTCCGACAGGGACCAGTTTATTGCCATGGCGGGAACGGCGAAAAAAGAGCTTCTTGCAAAGGCGATCAGTCATGAGCTGGAAAACCTTATGACAGACAGGGAAAGTCTGGTGGCACAAAAGGGAGACAAGAGCTATATCCCGATTGGTACCGGAGAGGATGACTATGAACAGCAGGTAATCGCACCGATTATCAGTGAGGGAGATGTCATTGGCGCAGTAATGATTTTGTCGAAGGACAAAAAGGAACGATTTGGTGCAATGGAGCTAAAGGTGGCAGGAACGGCAGCGGCGTTTTTGGGAAGACAAATGGAACAGTAGAGCACGGGGGCTGTCGCATGAATATGCGCGGCGGTCCCTGCTTTTTCCATAAAAAGGAAGCTGCGCGGAAGCGAGGATTTGTAATAGAAACAGTAGCTTTGCGTGCAAATCCGGTGTGGAAAATGCTTCCCTCCGCATTTTTCTTGTGTTTTGCAATATATTTCCTATGAAATAGTGCAGAACTCTTGACAAATAGGGCAAATCGGGGTATAAATAGAGTATCTAATACTTTTCGAGGAGGGAATTTTTACATGAACAAGGCAGAGTTAGTAGCAGCAATGGCAGAAAACGCAGGATTATCCAAGAAGGATTCTGAGAAGGCATTAGCAGCTTTCGTAAGCGTAGTAACCGATGAATTAAAGAAGGGTGAGAAGGTTCAGTTAGTTGGTTTCGGTACGTTTGAGGTAGCTCAGAGACCGGAGAGAACCGGCAGAAATCCGCAGACCAAGAAGGCAATCAAGATTCCGGCATCCAAGGCTCCGAAGTTCAAGGCTGGTAAGGCATTAAAGGATACCGTAAACGCCTAATTTTACGAGTAGGTTTTGTCTGGTGAAGCTTGAGGGCTGTCGCATTCATGCGGCAGCCCTTTCTATTGGGTTAAGAGGAGGACTGTGATGAGATTAGATAAGTTTTTAAAGGTGTCCCGTCTGATTAAAAGAAGAACGGTTGCGAATGATGCCTGCGATGCAGGGCGTGTAATGATTAACGATAAGCCGGCGAAGGCGTCAGCCAATGTGAAGGTGGGAGATGTGATTGAAATCGGATTCGGCGGGAAGGCTGTCCGGGTAGAGGTGCTGGATATTCAGGAAACTACAAAAAAGGATGAGGCGAAGGAGCTGTTTCGCTATTTGTAGCAGAACGGCAAAAGCCATGCATAAGGAAAGCGGGCATCACATATGTTGTAAGGAAACGGTTGTGTGAGGCGTGGTATGGAACAAAAACAGGAGGTAGGTGCCCATAAACTATCCCTTGCAAGCAGAAAATCACTGATGCTGACCGGAGTAAAGGAAGTGATTTCCTTTGATGCCAAAGAGGCGGTATTGGATACGACGCAGGGAATTTTAATGCTGCGGGGAGATGAGATGAATGTAACACGTCTTTTGGTAGAAAAGGGAGAGATGGATTTGGAAGGCCGTATTGACAGCCTGATTTATACGGACCGCGGGAAAGGCAAAAACCGTTCGGAATCCTTCGCAAAGCGACTGTTCGGTTAGGGGGCGGACCGCTTATGAATCAGGAATTTGCAGGAGATGCCGGATTTTTTCTTGCGACGGTGCTGCTTGGTGCTCTGGCGGCAATGGGATATGATGTTTTGCGGGTGTGGCGCAGGTTTCATAAACAGACGCTGTTTTTCGTTTCCCTGCAGGATTTCTTCTTTTGGTTTGCATTGGGAATTTTGGGCTTTCGGCTGTTATATCGGTATAATGCCGGAACAATCCGGTGCTTTGCACTGGGAGGAATGGGACTGGGAGCCTGTATTTATGTATGGACAATCGGACGTTTTTTTGTAATATACGGCCTGAAGCTGTTGCGATTATTGACATTTCCTTTACAAAAGGGATTGAATTTTTTGCAAAAACAAGGTAAACTATTCCGTAGAAGGCTCCCACAATGGGGAAAGCACGGAAGGAAGGATGCACATGCGGCAGAAAAGAGCAAAGAGAAAAACGGGTTTTAAGCTACTGTTAACGGTAGTATTGGTGATGTGTGGCGTGCTTACCTATAACAGAGGAAAGGCTGAGCAGGAGGAAAAGGAAAAGCAGGAGGAGAAAGCGAAGCTGGAGCAGCAGCTGGTGTATGAACAGGAGCGTCAGGAAGAGCTGGAGAACGAAGCGGCTTATCAGCAGACGACACAGTATAAAGAGGAGCTGGCAAGAAAGGCGGGCTTCGTAAAAGAGGATGAGATCCTTCTTAGGGAAGAAGAGGAGTAGGCGTGCTCAAAAGTGAAATACGTCGAGTTTTTTAGGATTCGGGTCCGGTGGCGGACTTCGGGTCCTTTTTTGTCGCACGGTTTTGAAAAAGAGTTCCTGTTTCGACAGAAGAGAATGCTTTCCTGTGCTAGAATGTGTTCGATTAAGGATAAGCAGGAGGGCGAAGAACGGCATATGTGGAGAAAAAGAATGGCAGGAAAGTGGCTATGGTATTTGGGTATGATTGGTGGCGCGGCAGCGTTTCTGACAGGCTTAATCGGCTGCCTGTGGAAAGAATCCGTGGTGAAATATATTTGGCTTGGCGCGTTGGTATCAGGCGTTGTTCTCATGTTTCTCTGGGCGGGAGAGCGGGCTTTGTATTCTTTGCTGCGTTCCGGCAGGGAGGAGCTTGTCCGGGCAGATATCAGAACCCATACCAAACGCCGTCTCTTAGAGGCGGCGGCATCGTTTGAGACACTTTCCGGTGTATTTGACGGCGCAGCAACGGAAGAGGCGGAAGGCTTTCAAAGATTTGCCGTAATGCTGCCGGAGGTGGTGTGCGCGAATTGTGTTCGCTGCAGTGAGTGTTGGAATGAGTATGCCGGGGAACGCTGCGCAGCGGCTTATGAAATGTATGAAGCGGCTGTTTGCGGCCGGGTACCGAAGGCGGCTGAGGTGGAATATCGTTTTGGGGGCTGCCTGTATCCGGAGAGGATTACAGAGGAGTATGCGGTGCTGCCGTTAAAGGAGCAGGCAGAGCAGCTGGTTCGCCGTCGGACCGAGGAAGGGAGAGTAGCGGTGGCGACACAGCTCCGTGTGGTTTCAGAGATGTTAAAGGAGTATTCTGATGAGCTGTATGAGACAACGCTGGGAGACGGACAGGAGGAGGAACGTCTTGCGGAGGAGCTTCGGCGGATTGGCATTTTCGCGGAGCAGCTTGCGATAATGAAGCGAAAAGGAAGAGGATTGCGGATTCGGCTACAGGCGTATACAAAAAACGGGCAGAGCATTTCTGTGCGCCGGGCAACACAAAGGCTGGGAGTATTGCTTGGCTGCCCGCTTGTGGCAAGTGGAGATTCGGAACGGTTTATCGGAGAAGCCATGGGAGAATTTACGTTTGAGGAGGAGGCAGGATATATGGTGCTGACCGGGGTTGCCAGAGCAGCAAAGAAGGAGGAGACGTTGTCCGGAGACAGTTTCTCTTTTCTTTATCCGGAAAGCGGTGAAACCGTGCTTTTGCTGTCGGACGGCATGGGAAGCGGCGAAAAGGCAAGCCGGGACAGTGAAGCGGTAATCGGTCTTTTGGAACAGCTTCTTTCTGCAGGCTTTGATGAAAAGACGGCAGTGCGGCTGTTAAATTCCGTGCTTTTACTGCGGACGGAAGGGAAAAGCTATTCTACGGTGGATATCAGTGTAATCAATCCCTATGGCGGAACCTGCGAATTTGTAAAGCTGGGAGCATCCGGAACCTTTATTAAACGGGGAAGCTGGATTGAAAGTGTTGCATCGGAAACGCTTCCGGTGGGGATGCTTGGAGAGGCAGATTATGATACGAAGGAAAAAAAGCTGTATGACGGAGACTATGTGATTATGATGAGCGACGGTGTGCCGGAGGCACTGGGAGACCGTCTGGAGGAGGTATTGTTCGGGACCGGACAGAAACAGACGGACCGGACACCGCAGTGTGTGGCAGGAGAAATTTTAAGGGCGGCATTAGAAGCCTGTGAATACAAACCCAATGACGATATGACGGTTATGGTGGCGGAGGTGGTGAAGAAGCAGCTGCCGTATTACCTGAATGGAGTGAAGTCCGGAAATTAGCGAAAGGCAACTTGCCTTTTTTGTCAGAGTAGTGTAGAATAAGCAAAGAGACAGGAAAACTATGGATAAGGGAAGGAATGTACCGGAGGAGTTTGCATGCAGAGTGATTTGGCAAAAAGAACAGAACGGTTTATAAAAGAGCATTCGCTGATAGAACCGGGCGAGAGGGTGTTAATCGGTTTGTCCGGCGGTGCGGATTCGGTCTGCCTGCTTGCGGTACTGAAAGAGCTAAAGGATACCTTTCCCTTTTCGCTGGGGGCGTTTCATGTAAACCATGGAATTCGGGGAGAAGACGCAGATGCGGATGAAGCGTTTGCCGAAGCGTTCTGTAAGCAGTCCGGGGTGGCTTTTTATGCGGTACACGCAGATGTGCCGCGTTATGCGAAGGAGTATGGCATGGGACTTGAGGAGGCAGGCAGAGAGGTGCGGCATCAGGCGGCGGCGCAGCTTGCCGGGAAGCATGGCTATGACCGGATTGCGCTTGCCCACCAGCAAAATGACGTGGCAGAGACGCTGTTGTTTCATCTGTTTCGTGGAAGCTCTGTTTCCGGCCTTGCGTCAATACCGGCAAAGCGGGATAAGCTGATCCGCCCGCTGCTTTTTTGCGGCAGGGGGGAGATAGAGGACTATCTGAAAGAACAGGGGCTGCCATACTGTACGGATAGTACGAATGAGGAAACCGGATATACCCGGAATAAAATCAGACACTGTATTCTTCCCTATGCAAAGGAACAGGTGAATGGCGGGGCGATACGCCATGCGGCAGCGGCAGCGGCAGAGCTTTCGGAGCTGAACGAGTATCTTTCCGCACAGATAGAGGCGTTTTGTGAACAAAACGTAAAGGTAAGACACGGAACTGAGGTTGAAATTGCTGACTTTTTGGCATTGCACCCCTTTATGCAGAGAAAGGTAATACACCGGCTGCTGACACAGGTGGGGGGAAGTGCAAAGGATATTACGAGAGAGCATGTAGAAGCGGTATGTGCCCTTTGTACGAAGCAGAGCGGAAAGCAGGCTTCTTTGCCGTACGGAATGGTAGCAGAGCGGGTATTTGAGCGGCTGGTGCTGCGAGAAACCACGGCAGGGCAAGGTAAGGAAGAGACGGAAAAAGCGGCAGAGGAGATTTTTGTGGAGCTTCCCGGAGAATATTTTCTGGGACCGGAAGGAGAAAAAATAAGGCTTCGCACGTTTCCCTACAAAAAAAGCGAAGAAATCCCAAGAAATGAGTATACGAAATGGTTTGATTATGATAAGATTAAAGGTATACTAAGGTTGCGCGTGCGCAGAGAGGGTGACCGGTTGGGAATGCTTTCCGGAAGTAAGCCGGTAAAAGCATTGTTTGCAGAAAAGAAGATTGCGAAGAGCGAACGGGGAAAGCGGCTGCTGCTGGCAGATGAGGTACAGGTGCTGCTTGTACCGTGGGTGCGTGCCTGTGATAATTATCGGGTGGAGGAAACAACAAAAACAGTTTTGGAAGTACAATTATACGGAGGAAGCAAAGATGAAGGATGAAGTAAGAGTACTCATTTCCGAGGAAGAGGTAACGAAAAGAATTTGTGAAATCGGTGCAAAAATCAGTGAGGATTATGCCGGAAAAGAGCTGCATGTCATTTGCATTTTAAAGGGTGGCGTATTTTTTATGTGCGAGCTGGTAAAACATATTACCGTACCGGTAACGCACGATTTTATGTCCGTGTCGAGCTACGGCAACGGGACGGAAAGCTCCGGAAGGGTAAAGATTGTAAAGGATCTGGACGACTCCATTGAAGGAAAAGAGGTTTTAATTGTAGAGGATATTATCGATTCGGGACGGACGCTTCATCACCTGATGCAGCTGCTGCAGGCGAGAAATCCGAAGAGTGTGAGACTTTGCACGCTGCTTGACAAGCCGGATCGCCGCGTTATAGAGGTTCCGGTGGATTATACCGGATTTTCCATACCGGATTTGTTTGTGGTAGGCTATGGACTGGACTACGCCCAGCACTATCGTAACCTTCCGTATATCGGTGTGGTAGAAGAGTGATATTGATAAGGAAAGAGAGGATTTCGTTTTGAAAAAATCCATGCGAGGTTTCGGCTTTTATATTTTTTGCATTATTCTAATTTTGTTTTGCGCAACGTATTTTTCGGATTTGTTGCAGGAGAATGAGGAAAAGTACGGGTTGAAAGATTATTATATGGACCTGCAGGACGAAAAAATTGCAGGAGTTTCCATTTATCCGAATGAGGAGACACCGACGGGTGAGGTACGGGCCGTATTGACGGATGGTACGGTAAAGGTGTTTCAGGTGACGGATGTGTCCAAGGCTGAGGATGCGGCATTGCAGAAGGGTCTGGAGGTCTATGTTCATGAAGTGACAAAGCCGAACTGGTTTTTGACCGGTGTGCTTCCGTATCTGCTTGCATTTGCGGCGATTTTTCTGATGTTTTCGTTCTTTAATGCACAGTCCTCCGGCGGCAATAATAAGATGATGAACTTTGGAAAGAGCCGCGCGCGGATGACGGTAAACGGAACTACCACCTTCAGGGATGTGGCAGGCTTAATTGAGGAAAAGGAGGAGCTCAGTGAAATTGTCGAGTTTCTTGCCGACCCGGCTAAGTTTACCAAGGTGGGAGCGCGTATTCCGAAGGGCGTTCTATTAGAGGGACCGCCCGGAACCGGTAAGACACTGCTTGCAAAAGCAGTGGCAGGAGAGGCGAAGGTGCCGTTTTTCTCTATTTCCGGCTCGGATTTTGTAGAGATGTTTGTCGGCGTGGGTGCCTCCCGTGTCCGCGATTTATTTGCGGATGCGAAAAGAAATGCACCATGCATTGTGTTTATTGACGAAATTGATGCAGTGGCAAGGCGACGCGGTACCGGCATGGGCGGCAGTCACGATGAGCGTGAGCAGACGTTAAATCAAATGCTGGTAGAGATGGACGG